>JAGQTQ010000106.1 GCA_020438905.1 Mycobacterium sp.
TGCATGAAAGCCGGGGTGGTTCAACTACGCCACCCACAAACGAATCGAGGTCCGCGACTGGCTGGCCGACAACCCCCGCATCCACGTCCACTTCACCCCCACCTCGGCATCCTGGCTCAACCTCGTCGAAGTCTGGTTCGGCATCATCGAACGCCAAGCCATCCACCGCGGCACCTTCGGCAGCGTCCGCGAACTGACCACCGCCATCCGCGCCTTCATCGACGGCTGGAACAAACGCTCCCACCCCTTCGTCTGGACCAAAACCCCGACGAGATACTCAAGAAAGCAATCGTCAAATGATTTCAAACACGGGCCACTACGGCCAGACCCGGTTGGCTCCGGCCGGCACCTGCGGGCGGATCGCGGCGCCGGGGATCGGCGAGTTCTGCAGACCGCCCAGGCACAGGCCGATACGACCGGGAAGACAGATTCCACCGGGGCCGGAAATGCCCAGGGTGGTCTGGGACTGCGGCCAGCACACCCCGGTGCGGGGATCGGCGATCGTGCTGGCCGGGCAGGCGGCCGAAGCGGTAGGAGCGGTGATCACCGGAGCCGAGAGCAGCGCCGCTGCGAACACCCCAGCCATGAGGAGTCGGGAAGCCTTGAACGTGGTTGTCATCTGATTCTCCGGTGATTCTGCGATCGTCCGGTCAGGACGGGACGGTGATCTTGGTCTGATCGGCGATGACCTTGGCCGCATCCAGCACGACATCCTGCTGGCCGTCGAGGGCGTCGCCGTTGAGCTGCAGGACGTACACGGCGTCCTTGCCGGGGACGACGATCGTCTGCTGGCCGACGATGCGCTTCTTGCCCTCCCACATGTAGGTTCCGGCGTAGTCGATGGCCTCGAAACCGCCGAGTGAGTCCTTCTCCGGCTCACCGATCGCGGTGAACTCGGGCAGTTCGTTGAGCTGGCCCGGCGCGTATTCGAGGATCTTCTCCGGATCGACGTCACCGGTGAGCTTGGAGGCGATGGCGATCAGGGTGGGGGGATCGTCGGGATCGGCGGCCTTGTCGTACTTGATCGCGCCGTAAGCCCACTCCGGGGTCTGGGCGCCGGCGTCACTCCAGTCCGGCGGCATCGGGAAGTCGACCTTCGGGGTGCCGGGCTCCTCGGGCCGGAACGGGAACTCGGAGATGTCGTTGTCGACGATGTACTTGTGCAGCGTGGTGTTGGTCATGTCCCCGGAGCCCTGCCAGACGGTCGGCGGGACCGAGGAGGTGGCCGTGGAAGCCTTCTCGTCGGGGGTGCAACCGGCGAGCAGCACGCCGATTGCGAGCGCGCTCAAGATCTTCTTCATCGGGTCGCGTTCTCCTTCTCCCGTCTAGGGCTCGGGGCGAGCATAACCGCGGCCAGAAATCTCCGCCGGGTTCTGCGCGTCCGCGGGCTCACCGGCCGGCCAGGGTGTGGGCGGCCTCCATCAGCATCCAGCCCGACACCTGGACCGAGAGGTCGCGCTCGGGGGCGGCCGATTCGGTGACCGCGCCGCCGACGCGTTTTCCGGCCGCCGCACCCGGGCGCGGGATCTCCGGTGCCCGGTCCCAGAACGCCCCGAACAGCGGCAGTCCGTCCACACTCTGCCGGTTCTCCCAAGCCGCGCGGGCCGAGGCCAGCACGATGTCCGCGGCGGTGTCGCGAGCGGCGGCGTCGGCGGCCGAGTCGCCGGGCAGTGCGATGGCCGCCAATGCCAGATACCGTGCGGTGATCCCGGCGAACAGCCCGCCGTCACCTCCCCCGGCGCCGCGGAGCACGCCGCCGTGGGTCATGTGCTCACCGATCGCCGCCACCAGCCGGGCGACCCGGGCCCGGTGGCGGTCCTCTCCGGTGCGCACGGCCAGTTCGGTCTCCAGCCCCACCACCACACCCTGGCAGTAGGTGTACTGGGCGCGGACCAGCGAGCCGGCCTTGATGCCGTCGAAGACCAGGTGGGTTTCCGGGTCGATGAGGGTGCTCTCGATCCAGTCGGCGGTCTCCTGCGCCCGGTGCGGGCTGTGGTACCGGGCCAGGAAGATCCCGGCGGGCCCGTTGGCCGGGGCGTTGAAGAACCGGTCCTGCTTGCGCCAGGGGATGCCGCCGCCCAGCTCGGGCATCCAGGCGCCCAGCAACTGGCGTCCCAGGGTTGCCAGGGCACCATGCCGATTGACTCCGACCAGCCGTCCGGCGCGTTCCAGTGCCAGCGCCAGCCATGCCATGTCGTCGTAGTAGCTGTTGGTCCACCGGCCGATGTTGCGGAGGTGATGGCCGCGGATCTGGCGACGGATCCGCGTCACCCGTTCGGGTCGCGGGTCGCGCAGTTGCGCGTCGATGAGGGTGTCGAGCAGATGGGCCTGCCACCAATAGTGCCAGGTGCCGAACGCCCGGTCCTTGCCGGTGGACGGCCAGCCCACCACCCCGAGTTGGGTGCCGGGAAGATGCCAAAGCCGGTCCAGGTGCCGGGTGGTCACGGCGGCCTCGGCACTGGCCGCCCGGTTGCTCCACCGCTGATCCATAGCCACCGATCCTGCCCTACCAGGCCTGGGAAAGGTCGGCCCATTGCCGGATCCAGGCGTGCATGGCGATACCAGCGGCCGCCCCGGCGTTGATGCTGCGGGTCGAGCCGAACTGGGCGATCGACACCGTAATCTGCGCCCCCGCACTCGCCGCCGCAGAGATGCCCGGGCCCTCCTGGCCGAACACCAGCAGACAGTCGCGCGGCAGACTGGTCTGCTCCAACCGCACCGCACCCGGGACGTTGTCTACGGCGACCACGTGCAGACCCGCCGCGGCGGCGAAGCCCAGCAGGTCCTCGGTGGTGTCGTGATGGGTCAGGTGCTGGTAGCGGTCGGTGACCATGGCGCCGCGGCGGTTCCAGCGCCGCCGGCCGACGATGTGCACGGTGTGCACCGCGAAGGCGTTGGCGGTGCGGACCACCGCCCCGATATTGGCGTCGTTGCCGAAGTTCTCGATCGCCACGTGCAGCCGGTGCCGGCGGCGGTCGATGTCGGCGACGATCGCCTCGCGGCGCCAGTAGCGGTACGCGTCGACCACATTGCGGCTATCGCCATGCTCCAGCAGTTCCGGGTCGTAGCGCGGATCGTCGGTGGGAGGCCCGGTCCACGGGCCGACACCCGGGTCCCCGGTGGACCATTCGGTGGGGCCCGGATCGGTGGGGCCCGGATCGCTCATCGCCGAAGCAGTTCGACGCGGGCGAAGCGCCCGAAGGGGCGCCCCACCACGGCGACCTCGAGATCCCCGCTGCCATCGATCTCCGGGGCGCCCTCCGGCCCGATCGGCAGCGCCAGGCCGGCGGTGGCGGCCACCGTGGAACCGTCGGCCAGTCGGACCCCGGCGATCCGGCCCCCGTCGAGGACCAGCGCGGCAAGTTCGCCGTCGGCGGTCAGCCCCTGTTCGGCGGCGCGATCGCGCAGCCACCGCTCCAGCGGGGCGTGGTAGCCGCCCAGCACGGCGGCGGTGATCGACTCCCCGTTCTCGGCGCACATCGGGACCAGCACGTCGGAGACCTCGGTGAGCAACACCGCCAGCGGGGAGGCCAGGCATCGCGCCGACCAATCCCGCAGCCGGTGTCCGACGAAGTCGTCCCGCGTCCGGCTCTCAGGGACCGGGGCTGAGCGCACCGAGTTCACCGAGAGGGTCGGATCCGCCTCGGGATCGCCCAGGTCCTCGGTCATGGCCGCGGTGAACTCATCCAGGACCGGATCGGGCCGGGCCGGCGGGTCGATCACCAGGACGTCGAGATCGGCTGCCGCGCAACACAGTCCGTAGGCCAGCACGCCGGGGGCAGAACCGACGCAGATGACGTCGACGACATCGTCCCAGTGCGGGCCGGAATCGTCGCCGCCGGGATCAGACATCGTCGAGGCCGAGATCGGCCAGACCGAGGATGCTGCGGTACGGCACCCCCTCGGCCTCGATCGCCTCGGCGGCGCCGGTGGCCCGGTCCACCACCGTGGTAACACCGACGACCGTCGCGCCGGCCTGTCGCACGGCGTGCACGGCGGTCAGCGCCGACCCGCCGGTGGTGCTGGTGTCCTCTACCACGAGCACGCGTTTGCCGACCACATCGGCGCCTTCGATGAGGCGTTGCAGGCCATGGGTTTTGGTCGCCTTGCGCACCACGAACGCATCGATCGGCCGGCCCGGCGCGTGCATGATCGCGCACGCCACCGGGTCGGCCCCCATGGTCAACCCGCCCGCCGCGGCATAGTCCCAGTCGGCGGTCAGCTCGCGCATGAGGCGCCCGATCAGCGGGGCCGCCCGGTGGTGCAGGGTCGCCCGGCGCAGGTCGACGTAGTAGTCGGCCTCCTTGCCCGAGGACAGTGTGACCCGGCCGAACACCACCGACAGGTCGCGGACCAGTCCGGCCAGTTCGGCACGCCGGGCGGGGTCGAGCTCAGGTGCGGTCACGGCCTCGTCCCATCCTCTTGGTGAACGCGCGGACCAGGCCGCGCGGAATGACCCGCCCGGCCCCGGTCAGCACCTTGTACTGGACACCGGGCACGCTGACGACCTTGCCCTTGGCGATGTCGGCGAGGCTCTCGGTGACCACTCCGTCAACGGTCAGCCACATCGGCGCCGGGATGGAACTCATCTCGATGCCGGCGCGCTGGTGGAACTCGGTGCGAACGAACCCCGGACAGACCGCGTGCACCCCGACCCCGGTTCCGGTCAGCCCGTTGGCCAGGCCCTCGGAGAAGAACACCACCCAGGCCTTGGAGGCGGAGTAGGTCGAGCCCCGCCCGGACAGCAGGCCGGCGACGCTGGCGATGTTGATCACCGTTCCGCTGCCGGCCTCGAGCATCGGCGGCAGCGCCGCGCGGGTCAGGTGCATCACCGCGGTGACGTTGACGTCCAATTGGCGCTGCAGCAGCGCCGGGTCGGTCTTCCAGAACTCCCCCGAGGTGCCGAACCCGGCGTTGTTGACCAGGACCTTGACCCCGGCGGCCAGCCGTTGGCAGACCCGGTCGCGGTCGGCGGCGCAGGACAGGTCGGCGGCGAGCACCTCGACGTCGACGCCGTGCGCGGCGCGCAGTTCGGCGGCCAGATCCTCCATGCGGCCCACATCGCGGGCGACCAGGACGAGGTCGTAGCCGTCGCGAGCGAATCGGCGGGCGTAACCGGCTCCCAGCCCCGAGGTGGGGCCGGTGATCAGGGCGGTGGGACGGGGCACCCCGTCACCTTAATCGCCGGTTCAGGTCTGGTAGTTCGGGGCCTGCGTGCCGGTGCGGGGCTGCTGGGGCCGCAGGACCGGCGGGGCGTCGGTGTGCCCGGTCGGCAGGGCCTGGGGGCGCCCGGGCTCGGCCGGACGGCGCGAGGACTGGGCGGCGGCGGCCTGGGCGGGGATCGGGGGCAGCACCCGCAGCAGGTCGTTGAACTGCCGGACCGCGCGCAGGCCTTCGTCCCACTGGGCGCGGGTGGAGGCGATGGGCATGGCCACCAGCGTCCAGTTCTGCTCGTTCCACATGATCTCGGCGCAGTCCGGGGCGGTGTGGGCGAAGGTGACCATCCGGCGGTCACACGCGCGGCGCGCGGCGTCGAGGTTGTTGGAGTACACCATCCGCGGCCCGATCGCCCCGAGCAGCCAGACGTCGTTCTCACGGGGTTCCTTGACACCCTTGAGTCGCAGGTCCATCACGACGTTGGTACCGACCTTGCGGTGCAGGGCGATGACGGTGGCGACATCCTCGAGGTCGAAGACGTAGACCGCCTCGCCGCGGACCTGGCCGAGCACGACGTTACGCGCGGTGACGTCGCCGACGGTCGACATCACGCCCCGCTTCCAGCGGTCGACGATCTCGCCGGATTCCTGCTCGTAGTCGAATCCGTGCGCGCGCGCCCAGGACTTGCGACGCCGGCCCAGACCGCGGCGACGACCGATGTCGACATACAGCAGCACGGCCGCACCCGCGAAGCAGAGTGCCGACAGCGTGAACCAGAAGGGAACCATCGGTCGTAGCGTAACCGTTCCCTGCCGTTCACCGAGAGTCCCCGCAGGTAACAACAGGGTCACCGTTTTTGCCGAACAGACGCAAAAGCCCCGACACGCCGGGCGTGTCGGGGCCTTTTGCGTCTGGTCGCGGGGCTAGCCGGCGGCCAGGACCAGCGAGTCCCCGTCCTCGGAGACGTTGACCTCGACGGTGTCACCGTCGTGGATCTCCCCGGCCAGCAGCATCTTGGCCAGTTGGTCGCCGATGGCCTGCTGGACCAGCCGGCGCAGCGGCCGGGCCCCGTAGACCGGGTCGAACCCGCGGTCGGCCAGCCATTCCTTGGCCGGCAGCGAGACCTGCAGTTCCAGGCGCCGCTGGGACAGCCGCTTCTTGAGCTGAGCCAGCTGGATGTCGACGATCTGGACCAGTTCCTCGGGATTGAGGGCGTCGAAGATCAGCACGTCGTCGAGCCGGTTGATGAACTCCGGCTTGAACGCTGCGCGCACCGCCGCCATCACCTGCTCCTCGGTGCCGCCGGACCCCAGGTTGGAGGTCAGGATGAGGATGGTGTTGC
>JAGQTQ010000107.1 GCA_020438905.1 Mycobacterium sp.
AGTTCCACCAGATCGCCGGGCGGGCCGGGCGGGCCGGCTACGACACCGCCGGCACCGTGATCGTCCAGGCGCCCGACCACGAGGTGGAGAACCTCAAGCAGTTCGCCAAGGTCGCCGACGATCCCAAGAAGCGCCGCAAGCTGGTGCGCCGCAAAGCCCCGGAAGGCATGGTGCCGTGGAGTGAGGCCACCATGACCCGGCTGGTCGCGGCCGCCCCGGAGCCGCTGACGTCGAACATGCGGGTCTCCACCGCGATGCTCCTCGATGTCGTCGACCGCCCCGGTGACCCGTTCGTCGCGATGCGCCGGCTGCTCACCGACAACCACGAGCCCCGCAAACGGCAGTTGCGGCACATCCGCGAGGCGGTCGGCATCGCACGCTCGCTGCTGCAGGCCGGGGTGATCGAACGCCTCGACGCTCCGGAGCCCGACGGTCGGCGCTACCGGCTGACGGTGGATCTTCCGGCGGACTTCGCCCTCAACCAGCCGCTGTCGACGTTCGCCCTGGCCGCCGTCGAGGCGCTGGATCCCGCATCGGAAACCTTTGCCCTGGATGTCGTTTCGGTGATCGAGGCGACGCTGGAGGATCCACGCCCGATCCTGGCCGCGCAGCTGAAGAAGGCCCGCAACGAGGCGGTGGCGCAGATGAAGGCCGAGGGCATCGAGTACGACGAGCGGATCGCACTGCTCGATGAGGTCAGCTACCCCAAGCCGCTGCAGGAGTTGCTGCGGCACACCTACGAGGTGTATTTGCAGAGCAACCCGTGGGCCGCCGACGGCCGGCTGTCGCCGAAGTCGGTGGTGCGCGAGATGTGGGAACGGGCGATGACCTTCCGCGAGTACGTCAGCTTGTACGGACTGGTCCGCTCGGAAGGGGCGGTGCTGCGCTATCTCTCCGACGCGTTCAAGGCGCTGCGTTCCGGGGTGCCCGCCGCCGCGCGAAGCGAGGAACTCACCGACGTCGTCGAGTGGCTCGGCGAATTGGTGCGCCAGGTGGACTCCAGCCTGCTCGATGAGTGGGAGCAGCTCACCAGCCCCGATCAACCGCCGAGCGCGCCGGTGGCGGTACCGGAGCGTCCGCGTCCGCTGACCGGCAACGAGCGCGCGTTCACCGCGATGGTCCGCAACGCGCTGTTCCGGCGGGTGGAGCTGTTCGCCCGGCGACGTTGGGAGGAGTTGGGCGCCTTGGAGGGCGCAGCGGACTCCGGCTCCGGGTGGACGGCCCAGTGCTGGCAGGAGGTGATCGGCGACTACTTCGCCGAGCACGACGACGTCGGCATCGGCGCCGACGCCCGGGGGCCGGCCCTGTTGATCATCGACCGTCAGCCGGGTGCCTGGCGGGTGCGTCAGATACTCGACGACCCGGCCGGCGACCACGACTGGGGGATCGAGGTGGAGGTGGACCTGGCGGCCTCCGACGAGCAGGGCACGGCGGTGTTGAGGGTGGTCGACGCAGGACGGCTGGATTAGACGCACGGCGGCTTGATTGACGGTGCGGTGCCGAGTCTCGCGTAGGCCCAAAGTCCTCGATGTCCCGGTACTGGCGGCCGCCCCCGCGCTGCGACTCAGCGTGCCGGGTCAGGTCGGGTACCGTCGGGGAATGACCGAGCAATTCTTCGACGTGATCATCGTCGGGGCCGGTTTCGGGGGCATCGGCGCGGCGATTCAACTCAAACGTCTCGGCTACGAGAACTTCGTGCTCCTCGACCGGCAGGACGACCTGGGCGGCACCTGGTATGTCAACCACTATCCCGGGCTGGCCTGCGACGTTCCGACAACCACCTACTCCTACTTCTTCGAACCCAACCCGAACTGGTCGCGGCTGTTCTCCACCGGCGCGGAGATCAAGCAGTACGCCGACGACGTGGCCGACAAGTACGACGTTCGCCGCCACATCCGGTTCCAGACCACCGTGGAGGGCGCGCGCTGGGACGAGGAGGCCGGGTTGTGGCGGGTGGCCCTCGGCGACGGCGGGACGCTGAGCGCGCGGTACCTGATCACCGCCACCGGGTTCCTGTCCCAGCCGCACACCCCCGACATTCCGGGCATCCACGGCTTCGAGGGCAAGATCATCCACACCACCGCCTGGGACGACGACTTCAACCCGGCGGGCAAGCGGATCGGGTTGATCGGCACCGGCGCCACCGCGGTGCAACTCATCCCGGAGCTGGCCAAGAGGGCCGGGGACCTCACCGTCTTCCAGCGGACCGCCATCTACGTCGTGCCGAAGGTCGACTTCGCCTACCCCGAGCGCGCCAAACGGCTCTTCGCCCGGTTCCCCCTGGCGCAGCGCGCGGTCCGCGCGGTCACCGACGCGATCTACGAGTTCTTCAACTACGTTGTCCTGCACCATCGCCAGACGCTGTTCCGGCGGCTCAACATCGGAGCCTCCGATGTGTCCAAGATGTACCGCTTCGCGGTGGTCCGCGACCCCGAACTGCGCCGCAAGCTGACCCCGGACTATGACTTCGGCTGTAAGCGACCCACGTTCTCCAACAGCTACTACCGCGCCTTCACCAGACCGAACGTCCATCTGCAGACCAGCGGCATCGCGCAGATCGAGCCGCATGCCGTGGTGGCCAACGACGGAACGCGCACCGAGATCGACACCCTGGTGCTGGCAACGGGATTCGATCTGTGGGAGGCCAACATCCCGGCGATCGAGGTCGTCGGCCGAGGCGGGCGCAATCTCGGAAAGTGGTGGCGGGAGAACCGGTTCCAGGCCTATCAGGGGGTGTCGGTCCCGCAGTTCCCCAACTACCTGAGCCTGGCCAGCCCGTACGCCTTCATCGGGTTGAACTTCTTCAACACCATGGAGTACCAGATGCGGATCATGGACCGGCTGTTCAAAGAGGTCAAGCGCCGGGGAGCGACGACCTTCGAGGTCACCGAGGAGGCCAACGCGCGCTTCCTGGACCAGATGACCGACCTGGTCGACGACACGGTGTTCGCCGTCGGGCACTGCGCGAACGCGCGGTCCTACTATTTCAACCCGCACGGCGAGGCGACACTGTTGCGTCCGATGACCGCGGGCGCGGCCATCCGCCAGGCCACCGATTTTCCGATGAGCGACTACCACATCAACTGACTGGCACATCAACTGACGGACACATCAACCGACGGAAGGACCGTAATGTCGGCAAGGATCCCTGGAGCAGGTGCGGCGCTGGCCGCCGCAGGCGTGGCCCATTTCGCCAAACCTCAACTGTTCGAGCCGATGACCGCGACGGCGTTCCCGAACAACACCCGTCGGCACGTCTACGTCAACGGCACCATCGAGACGGCCCTGGGCGTGGGGCTGATCGCGCCGCAGACCCGCAAGTTCGCCCTGGCCGGCGTGGTGGGCTACCTCGGCTACCTGTTTTTCAGCGCCATCCGCAGCCGTCGATGAGTTGACCGCGCCGGAACTCCGGCGTCGCCTGGGCACCGGCGACGCGGTGCTGATCGGGCTTGCCTCGATGATCGGCGCCGGGGTGTTCGCGGTCTTCGGACCGGCGGCCGCGGCGGCCGGGTCCGGCTTGCTGATCGCACTGGCCGCGGCGGCGTTCGTGGCGTACTGCAATGCCACGTCCTCGGCCCGGCTGGCCGCCCGCTATCCGGTGTCCGGCGGCACCTACGTCTACGGCCGGGAACGCCTCGGGCAGTTCTGGGGCTACCTGGCCGGCTGGAGTTTCGTCGTCGGCAAGACCGCCTCGTGCGCGGCGATGGCGCTGACCGTCGGGCTCTACGCCTGGCCGCAGCACGCCCACGCCGTCGCCGTCACCGCCGTGGTGGCGCTGACGGCGGTGAACTATCGCGGCATCGAGAAATCAGCGCTGCTGACCCGGACGATCGTGGCCGTCGTGCTCGCCGTACTGGCCGGGGTCATCACCACGGTGGCACTGGCCGGCCGCGCGGATCATGCGGTCCTGGAGTTGGCCGGCGGCGGCCCGGCCGGGGTGTTGCAGGCCGCCGGGCTGCTGTTCTTCGCCTTCGCCGGCTACGCGCGCATCGCCACGCTCGGCGAGGAGGTGCGCGATCCGGCCCACACCATCCCGCGCGCGATACGGCTGGCCCTGGGGATCACGCTGGCGGTGTACACGGTGGTGGCCGTGGCTCTGATCGCGGCGCTCGGGGACGGATTGCCCGGTTCCGCAGCGCCGTTGGCCGATGCGGTTCGTGCCGCCGGGGCGGGGTGGTCAGAGCCCGTCGTGCGGGCCGGGGCGGCGATCGCGGCACTGGGCTCGCTGCTGTCGCTGATCCTGGGGGTCTCGCGTACCGGCCTGGCGATGGCACGCGACGGACATCTTCCGGCCGCCCTGGCCGCGGTGCATCCGCGCTACCGGGTGCCGCACCGCGCCGAGATCGCGGTCGGCGCAGTGGTCGCGGTGGTGGCCGCGACCGTCGACATCCGCGCGGCGATCGGGTTCTCCTCGCTGGCGGTGCTGGTCTACTACTCGATCGCCAATGCCGCGGCCTGGACACTGGATCGCTCCCCTGGCGGGCGCCTGGTCGCCGGACTGGGCCTGGCGGGCTGTCTGCTGCTGGCGGCGTTTCTCCCGCCGGCCTCGGCGCTGGCCGGCAGCGCGGTCGTCGGACTCGGCGCGCTGATCTACGCGGCGACAAGGTTGCGGACGGCGAGATTCAGGTAGTCCAGACCCCGCCGCGGACTCACTCCCCGGAGAGTTCGTGGCGGGTCCGGTCCTCGCGGGCCGGAATACCGTTGCGGCCGGTCAGATCCTGGGCGTAGAAACCCACCCCGTAGGCCACCCCGCCGCCGTTGATCCGGAGGGCGTCGCGATCCACCCGGTCGAGGGTGTCGGTGTCCTTGTGGTAGTTCGGGTCGAAGGGGGCGTTGGCGGTGCCGCCCCAGAGCTTTTCCTGCTCGGGGCTCTTGTCCTCCTCGGCGCCGGAGAACAGCCCGCCCGCCGGGATGCCCGCCCGGGTGAACCCGTCGTAGTCCGAACGTCCGTCGAACGAGGTGTCCTCGGCGGCCTCGCCCGCCTTCCTCAGGTAGTCCACCAGGGTGCGCTCGATACCGGCGGAGCCCTCCGGGACCCGGGGCGGGCTCTGGTCGCGGCCCGGGGCGGTGGACTGGTCGCCGTCGTAGGTGAAATAGCCCGGGTTGGGCGAGCCCAGCATGTCGAAGTTCAGATACAGCGCAATGTCTTTGAGCTGCTCGACGTCGAGGGATTCCAGGTACTTGCGGGAGCCGACGATGCCGATCTCCTCGGCGCCCCAGAACCCGAAGCGCACCGCGTTGTTGATCGCCGGGGCGTTGCCGAGTTGGACGGCGGTCTCCAGTATCGCCGCCACCCCGGACCCGTTGTCGTTGATCCCCGGGCCTTCGGGAACGGAGTCGAGGTGTCCGCCCACCATCACCACGTTCTGCGCGGATCCGGTGGTGGTCTGGGCGATGACGTTGCGCGCCGAAATGGTCTCGGTGGTGGCGTCGAGTGTGAGCGTCACCGGTCCGGGTGCGCCGCGCAGGCGAGCGCCGTCGGCCTTGCCGATGCCGACCACCGGGATGCTGACGTCGGACTCCTCGCCCAGGGTGCCACCCATGCTCTCCTGGTCGACGTTGTCGGCGACGACCACGGCCACCGCACCCAGTTTCGCCGCGATGGAGCTCTTCTGGAAGAACGGGCAGCTTCCGCGGTCCACCAGGACCACCGCCCCCTTGACCGGCAGGCCCTCGTAGTCCGACGGGGCGCACCCGGGTGTCTCATCGGCAGGGGCGGCGACCAGCGGACCGCTGACGCCGTCGGTGCCGACGGTGTACTTCAGCGGGCTCGCCTCGACCGCGGCCCCGCCGACCGTCAGGTTCGCCTCGCCGCCGTTGAAGACCCGGGTCTGGAACTGCGGGGTCTGCACGTCGAACCCGGCGTCGCGCAGCACCCCGACGACGTAGTCGACGCTGGCGTCGTAACCGGAGGTGCCGACCGCCCGGGTGCCGCCGTGGTTATCGGCGATGTCCTGCAGTGCGGCGAGGTGTCCCATCATCGCGTCGGCGGTGAGCTTTCCGCTCAGCCCGGAGGCGAATTCGATGGCCGCCTGGTTCTCCCTGACCGGCTGCCCGTCACCGGCCGGTTTGGCGCAGCCGGCAGCCAGGGCCACCGTCGCGAGGATCGCGAGGCCGACCCGCGCCGTACGGGATGTGTTTCTCACCGCGCCCAGGTTAGTCGGGCCAGCGCGAGGTCGGCGACGGCCGCCATCCCGGCCGCGGTGGGATGGAACGGGGCGGGCCGCCAGGGCACGAACAACCCCGGACCGGTCGTCCACGGATCCGGCGACCAGGGATGGTGGTCGCGGCTGGCCTGGGAGGCCGCAACGATCTCGCACCCGGTTTCGGATGCCGCCGCCGCGGTGAGAGCGGCCAGCCGGGATGCGACCCGCCGGGCCGGCGCCGCGGCGGTGGCGGGCAGCGGCTGGTCGCGGGCCTCCGGCGGCGGCAGCAGCGTGAGGTAGTCGACGAACATCACCCGTGCGTGGGGACTCCTGCGCCGCACCGCCGCGCCGACCTCCCGCAACGATCCGGCGACCCGTTCGACGGCATTCTCCCGGGCACCCGGGTCCAGCAGTGCGCGCAGCTTCGGGCCGATCACCGGCAGTGTGCGTGCCACCGGCGGAAGGCTGGCGGCCACCAGCAGTGGCACGTAGCCGACGTCGTTGCCGCCGATGGTGATGGTCACCAGATCCTCGGTGCCGTCGAGCGCCTGAATCTGTGGCGGGGCGCCGTTCTGGGACTCGGTGAGCAGGTGAGCCGTCGTCGCACCGGAATAGGTGACGTCCACGAGGTCGGCACCCGTGCGTCGTGCGATCAGGTGCGGGTAGTTGCCGGCCGAGCGCATCGCGCGCCACGGCGAACCCGCGGCCCGCGGCCGGATACCCGGTCCGGCCGCCATCGAGCTACCGAGGGCCACGTAACGCCCGATGCGCGGCAACGTTTCCTGCGGCATCTCAGGCGGCTCACGGCCGCGCTTGCGGCGCGCTGAGCCCGGCGGCGCACCAGGCGAAGCCCACCTCGATGATCTCCAGGGTGTGCGGCAGGCCCAGGTCGCAGGTGTGCGGCGGTACGGCCGCGCTGATCCGCAATCGGTGCCAACTGGCGGCGAAACCCGGGTGCAGCAACAACCCGGCCACCTCGTCCTCGGCCACCCAGCGCAGCTCGTAGCTCTCCCGGTTGGGCACGGTCTCGAGCGGTGCCGGGGCGTCGGCGATCACGGTGGTGTAGCGCCAGTGGGCACCGTGCGGCCCGCGGACCTCGGCGGTCTGGATCTGGGCGCGGACCCGGAGGTGCTCGCGCGGCAGGCCGGCCTCCTCCTCGGCCTCCCGCAGGGCGGCCTCTTCCGGCTTCTCGTGACTGTCCAGGGCACCGCCGGGCAGTCCCCAGGTACCGCCCTGATGGCTCCACGCGGCGCGGTGTTGCAGCAGCACCGCGGGCCGGCCGTCATCCAGCGGCGCCCGGACCAGCAAACCGGCAGCGCCGAACCTCCCCCAGTGGTGCGTTCCCGCGTCGGAGACCACCCACCCGTCGCCGTCGCCTCGCACCTTTTCCACAATAGGTGCGCCACGGCGACAGGCGGACCCGAAGATGCGGAGCAATCCGAGCCGGAGGCTCTTAGAATTTACTCATAGGATTTTCAGAACAGCGACGTATCCAGGACAGCGACGTTTCAGTACAGCGACGTTTCAGTACAGCGACGTATCCAGGACAGCGTCGAACGCCGGCCGAGGGGAGCGAGGTCCACGCACCGTGACCGTCGAGTTGGCGCATCCGTCCACCGAGCCGTCGGCGCAAGGGACGCCGACCGAGCCCACCCACCCGCGCTGGTGGTTCGCCAATACCACCCCCGGACGGATCGGGGTGATCGGCCTCATTCTCGCCGCGCTGGGCATCCTCAGCGCGTTCGCGATCTCCACCACGATCACCGAACGCCAGAACCAGCTGACCAAGGTGCTCGACCACACCGAACCGCTGGCGTTCTCGGCCGGGCGGCTCTACACGACGCTGTCGATCGCCGACGCCGCCGCCGCCACCGCGTTCATCGCCCGAACCGAACCCCGAGCTGTCCGGCAGCGCTACGAACAGGCGATCACCGACGCCGCGGTCTCGGTCACCCGGGCTTCCAGTGGCCTGACCGACCCGCCGTTGGTGGATCTGCTGGGTCGGCTCAACGCCCAACTCGCGGTCTACACCGGTCTGATCGAGACCGCCCGGACCAACAATCGGGTGGGCAATCCGGTCGGCTCGTCCTACCTGTCGGAGGCCTCGGCCCTGATGCAGGACAAGATCCTGCCCGACGCGCAGCGCCTGTACGAGGCGACCTCGGCCCGGGTGGACGCCGAGACGACGGAGTCGACCAAGATCCCCGCGCCGGTGATCATCGTGGTGGCGGCCACCCTGGCCTTCGGCGCCTTCGCGCACCGGTGGCTGGCGCAACGAACCAAGCGACGGGTGAACATCGGACTGGTGGCCGGGGGTCTGGCGATCTCGGTGATGATCGTCTGGGTCGGTACCGCGCTGACCCTGTCCACCGTGGGCAGCCGGGCGGCCAAGAACACCGCGGCCGACTCGTTGCGCACGGTGACCAACCTGGCCATCACCGCCCAGCAGGCGCGGGCCGACGAGACGCTGTCGCTGGTCCGCCGCAGCGACGAGGAACTGCGCAAACGCTCGTACTACCAGCGGGTCGACGATATGCGTGAGCAGTTGTCCGAGTACCTGGCCCGCGAGGACACCGTGGACAAGAGCGGGCTGGCCCAGGCCGACGAACTGCTGGTGAAGTGGCGGCAGGCCGACGAGCGGATCAACGACTACATCGACGTCGGCAACTACCAGGCGGCCACCCAGGTCGCGTTGGGCACCGGCGAGGACGACTCCACTCCGGCCTTCGACAAGCTCAACGACGCGCTCAGCCAGGGGATCAGGGAAAGCCGCAAACAGCTTCGCCACGACATCCTCCAGGCCCGACGGGTGTTGTCCGGGTCGACCGTCGGCGGGGCGGCCCTGTCGGTCGGGGCCGCGGTCGCGGTGGCGCTGGGGCTGTGGCCCAGGATGAGCGAGTACCGGTGATGAGCCTGAGGAACACGCTGCCGACGGTGCCGGCGGTGCGGCGCGCGTTGGTCACCCTGCTGGCCGCCGCCGCCCTGGGCGCCTGCGGGCAACCGGTGGATCCCGCCTCCCAACCCACCCCCACCCTGGCCCCGCCGACTCCCGCCGGGATGGAGGAGCTGCCCATCGACGAGGCCCTCCCGCCGGACAAGAAGCCGGAGAACTGCGACCTCACGGCCAGCCTGCGCCCCTTCCCCACCAAGGCGGAGGCCGATGCGGCGGTGGCCGCGATCCGCAAACGCGGACGGCTGATCGTCGGCCTGGACATCGGCAGCAACCTGTTCTCGTTCCGCGACCCGATCACCGGCGTGATCAGCGGATTCGACGTGGACATCGCCGGCGAGGTGGCCCGCGACATCTTCGGCACCCCGACCGCGGTGGAATACCGCATCCTGTCCTCGGCCGACCGGATCACCGCACTGGAGGACAACACCGTCGACATCGTGGTCAAGACCATGACCATCACCTGCGAGCGCCGCGAGAAGGTGAACTTCTCGACGGTGTACTTCAACGGTTTCCAGCGGATCCTGGCCCCGCGGGAATCCGATATCGTCGGGCCGTCGGATCTGTCCGGAAAGCGGGTCTGCGTGGCACGCGGCAGCACATCGATCGAGCGGGTCGCCGAGATCGAGCCGCCGCCGACCATCGTGACCGTGACGACGTGGGCCGACTGTCTGGTGGCGCTGCAGCAACGGGAGGTCGATGCGGTGAGCACCGATGACGCGATCCTGGCGGGTCTGGTCGCCCAAGACCCCTACCTGCATATCGTCGGCCCGAGCATGGCCCAGGAGCCCTACGGGATCGGGATCAAACTGTCCAACACCGGACTGGTCCGGTTCGTCAACGGAACTCTCGAGCGGATCCGCACCGACGGCACCTGGGACACGCTCTACCGCAGATGGTTGACGGTGCTCGGCCCGGCGCCCGCACCTCCGGCACCGAAGTACTCGGACTGATGAGCTCCGCCGAACAACAGGACGCCGAGGTCGGCACCCAGCCGGCCGGTCTGGCCGAACTCGGAATGGACTCGGTGTCGACCATGCGGCCGATGTCCACCCAGGCGGTGTTCCGGCCTTCCTTCGACGACGACGATGACGACGTCTTGGTGATCAACGAACCGATCGAGACCGAGGACCACACGGCGACGGTGTCGCGGACGGTGTCGGCGACCCGTCGGCTCGGCGGCGGCCTGGTGGAGATCCCGCGGGTGCCGGAGATCGACCCGCTGGCCGCCCTGATGGTCAAGCCCGTCGTCGCAGAGTCGAAGCGGTACTGCTGGAACTGCGGCCGGCCGGTGGGCCGCTCGACCGCGGAGCACGAAGGCGAGTCCGAGGGCGTCTGCCCCAACTGCGGCAGCTCCTTCTCCTTCCTGCCCCAGCTGAAACCGGGCGACATGGCCGCCGACCAGTACGAGATCAAGGGCTGCATCGCGCACGGCGGACTGGGCTGGATCTATCTGGCCGTCGACCACAACGTCAACGAGCGCCCCGTGGTCCTCAAGGGTCTGGTGCACTCCGGTGACGCCGAGGCCCAGGCCATCGCGATGGCCGAGCGGCAGTTCCTCGCCGAGGTAGCCCACCCCTCGATCGTCAAGATCTTCAACTTCGTCGAGCATCCCGATGTCAGGGGCGAGCCGATCGGCTACATCGTGATGGAGTACGTCGGCGGTAAATCGCTCAAACCCACCAAGGGCCAACGACTTCCGGTGGCCGAGGCGATCGCCTACATGCTGGAGATCCTGCCCGCGCTGGGCTATCTGCACTCGATCGGGCTGTGCTACAACGACCTCAAGCCGGAGAACATCATGGTGACCGAGGAGCAGCTCAAGCTGATCGACCTCGGCGCGGTGTCGCGGATCAACTCCTTCGGCTACCTCTACGGCACCCCGGGATATCAGGCGCCGGAGATCGTCCGAACCGGCCCCACCGTCGCCAGCGACGTTTACACGGTGGGCCGGACGCTGGCGGCCCTGACGTTGAAGTTGCGCACCCGCAACGGCCGCTATGTCGACGGGCTGCCGGAGGACGATCCGATTCTGGCCCGCTACGACTCCTTCGCCAGGCTGCTGCGCCGGGCCATCGACCCCGACCCGCGCCGGCGTTTCGCCAGCGCCGAGGAGATGTCCGCGCAGTTGATCGGCGTGCTGCGCGAGGTGGTGGCCGCCGACACCGGCACCCCGCGGCCCGGCCTCTCCACCGTCTTCACCCGGACCCGGTCGACCTTCGGGGTGGACCTGCTGGTCGCCCACACCGACGTCTATCTCGACGGTCTGGTGCACGCCGAGCGGCTGACCGCCCCCGAGATCGTCACCGCCCTGCCGGTTCCGCTGGTCGACCCGACCGATATCGCCGCCACCGTGCTGTCGGCGACGGTGCTCTCGCAGCCGGTGCAGACCCTGGACTCGCTGCGCGCCGCCCGGCACGACAGCCTGGAGTCCGACGGGGTCGACCTGGGCGACTCGGTGGAACTGCCGCTGATGGAGGTCCGGGCGCTGTTGGACCTCGGCGACGTCGCCAAGGCCGGCCGCAAGCTCGAGGCCCTCGCCGAGCGGGTCGGTTGGCGCTGGCGGCTGGTGTGGTTCAAGGCGGTCTCGGAATTGCTCAACGGCGACTATCACTCGGCGACAAAGCATTTCACCGAGGTGTTGGACACCTTCCCCGGCGAGCTCGCCCCCAAGCTGGCGCTGGCCGCGACCGCGGAACTGGCCGGGACCTCCGGTGAGCGCCAGTTCTACGAAACCGTCTGGCACACCGACAACAACATCATCTCGGCCGGGTTCGGCCTGGCCCGCGCCCAGTCCGTCGAGGGCGATCGCCAGGGGGCGGTGACCACATTGGACGAAGTGCCGGTCGGCTCACGACATTTCACCACCGCGCGACTGACCAGTGCGGTGACGCTGCTGTCCGGGCGATCGGCCCACGAACTGACCGAGGAACAGATCCGCGACGCCGCACGCCGGGTGGAGGCACTGCCCGCCAGCGAACCACGGGTGCTGCAGATCCGCGCGCTGGTGCTCGGCACGGCGATGGACTGGATCGTCAGCAACGCGGCCAGCCCCGCGCCGATTCTCGGGTTCGGGTTCACCGAGCACGGTCTGCGACTGGGGGTGGAGGCCTCGCTGCGCGGCCTGGCCCGGGTGGCCAGCAGTCAGGCGCACCGCTACGCGCTGGTGGACCTGGCCAACCAGGTGCGCCCCATCACCACCTTCTGAGAGCCCCTCCCCTCTCCCCCGCGGCCCTCTCCCCCGCGAGCAGACGCAAAAGACCCCGCGACACGGCGTGTCGGGGGTCTTTTGCGTCTGCTCGCGCAGGGTTTTGTTGCCGCGCTGGGGGCTACAGCACCGTCATGCAGGCACGGGCGATCGCCAGCTCCTCGTCGGTCGGGACGACCAGTACCGTGGTGGGCGAGGCATCGGTGGAGATCCGCCGCACTCCGCGCTCGGCACCCTCATTGCGGTGCCCGTCGAGTTCGATGCCCAGACCCGACAGACCGGCCAGCGCGTCCCGGCGTACCTTCGCGTCGTTCTCGCCCACCCCCGCGGTGAAGGAGATGACGTCGGTGCGGCCCAGCAACACCAAATAGGCGCCGATGTACTTGCGCAACCGGTGAATGTAGACCTCATATCCGAGCCGGGCGTCCCCGTCACCGGCGGCGATGCGCTGATGCACCACCCGGAAGTCGACCTCGCCGGTCAGCCCCAGCATCCCCGAGCGCCGGTTGAGCATCGACTCGATCTCGTCAACGCCCATGTCCGCCGTCCGCCACAGGTAGCTGATGATCCCGGGGTCGACGTCACCGGACCGGGTGCCCATCACCAGGCCCTCCATCGGGGTCAGGCCCATCGTGGTGTCCACCGGGCGGCCCGCGGCGATCGCCGAGGCGGAGGCGCCGTTGCCCAGGTGCAGCACGATCTGGTTCAGCGATTCCCTTGGGGCGCCGAGGAACTCAGCGGCCTGAGCGCTGACGTAGTCATGGGAGGTGCCGTGGAAGCCATAGCGGCGGATATGCCAGCGGGCCGCGATCTCGCGGTCGATGGCGTAGGTGGACGCAGCGGGGGGCAGATCGTGGAAGAAGGCGGTGTCGAACACCGCGATGTGCGGCAGGTCGGGCAGCACCCGGCGGGCCACCTCAATACCGAGCACGGCCGGCGGGTTGTGCAGCGGCGCCAGCGGGGCGAGCTCGCGCAGTTCGGCAACCAGGCGGTCGTCGACGATCGTCGGCCGGTACAGGTTGGGTCCGCCGTGCACCACCCGGTGGCCGACCGCAACCAGGCCGAGGGCCGACAGATCCTGGCCGCCCGGGGCGATGACCTCGAACGCGGCCCGCAGCGCGGCCTCGTGGTCGGCGACACCGCCGTCCTCGCCGATCCGCTCGACGATGCCGTCGACCAGCGAGGTTCCGGTGCGCGGTTCGACGAGCTGGTACTTCAGCGACGAGGATCCGGAGTTGAGCACCAGCACGGTATCGGACATCACAACCCCTGAGCCTGAATCGCGGTGATGGCGACGGTGTAGACGATGTCCTCGACCAGCGCGCCGCGGGACAGGTCGTTGACCGGCTTGTTGAGCCCCTGCAGCACCGGCCCGATCGCGATCGCCCCGGCGCTGCGCTGCACGGCCTTGTAGGTGTTGTTGCCGGTGTTGAGGTCGGGGAAGATCAGCACCGTGGCCCGGCCCGCGACCGGCGAGTTCGGCATCTTGGCCGCGGCCACCGTCGGATCCACCGCGGCGTCGTACTGGATCGGCCCCTCGACAAGCAATCCGGGTTCACGCTCGCGGACGAGTTCGGTTGCGGCCCTGACCTTGTCGACGCCGGCACCGCTACCGGACTCCCCGGTCGAATACGACAGCATGGCCACCCGCGGTTCGATGCCGAACTGCGCGGCGGTGCGTGCCGAACTGATCGCGATGTCGGCCAACTCGCCGGCGGTGGGGTCCGGGACGATCGCGCAGTCGCCGTAGGCCAGCACCCGGTCGCTCAGGCACATCAGGAAGATGCTGGAGACCGTCGACACCCCGGGCTGGGTCTTGATTATCTCGAAGGCCGGACGGACGGTATGGGCGGTGGTGTGCGCCGCACCGGAGACCATGCCGTCCACCAGATCGTTGTGCACCAGCATCGTGCCGAAGTAGGACACGTCGTGGATGGTCTCGCGGGCCCGTTCGAAGGTCACGCCCTTCTTCTTGCGAATCTCGGCGTACTGCTCGGCGAAGCGCTCGCACAGTTCGCTGGTGCGCGGGTCGATCACCGTCGCCGCGGTGAGGTCGACGCCGAGTTCGGCTGCCCGTGAACGCACCTGGCCCTCCTCCCCCAGAATGGTGAGGTCGGCGATGCCGCGGCGCAGCAGCCGGCCGGCGGCCTGCAGGATCCGGTCGTCGTCGCCCTCGGGCAGCACGATCCGCTTGCGGTCGGAGTGGGCGCGCTCCATGAGCTGATAGGCGAACATCTGCGGGGTGGTGACCGTCGGGATCGGGATGGCCAGGCGCTCCAACAAGTCGGCGATGTCGACGCGGTGGTCCATCAGGTGCAGGGCGGTGTCGATCTTGCTCTGCGAGGTCGCCGTGACCCGGCCGCGGGTGTCGGCCACCGCGGTGGCCGCCGAGAACGAGTCCAGATCGGTGGCGATGATCGGCAGCCGCAGACCGACACCGGTGACCAGCCGGGCGATCTCCCGGTGCAACGGCAGACCACCGTTGAGGATGATGGTGGACAGGCTCGGAAAACCCTCGGCGGCATGGGCACTGGCCACCGCCAGCACCACATCGGAACGATCACCGGGGGTGATCACCGCCGCGCCCTCGCGCAGCCGTTCCAGAACATGTTCGGCCGTCATCCCCGCCACCAGCACGTCCATCACCTCCCTGCCCAGCAGCGAGGGATCACCGTGCACCAGGGTGCCGTCGACCGCGCCGAGCAGTTCCGACACCGTCGGGGCCACCAGCAGCGGCTCCTCGGGAATGACGTAAACCGGCGGCCCGAGATCCTTGCAGGCCTCGGCAACCGCCTCGAGGTCGGCAGGTCGGCAGCGGTTGGCGACCACGGCGGCGGTGTGCGCGTGCTGAAAGGCGAGTTCGACCATGCACAGCTCGATGACCTGGGCGATCTCGGCCGGTGTGCGATCGAATCCGCGCACCGACAGCACCACCGGGGCGCCGAGGTTCACCGCGATGCGGGCATTGACGCTCAGCTCGGTGGGGGTGGCCACGTCGGTGTAGTCGGACCCGACGATGACCATCGCATCGCAGCGGGCGGCCACCTCGTGGTAGCGGTCGACGATATCGGCGATCGCGCTCTCGGTGTCCTCGTGCAACCGCTGATAGGTGACGCCGACGCACTCCTCGTAGGACAGGTCGGCATTGCTCTGCGAAAGCAGCAGTTCGAGGATGTAGTCGCGTTCCTCGCGGCGGGTGATGGGCCGGAACACCCCGACCCGGGGGACCACCGCCGACAGCCGGTTGACGATGCCCAGCGCGACGGTGGATTTGCCGGTCTCGCCTTCGGGGGAGGCGACGTATATCGACGTCGGGCCGATCAATGCGGGGCCTTTCGGATGTGGACCTGATGTCACCACGACAGCATCCCTCAGTCCCGGCGGGGACTATCCCAGTTTGCGCAGCCTGGGCGCCAGGTCACGCTCGAACAACTCCAGGAACCGGCGCTGATCGGAACCGGGGGCGTGGAAGACGAGATGGTTGAGCCCGTATCCGAGGTAATCGGCCACCCTGGCCACCGCCTCGTCGGGGTCGTCGGTCACGATCCAGCGCCGGGCCACCTGGTCGATCGGAAGTTCGTCGGCCAGCCGCTCCATTTCGATCGGGTCGGACACACTGTGCTTCTGCTCGGGCGTCAGCGACAACGGAGCCCAGAACCGGGTGTTCTCCAGCGCGGTCTGGTAGTCGGTGTCATAGGAGATCTTGATCTCGATCATCTTGTCGATGCCGGCGAGATCACGCCCGGCCGCGGCGGCGCCCTCGGCGACGGCCGGCATCAGCTTCTCGGTATAGAGCTCGGCACCTTTGCCGGAGGTGCAGATGAACCCGTCACCGGCGCGGCCGGCGTACTTGGCCACCGCCGGCCCGCCGGCGGCGATGTAGACCGGCACACCGTCTTCCGGCACGTCGTAGATGGAGGCGCCCTTGAGGTGGTAAAACTCGCCGTCGAAGTCGACTCGGTCCCCGCCCCACAGTTCCCGCATGAGCCGCACCGATTCGCGCAGCCGGGCGAAGCGCTCCTTGAAGTCGGGCCACTGACCGGTGAAGCCGGTGGCGATCTCGTTGAGCGCCTCACCGGTGCCCACCCCGAGGAACACCCGGCCCGGGTAGAGGCAGGCCATCGTGGCGAACGCCTGGGCGATAACCGCCGGGTTGTAGCGGAAGGTCGGGGTCAGCACCGAGGTGCCCAGGGTGATCCGCTCGGTCCGCTCGCCGACGGCGACCATCCAGGCCAGTGAGAACGGCGAGTGCCCGCCGTTGTGGCGCCACGGGTTGAAGTGGTCACTGACCGTCGCGCTGTCCATCCCGTGCGCCTCGGCCAGCACCCCGAGTTCGACCAACTCGCGGGGCCCGAACTGCTCCACCGACGCCTTGTATCCCAGTCTCAGTTCCGCCACGGTGTCGTTTCTACTCCTCTGATCGCGTCGGGCGTCATCCCTGCGCTCCCCGCGTCAGTTCGACGTTGATCACACCGGCGTCGTCGCCGGTCTCCGTGTACTGGCCGACGATCTTGCCGTCCACCAGGCGGCCGTCGAACACCCCGTCCTCGTCGGCCATGAGGATGCGGCCGTCAGTGCCGACCGCACCGTTGATGACCTCTTTCTGCGGCGACTCGCCCTCGCGGGTGTACTCCTTGTAGCCGGTGAAACCCTGCGCGTCGGCCCGCTCGATGACGACCTTCTGGTTCTCCCAGGTGACCGGGACGCCCCTTTCGAAGCCGGCTCCGTTCTGGATCCAGGACCCCTGCAACTCCGCGGCGGCGGGCGCCTTTGCAGTGGAACCCGAGGCACACCCGGCGACCAGGAGGACGGCGGCCGCCGCGGCAATGGCGGCGGGAAGACGATTCATGGCTGCTCCGTATGGTTGCGGGTATGACCCTGGACGTCATCGCCGTCGCCGACGGGATCCATCTGGCCCGGACCCCGCTGGTCAACTGGACGCTGGTAGCCGACGATACCGGTGTGCTGCTGATCGACGCGGGCTTTCCCGGTCAGCGCGCGGAGGTGCTGGCCTCGCTGGAGCGGCTCGGCTTCGGTCCGGCCGACGTGACCGCCATCCTGCTGACCCACGCCCACATCGACCACCTCGGCACGGCGATCTGGTTCGCCCGGACCCATCGCACCCCGGTCTACTGCCACCGCGAGGAAGTCGGGCACGTCCGGCGCGACTATCTGCAACAGGCCTCGCCGGCCGACCTGGTGACCCAGGCCTGGCGGCCGCGGTGGCTGGCCTGGTCGGCCGAGGTCGCTCTCAAAGGGGGTCTGGTCCGCGACGGCATCCCCACGGTGAAGCCGTTCTCCGACGAGGTCGCCGCGCAGCTGCCGGGCCGACCGGTGGCGGTTCCCACCCCGGGCCACACCAGCGGGCACTGCTCCTACCTGTTGGGCGGGGTGCTGGTGGTCGGGGACGCGCTGATCACCGGGCATCCCCTGGCCCGCCGCCCCGGACCTCAGCTGCTGCCCTCGATGTTCAACCACGACGACGACGCCTGCCTGCGCAGCCTCGACGTCCTCGCGGCCTCCGGCGCACGCGTGCTACTCCCCGGTCACGGACCGGTGTGGGCCGGTCCGGTCGCCGACGCGGTGCGCCAAGCCCGGTCCTACAGTTCCTCTCATGGATAACATCCGGGGCCGGACCGTCGCGATCACCGGGGCCGCCCGGGGTATCGGCTTCGCCACCGCCCAAGCGCTACTCGCACGGGGTGCGCGGGTGGTGATCGGCGACCGGGACGTCGCACTCGGCGAGTCCGCGGTCGCCAGGCTGAGCAATCTCGGCCCGGTGTCGGGCTACCCCCTCGACGTCGCCGACCCCGAGTCCTTCGCGACTTTTCTGGACAAGGCCCGCGCCGACGGCGGCGGGCGCATCGACATCCTGATCAACAACGCCGGGGTGATGCCGGTGGGCCCGTTCCTCTCCCACACCGACGCGGCCGTCCGATCCGCGGTCGAGGTCAACCTCTACGGGGTGATCAACGGCTGCCGACTGGTGCTACCGGAGATGGTCGGGCGCCGCAGCGGTCATATCGTCAACATCGCCTCACTGGCCGGCATGCTCGCCGTTCCCGGCCAGGCGCTCTACGCGGGAACGAAGTTCGCGGTGGTCGGCCTGTCCACCGCGCTGGCCGACGAGTTCGCACCACAGGGCGTGCAGATCAGCTGTGTGATGCCCACCTTCACCAACACCGAACTGATCGCGGGCACCGCCACCGGCGGGCTGACCACACCGGTGCAGCCCGAGGACATCGCCGCTGCGGTGGTGCGGACCCTGGACAAGCCGAGGACTTCCGTCTCGGTTCCCTACCCGCTGCGGTTCGTCGCGGCCGCGACCGCGTTCCTGCCGCCCCGCGGGCGCCGCTGGCTCTCGCAGCGGATGGGGACCGCTCGGGTGTTCCTCGACCTCGACACCGAGGCCCGAGCCGGCTACGAGAAGCGGGCGCAATCGGCCACCGGGCTGGCCGACGACGGACCGACGGGCTAGCCGCGTCGGACTAAACGGGTCCGTCCAGCACCTTCTCGAAGGCCACCGGGTAGACCTCGTCCTCGGCGGGCAGCGGTTCAGCGAGCCTGACGTAACCTGTTGCGGCGTAGAGGGCTTCGGCCTCGGGTTGGCGGTCCCCGGTAGTCAGGTAGACCCGCCGGTAGCCGCACGCGGCGATGCGCGACTCCAGTTCGCCCAGCAACGCCCGGCCGTAGCCCCGGCGCCGGTGTCGCCGGTCGGTCCAGATCCTCTTCAGCTCAGCGGTTTCCAGGCCGTCGACCACGCCGAAGCGGCGGAAGGCGCCGCCGGTGACGGGCCTCCCATCCAGCAGGCCGATCAGCATCGCGCCGTCGGGCGGGGCGAACTGCTCCGCCGGATAACCCCGCAACCACGCCAGCACACGATCCTCGGTGCGCTCGTAACGGGTGGCGTACTCGACGGCCAACTCCGCGATCAGCGGCTGCGCCAAATCGTCGTCCTGGCGTACCGGGACGAACCGCAACTGACCCACCGGCCGGTCCTCAGCCGAGCGCGCGATCCAGGTCGGCGATCAGATCCTCGGTGCCCTCCAGGCCGACCGAGATGCGCACCACCGCGTCGCCCAGGCCGATCGCCGCCCGGCCCTCCGGGCCCATCGCCCGGTGGGTGGTGGTGGCCGGGTGGGTGATGAGGGTCTTGGCGTCGCCGAGGTTGTTGGAGATGTCGATGACCGACAGCTTGTCGAGCACCTCGAAGGCGCGCTGTTTGCCGCCACCGTCGGGGGCCGCCAACTCGAAGGTCACGACGGTGCCGCCGCCGGACATCTGCCGCATGGCCAGGTCGTGCTGGGGATGCGACGGCAGGTAGGGATAGCGCACCCAGCGGACACCCGGGTGCCCCTCGAGGAACTCCGCGACCCGCAGCGCCGAGGCGGTGCTGTAGTTGACCCGCACCGACAACGTCTCCAGCCCCTTGAGCAGCACCCAGGCGTTGAACGGGCTCAACGCCGGGCCGGTGTGGCGCATCAACGTCTGGACCGGACCACTGATGTAGTCCTTGTCGCCGAGGATCGCCCCACCCAGCACGCGGCCCTGGCCGTCGATGTGCTTGGTCCCGGAGTAGATGACGACGTCGACTCCCAGTGGCAGGCCCTGCTGCAACAGGGGCGTGGCAAAGACGTTGTCCAGCACCACCTTCGCGCCGGCAGCGTGGGCCATCTCGGAGACCGCGGCGATGTCGACCAGGGTCTGCATGGGGTTCGACGGGGTCTCGAAGAACACCGCCGCGGTGGGCACGCTGAGCGCCTGCTCCCACTGCGACAGATCCTCGCCGTCGACGAACACCGTCTCCACGCCCCACCTCGGCAGGATCTCGTTGCACACCACGAAGCAGGACCCGAACAGGCTGCGGGCCGCCACCAACCGGTCACCGGCCTTGAGCAACGCACCCAGAGCGATGAACACCGCGGACATGCCCGAGGCGGTGCCGAAGGCCGCGGGCGCGCCCTCGATCAGCCTCAGCCGCTCCTCGAACATGGCGACGGTGGGGTTGCCGAACCGGGAGTAGACGAACCGGTCGATCTCGCCGGTGAAGGCCTTCTCGGCCTGCTCCGCCGACTCGTAGACGTAGCCGGAGCTCAGGTACAGCGCCTCGGAGGTCTCCTCGAACCCGGAGCGCAGCAGACCGCCGCGCACCCCGATGGTGGCCTGGCTGACACCGTCGGGAAGCGGTGCCGGTCGCCGCACCGAGGGGGTATCGCCGTCGGTCGTGTCTGGTTCCTGGGCGCTCACGGGGCTGAGTCTGGCACACCGGCCCAAGCCCGCCCCTGTTCGCCCGCCGCGGGTTAGATTGGGGCCGCCGCGGATTGGACGCCGCCCCGGATCGGAAATGAGTGCGGTTCGGCCCCGCAATCCGCCGCTCACCGAAAGGACGCCTTCGATGATCCGGCGCAGGCCGCCCATCAAGAGTGTCGGCAACGACCCCGACTACCGGTTCACCCTGGCCAACGAACGCACGTTCCTGGCCTGGTTGCGCACCGGTCTGGCTCTACTGGCCGGTGCGGTGGCTCTGGCCAGCCTGGTCCACAAATTCGGGCCCAAGCCGATGCGGATCGCGATCACCGCGCTGCTGCTGGCGCTGTCGCTGGTCGTCACGGTGGGCGCCTACGTCCGGTGGGACCGGGCCGAACGGGCGCTGCGGGAGAACAAGCCACTGCCGATCGACCCGCTGCCGCTGCTGATCATGATCGGGGTAGCGGTGATCACCGCGGCGGCCGCGGTGCTGATCTACCTGGCCGAGGCCGGGATGTGACGGACCCGAACATGACGGCCCGGGGTCTGGAACTCATCGACGTCGCGGGACCGGCCGAGCGCACCGCCCTGGCCTGGCAGCGGACCTCGTTGGGTGTGATCGTGGTCGGGGCGCTCGCGGCGCGCTGGTGCGCGCTGCAGCATTTCCCGGTGTGGCCGGGGATCGCCCTGGCCGCCTTCGGCGGTGTGGCCGGGTTGTTCCTGGTACGCCAGCGCTACCTGCGGGTGATGACGACGGTGCGGGCCGGGCAGACGCCGCTGTCGCGCTACCTGGTGCCGGCGACCGCATTGTTCATGGTGCTGATCGTCGCCGTCGTGGGCGTGGGCGTTGGCATCGAGCTGTCCCGGCTGTAGCCCCGGTTGTAGCGGGGCTCAGTTCACGCCGATGACCATCAGTTCGGCCATGAACGAGCGCAGCAGATCGATGGCGTCGATGACCTTGCGGCCGTTGAGCGAGTAGAAGACGGTGGTGCCCGACCGGGTGGCGATCACCACTTTGCGATCCCGCAGGACGGCCAGGTGCTGGCTGGTGTTGGGCTGGGACAGGCCGAGTTCGTCGGCGATCTCTCCGACCGAGCGTTCGCCGTCGCGCAGCGCGTCGATGATCAGCAGTCGTTTCGGGTCGGCGATCGCCTTGCACAGCCGCGCGTGCAAGTCGTACATCTCGCGGGCGTCCGGTCGGTCCATATCGTCCCCTCCAGCGCGCATCCACGCGGCGATTCGATACTTACGCTACAACGCCGAACAGTCTCATGGGCCCGGCTATCGAGGACCGGGTGAGCACACCTTCCACGCGCCGTCCTCCCGGACGAAGGTCATCGGCGCGGAGACCTTGTCGTCGGGGGACTTCTCGAAGTGGTAGACCACCGTGGCGGTGGCCCGATCACCGGTCACCGCCACGTCGGCGACGTCGTCGACGAACCGGGCGCCCTTGGCCTCGACGGATCGGCGCTGGTCGGCAAGCACCTGGTTTTCGTTGCCCTGCTGGGCCAGGCAGGTGAAGACGCGGAAGTCCGCGTAATCCGAACGCTGCAGCGCGTCGTTCTGGCCGACCGTGGCCAGTCCCACCTGATCCTCGTCGGGCTCCTCGTCGCCACGGAAGAGCCGCACCAGGAACACCGCGGCCAGGGCGATCCCGACGATCGCCAGCGCGGCGAGGATCGGCATCGCGGTGGACCGGTCGTCGTCGGGTTCGGTCATAGCCCGCAAGGATAGGCCCCCGGCAGCCGGCGGCTCAGTTCCGGCCGGGCCAGTGCCAGGCGGGCTCGTCGAGCGGGCCCTGGCCCACGACCACCGTCTGGCCGTCGCGCCGCGCGAGTTCCAGCAGACCCACCTCATCGCCGCGCAGGGCGGCCACCAGGTCGGCCGAGTGGGTGACGACGACGATCTGGGCGTTCTCGGAGGCGCGGGTGATCAGAGCGGCCAGCGCCGGCAGCAGGTCCGGATGCAGGCTGGACTCCGGCTCGTTGAGCACCGTCAGCCCGGCCGGCCGCGGGGAGAGCAGGGCGGCCACCCACAGCAAGTAGCGCAGCGTGCCGTCGGACAGTTCGGCGGCGGTCAGCGGCCGCAGCATGCCGGGCTGGCGCAGCGTCAACTCGAACCGGCCGTCGGAGACGGCGATGTGCACCCGGCTGCCCGGGAAGGCGGCCTCGACCGACTCGGCCAGCGCCGCGGCGTCGCCGATCTCGTCGATGGTCTGCCAGGCGGCCGCCAGATCTGCCCCGTCGGCGCCCAGCACCATGGTGCGCGTCCCGATCCGGGGCTGCCGCGCGGGCGCCTCGCCGTCGGTGCGCACATGGTCGTAGAACCGCCAGGACCGCATCCGATCCCGCAGGGCCAGCAACTCCGGTGCCACCCTGGGGTCGGCGGTCTGGCTGACCATGCTGTCATAAGGCCGTAGTCCGGTGGACGCGGTGCGCCAGCGGTCCTCGTCGTCGCGCACCCGCACCATCGGGCCGGATCGCTCGGCGATCAGCGCGGCGGGACGCAGCACCGGGCCGGCCCAGAGTGCCTCGGCCTTGATCTGCGGATCCAGCGCGAAGGCGGTGTTGCCCTCCTGCGGCAGGCCGAGGTCCACCGCGTAGCCGAGCTCCGCCCCGGCGAAACCCAGCCGCAGACTGACCGGCCCGCCGCGGCCCGGGCCGGCCCACATCGTCGAGGCCAGGCCGCCCTCCCGGGCCAGTGCGTTGACCGCGCCGTTGCGCGCCATATCGGCCAGCAACCGCAGCGCGCGGTACAAACCGGACTTGCCGGCGCCGTTGGGCCCGGTGACCACGGTGCAGCGGCGCAACGGCACCACGAGGTGCCGCAACGACCGGTAATTCGCCACGGCGAGGGTGTCGAGCACGCGCCCGACCCTATCGGCGCGTGATGTGATGGCGGCATGCACCGCGCACCGGAAGTCCGCCGTCCGCTGTGGGACCGCCTCGCGAACCTGGTCTGCGGGCCGCGATCGTGGGTGTTGGCACTGCTGGTCGCCGCAGTCGGCGGCGCATTGCTGGGCGTGATCCCGCAGAGCGGCTCGGCCGAGCAGTCGCCGGTGGTGCTGCCACCTGCCGCCGAGTCGGCCCGGGCGGCCGACTTGGTCAAGCGTTTCCCGGGCGGGGACAGCGCGCCGGTGCTGCTGGTGATCAGCCGTGACGACGGCGCGAAGCTCTCCCCCGAGGATCTCGCCGCCGCCGGGCAGTCCAGGGACCGGATGGCCGCGGTGCCCGGCGTCGCCCCGGGCCCGCCGGTCCCCCCGATCCCTTCTCAGGACGGCGAGGCCGCCCTGGCGCCGGTACCGCTGCGACCGGACCTGTCCGGATTCGATCTGTCCGACACCGTGAAGGCGCTTCGGGAGGCCGCCCGCGACGGCCTGCCCGCGGGCCTGGTCGCCAGCGTCACCGGCGGGCCCGCGTTCGGGGCCGATATCGCCAACTCCTTCTCCGGCGCCAACGTCACCCTGCTGGCCGTCACCGGCCTGGTGGTGGCGCTGCTGCTGATCGTCACCTACCGCTCCCCGGTGCTCTGGCTGGTGCCACTGCTGGTGATCGCCTTCGCCGACCGGATCGCGGCGGTGGTGGGCGCGGCGGCGGCCGAGGCGGCCGGACTCGGCGGCGACGGCTCCACCTCGGGGATCACCAGCGTGCTGGTCTTCGGGGCAGGGACCAACTATGCGCTGCTGCTGATCTCGCGCTACCGGGAGGAGCTGCGCCGGACCCCGGACCACCGCCGGGCGCTGCACACCGCGGTGCGCTTCGCCGGGCCGGCGATCCTGGCCAGCAACGCCACCGTGGTGCTGGCCCTGCTGACCCTGCTGCTGGCCAGTTCGCCGACCACCCGCAGCCTCGGTGCGCAGGCCGCCGCCGGGCTGGTGGTGGCCGCGGTGTTCGTGCTGCTGGTGCTGCCGCCGCTGCTGGCACTGTTCGGGCCGAAGTTGTTCTGGCCGTTCATCCCCCGTGTCGGCGCCGAGGAGATCACCACCACCGGCGCCTGGCACCGGGTGGCCGACTGGGTGTCCGGCCACGCCGGCCGGGTGGCGACCGCATCCATCCTGAGCCTGGGCGTGCTGGCCGCCGGGGTGATCGGCACCCCGATAGGGCTGTCGCTTATCGACCAGTTCCGGGTGACGGCGGACTCGGTCGACGGCTTCAAGACGTTGTCGGCGCACTTTCCCAGCGGCCTGACCGATCCCACCCGGGTGATCGCCGACACCGACCGGGCCGAGGCGGTGGGCGCGGCGATCCAGTCCACCCCGGGCATCGCCTCGGTGCAGCCGGCCGGGGTGTCCGAGGGCGGACTGACCCAGTGGCAGGTCGTGCTGGACGCCGCTCCGGCGACGCCGCAGGCCTTCGACACGATCACCGCGCTGCGCGACTCGGTGCACCGCGCCGATCCCGGCGCCCTGGTGGGCGGCTCCGACGCCCAGGCGCTGGACGCCAAACGGGCCGCCGTCCGCGACCAGACGGTGATCATCCCGGCGATCCTGGCCGTGGTGCTGGTAGTGCTCTACGTCCTGCTGCGGGCCGCGCTGGCCCCCCTGGTCCTGGTGGGCGCCACCGCGCTGTCGACCCTGGCAGCGCTGGGCCTGGGCAGCTGGGTGAGCATCCACCTGCTGGGCTTTCCCGCCCTGGACAACACCACCCCGTTGTTCGCGTTCCTGTTCCTGGTGGCCCTCGGGGTGGACTACACGATCTTCCTGGTGACCCGGGCCAAGGAGGAGACCCCGTTGCACGGCACCCGGGGCGGCATCGTGCGGGCGGTCTCGGCGACCGGTGCGGTGATCACCAGCGCCGGGATCGTGCTGGCCGCGGTGTTCGCGGTGCTGGGCGTGCTGCCGCTGATCGCGCTGACCCAGCTGGGCATCATCGTCGGACTGGGCATCCTGCTGGACACCTTCGTGGTGCGCACCGTGGTCATCCCGGCGCTGTTCACCCTGATCGGCCCGGCGATCTGGTGGCCGGTGTTCAAGGCCGAGGACATCGAGAACACCGACCGACTCGCGTTGGCGCTCAGCGGTGGTGGTGAGTCTCCAACACCCCGGCGCGGCGCAGCAGAAGCCCACTGACGATCAGCACCCAGGCCGGGAACACCAGCGTCAGCCACATGGTGACGTCGGCGCCGACGATCAGCGTCACCCCCGCCAGGTAGCTGACGATCGCCAGCCAGCGCGGCATCAGCCCGGTGCGCAGCCAGATGGTCGCCAGCGACATCATGAACACCGCCGCCATCCGCACCGCGTAGGTCTTGGACAGCTTCAGCTGCAGCATCTGGCCGAACACGGCGGCATCGGATCCGGCCATGGACACGTCCAGCGAGTGCTGGGCGCTGGCCAGCGCGGCGCCCACCGCCGACGAGCCGAACATCATGGCCAGGAACAGCAGGCCGCTGCCGAGTGCGACGGTGGTGAAGAAGCGGTCCTCGAGCTGTCCGAGGTTGGAGCGCACCACCCCGATGAACCACAGGAAGCAGATACCGGCGAAGGGCATCAGCTCGGCGGCCAGCCTGATCTTGGGCCCGCCGGCCTCCAGCCACTGAGAGCCGGGTTCGGCTCCCTCGGGCAGGGAGACCCGGATCAGGATGATCGCGGTGCCGAACACCAGCGCGAACAGAACGCCGGCGAGAGCGGCGGCGCGCGGGGTCGTCAGACGATGGACGGACGGCGGGAGGATGTCGGCCACCCCGCCATGGTGGCAGACCTCACGGCTGGCCAGGCAGCAGACGCACCATCAGACCGTTGGCCTCGGCGAGCAGGGTCCCCTCCGGGCCGATGAGTTCGGCGGTGACGAAGGTCTTGCGCCCCTCGGCGCGCGACTGTCGGCCCCGCACCGTCAGCGGCACGTCGATCGGGGTGATGTTGCGGTAGTCGACGTGCAGGAAGGCGGTGCGGCTGATGGGCCGGCCGATGGCATGGATGACCATCCCGAACATCACGTCGAACATCATCGCGACCATGCCGCCGTGCACGGCGTTGTTGCCGCCGACGTGATAGCGGCTGAACTGCACCCCGACCTCGACCACCTCGGTGTCGAAGCGGCGGATCTCCCAGGGCGGCATCAGCAGGCTGCCGGCACCCGGCAGGCTCGATACCCGGGCAGCCGGACCTATCCCGCCCGGCGCCCGGTGCGGTTCGAGGAAGCTCACCAGGCCCTCGGCCCGGTCGGCCGCGGCGTTCCAGTCGGGCATCTCCGTCGAGACCGCCAGATCCTGGGCCCGGCGCATGGCGGCCACGAACCGCCCGAATCCGGGAGGTTCGGCGACCGGCGCCAGCCGCGGAAACCCGCCGTGCCGGTCGTAATCCGGATCCAGATCGCCGGGGTCTCCGGAGTTGGGGTCGCCGGGTCCGCTCACCTGGGCGCCAGCACGTCGCGGCGCACGATGGTCTGTTCCCGGCCCGGGCCCACCCCGATGCACGAGACCGGTGCCCCGGCGAGTTCCTCCAGCCGCAGCACATAGTCGCGGGCCTTGGCGGGCAGGTCGTCGAACTCGCGCGCCCCCGAGATGTCCTCCCACCAGCCGGGCAGTTCCTCGTACACCGGCTCCGCCCGCGCGATGTCGCGCTGGGTCATCGGCATCTCGTTGGTGCGCTTGCCGTCGACGGTGTAGCCCACGCACACCGGGACGGTCTGCAGGCCGGAGAGCACGTCGAGCTTGGTCAGGAAGTAGTCGGTGATGCCGTTGACGCGGGTGGCGTAGCGGGCGATGACGGCGTCGAACCAGCCGCAACGGCGCCGCCGGCCGGTGGTCACACCGACCTCGCCACCGGTCTTGGCCAGGTACTCCCCGTTCTCGTCGAACAACTCGGTGGGGAACGGTCCGGACCCCACCCGGGTGGTGTAGGCCTTCAGGATTCCCAGCACCGTGGTGATCCGGGTGGGGCCGATGCCCGAGCCCACCGCCGCGCCGCCGGCGGTCGGATTGGAGGAGGTGACGTAGGGGTAGGTGCCGTGGTCGACGTCGAGCAGCGTGCCCTGGGAGCCCTCCAGCAGAACGGTCTGTCCGGATTCCAGCGCGTCGCCCAGCAGCAGCCGGGTGTCGGCGATGCGGTGGGCGAAGCCCTCGGCCTGGTCCAGCAGTGCGTCGGTGATCTCGTGGGGGTCCAGCGCCTTGCGGTTGTAGATCTTGATCAAGACTTGGTTCTTGAACTCCAGCGCCGCGGCGATCTTGGCCGCCAGCAGGTCCGGATCCAGCACGTCGGCGACCCGGATGCCGATCCGGGCGATCTTGTCCTGGTAACACGGGCCGATGCCGCGGCCGGTGGTGCCGATCTTCTTGTTGCCCAGGTAGCGCTCAGTGACTTTGTCGATGGCGACGTGGTAGGGCATCAGCAGGTGCGCGTCGGCCGAGAGCAACAGCCGGGAGGTGTCGATGCCACGCTCCTCCAGACCGCGCAGCTCGGTCAGCAGGACACCGGGGTCGACGACCACCCCGTTGCCGATGACGTTGGTGACTCCGGGGGTCAGAATCCCCGACGGGATGAGGTGCAGCGCGAAGTTCTCCCCGGACGGGAGAACCACGGTGTGCCCGGCGTTGTTGCCGCCTTGATAGCGCACCACCCACTGCACACGGCCACCGAGCAGATCGGTGGCCTTTCCTTTGCCCTCGTCGCCCCACTGGGCGCCGATGAGGACGATTGCCGGCATGGCGTGACCCCGATCCGCTCCTGGCTGCTGCGCTCCTGGTTATTGCGCTCCTGGCTATTGTGTCCAGCCGGTGGCCTAGCCTATCGGAGCCCGGCAGCAGGAGTGACCTTGATCGAAACCGACGTCGTCGTGTTGCGCTTCGCCGGGCGCCGGGTGCCCCGCGCACTGGCCGCCCTGGCGGCCCGGGACGTCGACACCGCGGTGGCGATCGACGCCGCGGTGGCGGGCGCGCGGCGGGTGGTGGTCCTCGGTGCCGACTCCGACCTCGCCGCGGTGCTCACCCGGTTGATGCGGGCCGATCGGCTCGATGTCGAGGTCGCCCACGTGCCGGACGGACTTCGGGGTCTGCTCAGCGCACGGCGGGCCGTGACGGGCGTGGCCCGCCGGGTTCCGCTGGTGCGCGACGACACCAGTACCGCGCTGGTCGGCTCGGCTCTGTGGCTGCCGCCGGATGGAGCCGATCGGCTGCGGGGTGAGGCGGTGGTCGACGACACCGTGCTCTTCGACGGCGCGGTGAGCACGGTCCGCATCGAGCCGACGGCCGCGATGCCGGGGTTGCGGGCCGCGGTGCTCGCCGGCCCCCGGCGCAGGTGGGTCAGCGGCCGGGCCGCCCAGTTGGGCACCACCGGCGTCCGGGTCGTCCGCGACGGGGTGCCCGGAGCGCGCGAGCTGAAGCGTTCGACGTTCTACCGGCACACCACCGGCTGGCTGCGGGTGAGCTGAAGCTCGGCCCCTCGGTTCAGCCCAGGCCCTGTCCGGCCGGCTGCGGTGATCCGGCCGGGCGGAAGTAGACCCGGGTGCCGTTGCGCGGCACCAGTACCGGAGCGGCGCGCCACGGCGGGCTCTCCGGGCGGTCGCTGACCGCTTCGAGGTCGCCCTCGCGCAGCAGGGTGTGCAGGACGGTGATCAACTCGGTCATCGCGAAGTTCGCGCCGATGCAGCGCTTGATGCCGCCGCCGAAGGGGATCCACGCGTACGGCGCGGGCTTGGAGTTCAGGAAGCGCTCCGGACGGAACTGGTCGGGTTCGGGGTAGCTGCGCGGATCGCGGTTGACCGCGTCGAGGAGCACGACGATGCGGGTACCCGCCTCCAGGGTGTAGTCGCCGAGTTGGTAGCGGCCGGCGGTCATCCGGCCGGTGATCGGGGCGGGCGGCCACAGCCGCAGGGTCTCGTTGATCACCGCCCCGGTGTAGCCGGCCTCGCCGGAGAACGCCTCGGCGCGCACCCGCTCCAATGCCTGGCGGTGGTGCAGCAGCAGGTCGACGACCCAGGCCAGGGTGGTCGCGGTGGTCTCGTGTCCGGCCAGCACCAGGGTGACGATGTCGGCACGAATCTCTTTGTCGGACAGCCTTTCCCCGCCCTCGCCCCGGGCGTCGACCAGCATCCCGAGAATGCCCGCAGCGCGGTCGGGATCGGCGCGCCGGGCCGCGATGAGCGGCAGCAGCACCTCATCGACGCGACGGTTGATCGAGGCCAGCCGGCCCCACCTCCGCAGGGCGCCCAGTCGGCGGGCCGCGTAGCGCACCGCGGTCTCCTCGGAGATCGCCAGCACCAGCAGATCGTCGAACGGCTTGCCCACCCTGGCGACCTCGGCCGGGTCGTCGAGGCCGAACATCACCCTCACGATGACCTCCAGGGTCAATTCGCGGGCGGCCTCCAGCATCCGCATCGGGACGCCCACCGGCCAGCGCGCCATGGCGGCCCGGGTCGCCTCGGCGATGATCGGGACGTACCCCTGTAGGGCACCGCCGTGCAGGGGCGGAGTCAGCAGTCTGCGGCGGCGCAGATGCTCGGGTTCCTCCTGGACGAACATCGACTTCGGCCCGTAGATGGCCGCGGCCGGACCCACCCCCTCGCCGCCGAGCAGCACGTCGGGTTTGGCGGCGAACACCTGCCGGACCAGATCGGGATCGGCCACCGCGACCACCGGTCCGTAACCGAGGACGGGCAAGGCCACCACCGGACCGAACCTGCGCACCAGCAGGGCCACCAACTGCTGCCCGCCGAGCCCGTAGACGGCGGCGTAGAGACCACCGAAGATCGGGGACAGACCCCTGGGCGCCGGGAGTGCCGGTGGACGCATATCCGCACGATGCCACATCTTGTGACGGCCGTTCGGTACGTTCGTTGCCGTGAGCGTGGCACCGCTGCACCAGTCGGTGCGCCCGAGCCCGGTTTTTCTCGCGCTGCTGGGGCTCACCGCGGTGGGCGGGGGCCTGGCCTGGTCGGCGGCGCAATCGCTGCGGCCGCTGGCCTACGTCGGGGTGTTCGTGTTCGTCATCGCTGGCTGGCTGGTGTCGCTGTGTCTGCACGAGTTCGGGCACGCCTACAGCGCGTGGCGTTTCGGGGACCATGACGTGCAGGCGCGCGGCTATCTGACGCTCAACCCGCTGAAGTACTCCCACCCCCTGCTGTCGCTGGGGCTGCCGCTGTTGTTCATCGCCCTCGGCGGTATCGGCCTGCCCGGCGGGGCGGTGTATCTGCGGACCGGGTTCATGACCCCGCGGCAGCGCACCATCGTCAACCTGGCCGGGCCGGCGGCCAACCTGGTGCTGGCGGTGCTGTTGCTCGGCGCGACGCGGCTGTTCTTCGATCCCGACCACGCGGTGTTCTGGGCCGGTGTGGCCTTCCTGGGTTTCCTGCAGGTCACCGCGCTGGCGCTGAACCTGCTGCCGATTCCGGGCCTTGACGGGTTCGCCGCGCTGGAACCGCACCTGAGCCCGGCGACCCAGCGCGCCCTGGAGCCGGCCAAACAGTTCGGGTTCCTGATCCTGCTGGTGCTGTTGCTCGCCCCCGGCCCGAACCGGTGGTTCTTCACCGGCGTGTTCGGACTGTTCGACCTGTTCGGGGTCGCGCGCGGGCTGGTCGGACTCGGGATGGAACTCACCCGGTTCTGGTCGGCCTGGATGTAACCAGGGGCACGAAAAGCAGTACGGCAGCGAACCCCCCTCAGGCCGCTGCCGTACTGAATACCAACATAGCAAAGTTGCCGAAGGATTTGCTAGGGACTTTTGTAACCTATCTGCGGGGCCAGTGGACAGCTGGGATAATCGGGGCATGGGAGCCGGACACAGTCACGGGAACGAAGACACCCGACTGAGCCGGATGGTCGCGGCTTCCGGGATTCTCGCCACCTTCTTCGTCGTCGAACTCA
>JAGQTQ010000108.1:0-8208 GCA_020438905.1 Mycobacterium sp.
GACAGGTAGATGGCCTTGAGGCCGGCGCGCACCTGCTGGACGGCCATGTTGCCGGTCAGCGCGCCCAGGGCGTTGACGAACTCCATGTTGTTGACCTGATCCCAGAGGACCTCCGCGCCGCGGCGGGCCAGGGTGTGCTCCTCGACGACGGTGCCCTGCAGGGCGACGACGTCCTCGGCGGAGTAGGTCCGGGTGAGGCCCTTCCACCGCGGGTTGGTGTCCCAGTCGCGCTGGATCTCAGCGGCGCTCTTGGGCTTACCGACGTTGGAAACGGTCATGTCGACTCTCCTTCGTTGTCACCGCCGGACGCAGAACGTGGCAGCCTCTGCTAACGCTCCGGCTTTATTCGCTTGTGCGTTGACATGACGATCGCACAGTCGATATCAGCAGGTCCAATCCGTGCAGATGCCAATTTCGGCAACATCACGGCCGCTAATTTGCGAAGTTTGCGAAGCAAAGCCCCCGAGGAAACTGCGCGTTACCGGCAGGTTAATTGAATTCGCAGGTCAATCGGGGTCCACCGGGACCGGCGCAGGTCAGATCGGATGGATCGCCGCGACGGCCTTGACGTCGTTCCCCACGAGGTATGTGAGCGTTCTCACCGTTCGGTCGGTCAGCTCGGGCCCGAACCTTTCGGTCGAGCCGGGCGGATAGACGTGCAGCAAAACCTCCAGCTTGTCCCCGTAGCTCACCGGTGCGTCGTGCTCGATGGTCACCCGCAACGGGGCCTCGAGCAGTTCGGGATGTGGAGCGAGGAACTCCTCGACGACCTTCCAGTAGACCGAGTTGTTGACGTGGTCGAACAGGTCGATGTCGCTGACCCGGATGGGGAACTCCCTGATCTCGGCGGCGTCCTCCCGCGATCCGGCGACCACATAGGACTTCCACCGCAGCCGGTTGACATCGGTGGTCTTCATGAGGCTTTCCATGAAGTCGTCGGCGATACGGGCCGGCCCCTGGGTCTCCCTGCTGAAGTTGATCCAGAACGCCTCGGTCTCGACCAGACCGCCCTTGCGGCCGTCGACCCGCACCCGCATCTCGCACCACCGGTTGGACGTCCCCGAACACCACCGCCGCAGTCGCAGGGTGTCCTGGAACTCGATCGGGCGGATCATGTCGACCATGGTTCGGCGCACGATCCACAGCGGGTGGGTGTCGTTGTGACCGTACTCCCGAAGGTGGTCCTGACCGACGTCCATGATGTGGCGCACCGCGGCGTCCATCCGCAGCCGGCCCAGCCGGTCGACATCGGCGGGGCGCAACGGCCACTGCCGGTCGAAGACGTCGGGGTGCGGATCAGGGACCGGCATGAGCACCTTCGCCAGTCCGCCGCCAGCCCCCGCCTTTCCGCTCGCCATAGCTGCGGATCATGCCAAACGGCCAGTTCGCATGACAACAGAACGCCCCACGGCCGCCGGTAAGCTGGTCAAATGCCGAAGACCTTCGTCGGGTCACGGGTGCGCCAGCTGCGCAGCGAACGTGGGTTCAGCCAGGCCGCGCTGGCCCAGATGCTGGAGATCTCGCCGAGCTACCTCAACCAGATCGAGCACGACGTGCGGCCGCTGACCGTCGCGGTCCTGCTGCGCATCACCGAGGTGTTCGGCGTGGACGCGACGTTCTTCTCCAGCCACGACGACACCCGACTGGTGGCCGAGTTGCGGGAGGTCATCGACGACCGCGACCTCGACGCCGAGGTCGACCCCACCGAGGTGGTCGAGATGGTCGCTGTGCACCCCGCGATCGCCCGCGCGATGGTGAACCTGCACCGGCGCTACCGAATCACCACCGCCCAACTCGCCGAGGCCACCGAGGACAGGTTCAACCTCAACACCGGGGGCAGCGGAACCGGGGCCATCACGATGCCGCACGAGGAGGTGCGGGACTACTTCTACCAGCGGCAGAACTACCTGCACGAACTCGACACCGCGGCCGAGGACCTCACCGCACGGATGCGAATGCACCGCGGGGATCTGGCCGGGGAGTTGTCGCGCCGCCTGACCGAGGTGCACGGTGTGCGCATCGTCAAGCGCATCGACCTCGGCGAGACGGTGCTGCACCACTATCACCCGGGATCGCGCACCCTGGAGATCTCCACCCAGCTGTCCCGGGGACAACAGGTGTTCAGGATGGCCGCGGAATTGGCCTACCTCGAGGTGGGCGAGCTGATCGACACCATGGTCACCGACGGCAGGTTCACCAGCGACGAGTCCGGCCGGCTGGCCCGTCTGGGCCTGGCCAACTACTTCGCGGCGGCGACCGTGCTGCCCTACCGGCAGTTCCACGACGTCAGCGAGAACTTCGGCTACGACATCGAACGGCTGTCGGCTTTCTACCAGGTGAGCTACGAGACGGTCTGCCACCGGCTCTCCACCCTGCAGCGCCCGTCGATGCGCGGCGTGCCGTTCTCCTTCGTCCGGGTGGACAAGGCGGGCAATATGTCGAAACGGCAGTCCGCCACCGGTTTTCACTTCTCCTCCTCGGGTGGCACCTGCCCGTTGTGGAATGTCTACGAGACGTTCTCCAACCCGGGAAAGATCCTGGTTCAGATCGCCCAGATGCCGGACGGCCGCAACTACATGTGGGTGGCGCGCACCGTGGAGCGCCGCGCGCATCGCTACGGCCAGCCCGGCAAGACCTTCGCGATCGGGCTGGGTTGCGAAGTGCGCCATGCCAACCGGCTCGTGTACTCGCGCGGGCTGGACCTGTCCTGCGACACCGCGACGCCGATCGGCGCGGGTTGCCGGGTCTGCGAGCGCGACAACTGCCCGCAGCGGGCCTTTCCCGCACTGGGCAGGGCCCTGGACCTCGACGAGCACCGTTCCACGGTCTCGCCCTACCTCGTGAAGGAGAATCCGTGAGTGGGCTGCAGCGCATTCCGGCCGGCGGCCGCCGGGAACTGGGCCTGCTGAACTGGGCCATCGCCCGGGTGGCAGCACGGTCCATCCGGGCCCCGCAAATGCACCTGTTCACCACTTTGGGCCAGCACAAGCTGCTGTTCCTGTCCTTTCTGCCGTATTCGGGCCTGCTGCTGAACTGGGGAAAGCTGCCCAAACGGGACAAGGAACTGGTGATCCTGCGGGTAGGCCACCTGCGCGGCTCGGAGTACGAACTTCAGCAGCACCGCCGACTGGCCCGCTCCCGCGGCCTGGGCGCGGACCTGCAGGAGAAGATCTTCACCGGCCCGGCCGCGGAGGGGCTGACCGACCGGGATCGCACCTTGCTGACCGCCGTCGACGAGTTCGTCACCGACCGGGACCTCTCCGATGAGACCTTCGCGGCGCTCTCGGCCCATCTCAGCCGCCAGCAGATCATCGAATTCTGCGCGCTGGCAGGACATTACGACGCCATCGCCGGGATTCTGGCCGCCCTGCGCGTGCCGATGGACTTCCCGGATTGAGGTGAGGATGACCGACGAACCGGTAGACAGGAACACCCGGCTAGCCGCCGAGCGCACCCGGCTGGCCAGCGAGCGGACGCTGATGGCCTGGATCCGCACGGCGACCTCGCTGATCGCCTTCGGCTTCACAATCTTCAAGTTCTTCCAGTACCTGGCCGAGGCCGACGACGTCAGGCGCCCCGTCCTGAGTCCGTGGATCATCGGGATGACGCTGATCGTGCTGGGCCTGGTCGCGTTGACGCTGGCCTGGTTTCAGCATCGCGCGGAGATGGCGGCACTGAAGCCCGAACTCGGGACCATGCCCTTCTCGATATCGGGCCTGATGGCAGGGCTGATCCTGGTGCTGGGCCTGATCGCCCTGGTAGTCGTCATCTGGCGCTTGTAGCCGCGTGGACTGCGGGACCTGCAGGGCTACAGGTAGGTCACGCCGAGGACGATCGTGGTGAAGATCATCGGCGCGACCGGCAGCGCGCCGAGAAAAGCCGCCGACACGTAACGCTTCTGCTGATAGCGCTGCCAGGCGTTGTACAGCGCCGCCGCACCGCCCACGACGACCAGCGCCGAGATCCCCAGAACCCATGAACTCACCGACGCCGAGCGTGTCGCCACCGTGATGCCGACCAGCCACAGGACGTGGCCCAGCACCAACCCGCCGACTCCGGCGACGACGATGGATCTGCGCGCCGGGGTCAAAAGTTGATCATGTGGCCGGCGAGGCCGTGGAAGCATTCCTGCAACGCCTCCGACAGCGTCGGGTGGATGTGCACGTTGCGGGCCAACTCGTTGACGGTCAGGTCCCACTTCTGCGCCAGGGTCAGCTCCGGCACCAACTCCGAGACGTCCGGCCCGATGAGATGGGCGCCGAGCAGTTCCCCGTACTTGGCGTCGGCGATCACCTTGACGAACCCGACCGGGTCGGCCAGTCCGTGAGCCTTGCCGTTGGCGCTGAACGGGAACTTGGACACCTTGACGTCGTAGCCCTCGTCGCGAGCCTGCTGCTCGGTGAGCCCGAAGCTGGCGACCTGCGGCTGGCAGAACGTCGCACGCGGCATCATCCGGTAGTCGCCCAGTGTCAGCGTCTCGGCCCCGCCGATCGTTTCGGCCGCCACGACGGCCATCGCCTCGGCCACGTGGGCCAACTGCAGCTTGGCGGTGACGTCGCCGATGGCGTAAATGTGCGGCACGCTGGTCCGCATGTAGTCGTCGATGGCAATGGCGCCGCGGTCGGTGAGCGCCACACCGGTGGTCTCCAGGCCGTAGCCGGTGATGTTGGGCGCGAACCCGATGGCCTGCATCACCTTGTCGGCCTTGAGCTCCTGGCTGACACCGTCCTTGCTGACCACGACGGTCACCTGCGAACCGTCGTCGGTGATCGACTCGACCTTGGTGCCGGTGAGGATCTTCACCCCGAGCTTCTTGTACTGCTTCTCGATCTCCTTGGAGACCTCGGCGTCTTCGTTGGGCAGGGCCCGCGGCAGGAACTCGACGATGGTGACGTCGACGCCGTAGTTGGTCATGACGTAGGCGAACTCCATACCGATCGCACCGGCGCCGGCGATGACGATCGAACCGGGCAGGTCACGGTCGAGGATCTGCTCCTCGTAGGTCACCACGTTCTTCGACAGCGAGGTGCCGGGGATCAGCCGGGTGCTGCTGCCGGTGGCGATGATCGCGTTGTCGAAGGTGACCGTCTCGGTTCCGCCTTCGTTGAGTTCCACCGAGATGGTGGCGGCGTCGGTGAACCGGCCGTACCCGTGGATCTCGGTGATCTTGTTCTTCTTCATCAGGTAGTGCACGCCGGCGACACGGCCGTCGGCCACCTTGCGGCTGCGGTCGAAGGCCGCGCCGAAGTCCGCGCTGACCTGACCGGTGAAGCCGAACGTCGCGGCCTCTTTGGTGACGATGTGGGTCAGCTCGGCGTTGCGAAGCAAGGCCTTCGACGGGATACAGCCCACGTTGAGGCACACCCCGCCCCAGTACTTGGGTTCGATGATGGCGGTGTTCAGGCCGAGTTGGGCGCAGCGGATGGCCGCGACATATCCACCCGGACCGGCACCGAGGACGACGACGTCAAAATGGGTCACGTCGCTACCCTATTACCGGACGGGCGATCCATTCGAAGTAATACGCGCCGTGAAGTACCGCGGCCGCCACCATCGACGCCAGCGGCGCCGCCATCAGGGCGAGGGCCAGCGCAGTCACCCGGGGCCGGTCGGGCACCAGCGAGACGAGCACGCTGCCGACCATGCAGGCGATGAGGTAGAGCAGGATGCCGAACACCGGGGCGGTCTTGTCCAGCGCGGTGTACCACCAGAAATAGCAGCCCAGCCCGGCCGCGGCCGCGAGCACCCACACCCCGGCCAGGATGAGGGCGAACTTCCAGCGCTTGACGAACTGGTGGGCGCCGGGCACGACGACCGGCTGCGCCGGGACGGCCATCGGCGGCATGTGTCCGTTGACCGCGCGGCGGAAGGCGTCGGTGTCGACGTTGTCCAGCTCGCTGAACGCCTGGGGCGCTCCGGGGCCACCGGCGAGGTGCGGCACGGCGGGGAACTCGGGTTCCAGGACGAACTCGGGCTGCGCGGGCTCGGCAGCGGCCGGCGCCACCTCTGATTCGGAGAGGATCTCCGCTTCCGGAGCCTCCTGCGGTTCGGGAGCCGCCGCTTCCGCTTCGACCGCCGGGGCGGAAACCGCCTCCGATTCGCCGGCGGACTCGGGATCCGACGGGGTCCCGGTGTCCGAATCAAGCCCGGTGTCCGAATCAAGCCCAGTGTCCGAATCAAGCCCGGTGTCGGCTGCAGGTTCGGACTCTGGCGCGGGATCCGACTCTGGCGCGGGTTCGGACTCTGGCGCGGGATCCGACTCTGGCGCGGGTTCGGACACGACCGCCGTTTTCGCGGTGCCCCCGAGAGCGCGCAGCGGGTTGGGGTGCGGACCGGTGTCGAAGATCGGCGCCGGGTGCGGCTCGGTGTTCGGGGAGGCGACCGGCTGGGCGCCGGTGGCGAACATCGGCGTCAGGTGGGGTTCGGTGATCGGCGAAACGGTGTCGGTCACGCGCTGACCACCTGAAGCAGCAGCAATACCGAGAGCCAGCCCGGCCCGATGGCCAGGATGAACGCGCCCACCGTGGTGACCCAGCGGCGCCCCGACACCAGGATCGCCAGAATCCCGATCACGCTCGGGACGCCGACCACCAGCGCCACGACGAGATCGGGACGGATGGTGGCATGGACGGACAACTTGGCCGCGACCGCGGCGATCTGACCCGCGACGCAGCCGAGGAGTAGTGCGCTTGTGAGCAGCCATGCCCGAGGCAGGGGTATCACGGTGTCCGACGATACCGAGCATCGCGGCTGTGATCGTGGACCTGCTTCGGCGTGCCGACCTGCTAATTTCGGCGGCTCGCCCCGGTGACCAAAGGTTCGCCGGCCAACTGCTCGTTCTCCTCCGGCGTGAAAGCCCGCCCGCGGATGAGGAACCGCACGCCCTCGGGCGCCTCCAGGCTGAACCCGCCACCCCGCCCCGCAACGACGTCGAGGATCACCTGGGTGTGCTTCCAGGTCTGGAACTGCGGGCCGGAGATCCACACCGGCGCCCCCTGCAGTTCACCGAGCAGCACGTCACGGCCGCCGACGATGAACTCGCCCTGCGGGTAGCACATCGGCGACGAACCGTCGCAGCACCCGCCGGACTGGTGGAACATCACCGGTCCGTGCTGTTGCTGAAGCCGGCGCAGCAGGTCGGCGGCGGCGTCGGTGATCAGCACCCGGGGCGGCGCGCTCAGAAGAACCCCTGGGGGTTGGTGCTGTAGGACACCAGAAGGTTCTTGGTCTGCTGGTAGTGGTCGAGCATCATCTTGTGGTTCTCCCGGCCGATTCCGGACTGTTTGTAGCCGCCGAAGGCCGCGTGCGCGGGGTAGTGGTGGTAACAGTTGGTCCACACCCGGCCGGCTTTGATGTCGCGGCCGGCCCGGTAGGCGACATTGCCGTTGCGGCTCCACACCCCCGCGCCGAGACCGTAGAGGGTGTCGTTGGCGATCCGGATGGCCTCGTCGTAGTCGCGAAACGCCGCCACCGAGACGACCGGGCCGAAGATCTCCTCCTGGAAGATCCGCATCGAGTTGTCCCCGGCGAAGATCGTCGGCTGGACGTAGTAGCCGCCGGAGAGGCCGCCGCCCAGATCGGCGCGCTCACCGCCGGTGATCACCGTCGCGCCCTCGCTGCGGCCGATGTCGATATAGGACAGGATCTTCTCGAGTTGGTCGTTGGAGGCCTGCGCGCCGATCATGGTCTCGGTGTCCAGGGGGTCGCCCTGGCGGACCGCCTTGGTGCGGACCGCCGCCAGCGCCAGGAAGTCGTCGTAGATATCGGCCTGGATCAGCGACCGGGACGGACAGGTGCAGACCTCACCCTGATTCAGGGCGAACATCGTGAAGCCCTCCAGCGCCTTGTCCCGGAAGTCGTCGTCGGCCGCCATGACGTCGGAAAAGAAGATGTTCGGGCTCTTGCCGCCGAGTTCGAGGGTGACCGGGATCAGGTTCTGGCTGGCGTACTGCATTATGAGCCGCCCGGTGGTGGTCTCTCCGGTGAAGGCGATCTTGGCGATGCGGTCACTGGAGGCCAGCGGCTTGCCGGCTTCCACACCGAACCCGTTGACCACGTTGAGCACACCGTCGGGAAGAAGATCGGCGATCAGCGAGATCAGGTACATCACCGAGGCCGGCGTCTGCTCGGCCGGTTTGAGCACCACGGCGTTGCCGGCGGCCAGTGCGGGAGCGAGCTTCCAGACCGCCATCAGGATCGGGAAGTTCC
>JAGQTQ010000108.1:8234-15023 GCA_020438905.1 Mycobacterium sp.
GTGGAAGTGGTAGGCGACGGTGTCGTCGTCGAGCTGGCTCAGCGAGCCCTCCTGGGCCCGGATGGCCGCCGCGAAGTAACGGAAGTGGTCCACCGCCAGCGGGATGTCGGCGTTGAGCGTCTCGCGGATCGGCTTGCCGTTGTCCCAGGATTCGGCCAGGGCGACCTTCTCCAGATTCGCCTCGATCCGGTCGGCGATCCGGTTGAGCAGCACCGCCCGTTCGGCGGGGGTGGTCCTGCCCCACGCCGGCGCCGCGGCGTGGGCGGCGTCGAGAGCCCTCTCCACATCGGCCGCGGTGGAACGTGCCACCTCGCAGAACGACTCGCCGGTGACCGGCGAGGGATTTTCGAAGTAGCGGCCTTCGGCGGGCGGTATCCATTGTCCGCCGATGAAGTTCTCGTAGCGGCCGGGGAAGGACATCAGCGCACCGGAGGCACCCGGACGTGCGTAAACGGTCATCGGTGGATTCCTTGAGATCGGGGCATGTAATGCAGGTCACACTACCGCCAGGCGCAACAATGGCGGCATGGCCGAGGACCCCCATTTGTGGCTGGAAGACATCGACGGGCGCGACGCCCTGGACTGGGTGCACGATCGCAACCAGGCCACCATCGGACGGTTCGGCGATGAGACGTTCGAGCGGATGCGATCCGAGGCGCTGGACGTCCTCGACACCGACTCGCGCATCCCCTACGTCCGCCGCCGCGGGGAGCACCTCTACAACTTCTGGCGCGACGCCGACAACCCGCGCGGGCTGTGGCGGCGCACCACGCTGCACAGCTACCGCAGCGAGGAGACCGACTGGGAGATCCTCATCGACGTCGACGAACTGGCGCGCGACGAGGGCGAGAACTGGGTGTGGGCCGGGGCCGACGTCATCGAGCCCGACCACACCCGGGCGCTGATCTCGCTCTCCCGCGGCGGCTCCGATGCGACGGTCGTCCGCGAATTCGACATGCGGACAGCGACATTCGTCCCCGACGGCTTCGCGTTGCCGGAGGCGAAGTCCAGGGTCACCTGGGCGGACCCCGACACCCTGCTGGTGGGAACCGATTTCGGCCCCGGATCGCTGACCGAATCCGGCTACCCGCGGGTGCTCAAGCGCTGGCGCCGCGGCGAGTCGCTGCAGGATGCGCAGACGCTGTTCACCGGAGCCCCGACCGACGTGATCGTCACCGCCGGGGTGGACCGCACACCCGGGTACGAACGAACCATGGTCTACCGGGCGGTCGACTTCTTCAACGATCTCGTCTACCAACTGCGCCACGGTGAACTGATCCACCTCGACGCCCCCTCGGACGCCAGCGTCTCGGTGCACCGGGACTGGATCCTGATCGAGTTGCGCACCGACTGGAACCATCCCTCGGGTTTCTACCGGGCCGGCTCGTTGCTGGCCGCCGACTACGAGCAATTCCGCGACGGCACAGCGGAATTGACGACGGTCTTCGAGCCCGACGAGCGCACCTGCCTGCACCAGTACGCCTGGACCCGCGACCGGTTGGTGATGGTCACCCTCACCGATGTCGCCAGCCGGGTCGACATCGTCACCCCGGGGAGCTGGGAGCGCACCGAGGCCCGCGGGCTGGAGGCCAACAGCAATACCGCGATCGTCACCGCCGACCACACCGGAGATGAGATCTTCCTCGATTCCAGCGGTTTTCTGACCCCGTCGCGGCTGTTGTACGGCACCACCGACGGCCGTTTCGAGGTGATCAAAACCGCCCCGGCCTTCTTCGATACCTCCGGTCTGGCCGTGCGGCAGTACTTCGCGACCTCCGACGACGGCACCCGGGTTCCGTATTTCGTTGTCGGGCCTGATGATTGCAGCTCGCCGCAGCCGACCCTGCTGGGCGGATACGGCGGTTTCGAGGTGTCCCAGACTCCCGGGTACGCCGGGGTGTTGGGCCGGTTGTGGCTGGAGCGGGGTGGCACCTACGCGCTGGCCAATATCCGCGGCGGGGGCGAATACGGCCCGGGCTGGCACACCCAGGCGATGCGCGAGGGTCGGCACAAGGTGGCCGAGGACTTCGCCGCGGTGGCCCGGGATCTGGTCGAACGGGGCATCACCACCCCGGAACTGCTCGGGGCGCAGGGCGGCAGCAACGGCGGTCTGCTGATGGGCGTCATGGCGACCAAGTACCCGGAATTGTTCGGCGCGCTGGTGTGCCAGGTACCGCTGCTGGACATGAAGCGGTTCCACCTACTGCTGGCCGGGGCGTCGTGGGTGGCCGAGTACGGCGACCCCGATGATCCCGACGACTGGGCATTCATCTCCGAGTACTCGCCCTACCAGAACATCAGCGCCGAGCGGATCTATCCGCCGGTGCTGATGACGACCTCGACGCGGGACGACCGGGTGCATCCCGGCCATGCGCGCAAGATGACCGCCGCCCTCACCGAGGCCGGGCACACGGTCTGGTACTACGAGAACGTCGAGGGCGGGCACGCCGGCGCCGCCGACAATGCCCAGACCGCGTTCAAGAGTGCGTTGTCGTATGCGTTCCTGCACGCCACGTTAGGTCGCGCGGGCCAGGCCAGTCAGCAGTGAGACGATCACCCCGACGATCACCAGTCCGCCGCCGACGATCAGGGTCACGTTGAGCCACTGGTGCATGCCGTCCTGGGCGGTGGCCACCATGACGTCGGCGACCCGCCGCGTGGTTCCGGAGGTGTTGTTCAGCGCCTCGCGGAGATGACCCTGTGCGATCGCGATCGCCGCCCAGCCCGCTGCGCCGACGAGGAGCCCCGAGACGCCCAGCGCCGCCAGCGCCCTGCCGCGTCTGCGCGCCGCGAGCAACGTCAACAGGGCACTCGCCGCGGCGAGGACGGCGAGTCCCACACTGAGCCACGGACCCCACTGTCCGGCGACCCGGAACGCGCCCGGGCGCAGGAAGGACGGGGCATCGTCGGTCAGCGGGATCGGCACGGACGAGGGCACCGTGATGTCGAAGTCGCGCAGGGTCTGGGCGAAGGCCGCGTCGGAGAGCATGGGGGCCAGGTCGATCACCCAGCGGCCCTGTGGGTCGACCGTGGCGGGAACGGTGTTGGTGAACAGCCAGCGGTGGGCGAAGCCGTTGGCCTCGGCGAACTGCCGCGGGAATGCCGCACTCGAGGTGTAGGCGGTGGCGATCCGGCTCACGACGGTGGAGTCCACCCCGGCGCCCAGCCGACCCACCTGTGCCGTCAACTCCCCGGCCATCGCGGTCTGCAACTGCGGGTCGGCGGCGGCTCGCTGGGCCAGGGCGGCATAGCCGTCTCGGTCGACGAGGTTCAGTTGCGCCCATGCCGCGGGGATCGCCGCCGCCAGCAGCACCGTGGTGACCAGCCACATCAGAACCGTTGCGGCCGAGCGCATCATGGGCGCAATCGTAGCCAGGGGCCGTCAGCCGACGATCCCCCGGACATACTTCGCCTGGCCGAGGTGCTGGGCGCAGTCGTCGATGATGCTCACCAGTCGGGTGCTCGCCGTCACCGGCGGGGTCCAGTGCTCGTCGACGACCCGCGCGAGTTCGCAGACGGTGACGCCGGCGATGTACTCCAGGGTCATCTTGTGCACGGCGTGGTAGTAGCCGGCCAGCAGATCGGCGCGGACCCGCACCCTGGCCACCTCCTCCGGGGTGTGCCCGTAGCCGTGGGCGTCGCGCGGAAGATCCAGCGCAAACCGGTCGACCCAGCCGCCGGTGAACCAGGCCTGCTCCACGCCGGCGATGTGGGCCAGTTGTGCGTCCTGGATGCGGGCGCTGTGCCAAATCAACCAGCAGATGCTGTTGGCCTCCGGAGCCGGCCGGAAGAAGGAGACCTCGTCGGCCAGGCCGTCGGTGAGACCGTCGACGTGCTCGATGATCCGGGTGAAGGCGTCCCGCAGGATCTCGCGGGCCGCCGGCGCGTCCTGGAATTCCTCGGCCATGAAACGACCCTACCGGCGGGGTGAAGTCGTCCCGCGATATTCGAAACTCCCCGCATTATCCGGGTTGTTTTGTTGTACGGTCCGGTTCCACCGGCCTGAAACACCATCTGTCCGGCTTCGCCGCAAACGTGAGGAGCGGGCCATGGGTGCATCGAGATTCGTCGGACGGGTCGCCGGCCTCGCAGTGGCGCTGGGCGTGGGGTCGGCGTGGCTCGCGGTGTGCTCCGCCTCGGCCGACACCGGATCGGAGTCGGCGTCCTCCTCCGACCGCCGGGCGAACGCGACGCAGGCGCGAAGCGCATCGAAACAGCCCGGACGTCAGGTCCGGAGCGGGCCGCGTCCGGTCGCCGGAATCGCCGCTGCGCACAATGATGCGCGTCGCACCTCCACGCTCAGCGTGCCCGCGGCCACGCCGGCGGCGGCCACCAGCGCAGAAACCGGCTCGACCGGCAACAGCGCCCCGGTCGAGCCGGTCGCCGATGCGGCGTTGCTGGCGGCCACCCGTCGCGGTCCGGCCGCAGCGGCCAAGACCTCCGGCCAAGTGACCGGCCAGGCATCGGCCCAGGCCTCCGCTCAGGCGGACGGCCCCATCACCGTCAACCCGTCGGTCACCTGGGGCGGAACGTTCGACGGGACGGCGTACCCCGGAATGCTGGTCGGCACCCTCGGCGCCACCTCGTCGCACCCGCTGACCTACCAGACCGTCTCCAGTCCCAGCCTGGGCGGAAAGCTCGCCGCCATCAGCGACGACATCTTCTCGCAGGCCACCCTGTTCAGCGACAGCGGCGAATTCTTCTACATCCCCGACGCCGACGCGCTGTACCAGGCGGACACGTTCGAGACCTTCAAGATCCGGGTCTCCGAACAGACCCCGTTCGACACCTTCCTGGCCGGCATCCCCCTCGTCGGGCTCATCGCGCCGACCGTCATCGGCCTGCTGCAGCAGGTGCCCCTCGTCAGCACCTTGCTGGCGCCGATCATCGGCGCCTCGGAGGTGGTGAGGTTCGACGTCAGCGCCTACCAACTGGCCGAGGGCCGGCCGACCGGTTTCACCACCAAGGTGGAGTCGTTCGACGGGCTCATGGTCAGCGCCAACTACTTCCCCGCCACCGATGTGGCCACCGGCGCGGTGCAGTCCGCACCGACCGTCCTGCTCGGTCCCGGGCTGGGCACCCCCGGTATCACCAACCCCACCGATCCCAACGGCCAACTCGGAGCGACCAATCTCGGCAGTCTGACCCCGGGCCTGCCGGTGCTGCGCGACGGCGAGTGGATCTCCACCGACGGCGGGCCGTCCTACACCGCCTCCACCGGCTACAACGTCATCAGCTGGGACCCCCGCGGAAGTTTCGCCACCAAGGACCGCAGCCTGCCCGGAATGCAGGTCGACGCCCCGTTCTTCGAGGCGCGCGACGTCTCGGCGCTGATCTCCTGGCTCACCAGCACCGGCAATCCCGCCTATCAGCAGGCGGCGGTCGACGACGGCGATCCGCTCATCGGCATGGTGGGCGGCTCCTACGGCGGCGGCATCCCGTGGACGACCGCCGCGACCGACCCCCGCGTCGACGCGATCGCCCCGGAGATCTCGTGGAACTCGCTGCTCAGCGCGCTCTACCCCAACTACAACCAGTTCAAGACCGGTTTCGGCACGCTGCTGGCGGGGATCCTGCTGATCTCTCGCACCGACGTCAACTCGCAGGTCTACCAGGGGGTGCTCACCGGTGACCTGCTCGGCTGGATCAGCGAGACCGGGCAGGCGGTGCTGGCCAGCGCCGGGCCGACCCCGCTGGTCGGCAACATCACCGCGCCCACGCTGATCTTCCAGGGCGTTCAGGACATCCTGTTCCCGCTGGACCAGTCGGTGGCCAACGCCGAGGCGCTGGTGGAGGCGGGAACCGAGACGAAGCTGGTGTGGTTCTGCGGCGGCCACGGCAGCTGCAACGTCCCGCTCAACCCGTACCAGGAGGACCTCGGCTTCGTCGACAACCTCAAGTGGCTCGACCGCTACGTGGTGGGCATTCAGGACACCAGCACCTTGATACCGAAGTTCCAGTGGTACGACCAGCTTGGCGACTACTACAACTCGGCGCTGCTGCCCTTCGAGACCGGGTTCAACAACGATCTCTACACCAAGAGCGGCACCGGCGGCGTGCTGGGCCTGGGACCGATCATCGGCGGATCCGGTCCCGGCGGGGTGGAGGGGGTATCCCCGATCCTGACGATCGGCAACGCCAGCCCGGCGTGGAACGCGATCAACCTGGACCTCACCCCGGCGGCGGGCAGCCAGATCGTCGGAGCACCCACCCTGAGCTTCACCTATCGGGGGTTGGGCACCAGCCGCACGGTGTACGCGCAGCTGGTCGACGACACGACCAATCTGGTGCTGGGCAATATCGTCACCCCGATCCCGGTGGTGCTCGACGGGCGCGAGCGCACCGTGGAAATCCCGCTGTCCGACATCGCCTACACCACACCGGCGAACGGCAGCCTGACGCTGCAGATCACCAGTTCGGCGACGAACTTCGAGAACTTCACGACCTTCGGCATCATCGACATCGGCGACATCGCGATCGAGTTGCCGATCCACGACCAGACCGTCTAGCCGTTGCGAACACGAAAGGTGCCCGGCTGCATGACGCAGCCGGGCACCTTTCGAATGCGGACTCAGAAGTCCATGCCGCCCATGCCACCGGTCGGGTCGGCGGCGGGAGCCGCGGCCTTCTCCGGCTTGTCGGCGACGACCGCCTCAGTGGTCAGGAACAGCGCCGCGATGGACGCCGCGTTCTGCAGCGCCGAGCGTGTGACCTTGACCGGGCCGGCGACGCCCGCCTTGAGCAGGTCCTCGTACTGGTTGGTGGCCGCGTTCAAGCCAGTGCCGGACT
>JAGQTQ010000109.1 GCA_020438905.1 Mycobacterium sp.
ATCCGGGTCTGGTCGAGTCCGACGGCCACCTGCGGCGACAATGCGACCGCCGAGACGGTGGGCTGCCCGAGCGCGCTCAATGTGGTGACGTTTCCGGGCAGTTGGGGGCTGGTCTTGAGGGGGCCGACGACAGCTTTGGAACTGATCGCCAGTTCGGAGATGTCGCTGGAGAGCAGGCGAGCCTGATTGATCAGATCCGGTTCGGGGCCGGAGATACGAAGGTCCGGCCCCTGAAGGGCGAGTCCGGTGTCCGGCCCCTGCTGGATGGTGATCCGCCGCTCGAACGGCGCCGTCGGCGGCGAGGGGGTCCCGAGGCGGACGACGGCGACGGCCGTGGGCTGGCGGCCGTAGCGAGCGACGATCGCGGCCGCCAATCGGACCGCTGCATCGGACTCCGCTCTGGTGGGGTCAGATGGGATCGCGATGGTGAGTTTCTTCAGCACCGTCGGCAGGAAGTCGGCGACGGTGCGCGGTGGCGCCGCCTCCCCGGCGAAGTCGACCGCACCGTTGATCAATCGCAGCGGGTTCGTGGGGTCAAGGCAGGTTCCCGGGTTGGGGACGGAGTAGGCGCGCAGGGTGACCGTGGCCGCGTTGTCGACGATCGATACGCCGGCCAGTGGGACCGTGATCGGGGCCTCGTCGTCCGCGGGCAGGGCCACCCGGGCAATGGTGCGACCATCCTGGGTCGCGGTGATCATGCCGGCGCGAACGTTGACGGGAAGCTCGACGATCGCGTTCAGGGCGACTGGTGTCAAACCACGCGGCACCGGAAAGGTCAGTTCCGCGGTCCCCTGCTCACCGTAGAAGGCCAACGGCGTGCTGGCGCCCATATCCACGAGAGACAGGGTGGTGGACCCGGGCACGGGGTCGACGTCATCGGGGGCGGCGCCGGCGGATGCCGCGGGACCGACCAGCGCCACGGCCAGCACGACGGGGCCGAGAGCTCCGGCGAGGCTTACCGGCCCGAGTCGCCGGCGAAGGAGTCGAAGATGACCGGCTGGCCGAAGTGGACGTTTCCCCACAGGAACGTCACCGCGAGATACAGAACCCCCACGATCGCGGTTACCAGGATTATGTACTGGGTCAGCTGACCGACGCTGGAACCGCCCTGAAGCCAAGTCCGCAGCCCACGCAGAACCGCGACGAAACGTTGCCACACAGATTTATAGTAGTGCCCTCTGGCGCGCCGTGCAACTTCGGTTCCTTACAGTCCCACGGAGCTCTGACCGTGCAGGAAAATCCCAATCACCGCGGTAAGGATCATGGTGAGGGTCAGCAGGACCAACGCCAGCCGAGGGGAAATCTCAAAGCGCGGTGATACCGCTTCATCGGTGGCTTCTGCCTCCTGCCGGCTGCGCACCTCGACGCTCATGCCACACACTCCTTCCCAACTGTTGCCAGTATGCGACCCGCGGCACCCACGCGACTATCAGCCATCGGGCCTAATTGGGATCTAGATCTTCAGTCAGCACAGGATCTAGACCCTCGGTTAGCATTTGACGGTGACGGTGCGCGTCTTGGTCGTCGACGACGGCCGCCTTAATCGCGAGTGCCTCGCGGCTCAACTGGACGCGCACGACTGTCCGGCGGCGACCGCCTGGGACCTGCCGTCGATGCTGAAGGCCATCGACTCCGGCCCCACCGACGTGATCCTGCTCAACGCCGGTACCGAGAACAGTTCCACCCTCCTCCACGTTGGCCTCGACCTCTCCACCCGGCCGAAGGTCATCGTCTTCGGACTCGACGTCGGCCGGGAATCGGAGATCATCGCCTGCGCCGAGGCCGGTGTGACCGGCCTGCATCTGCGGTCGGAATCCTTCGACCACCTTCTGGACCTGGTGCGCACCGCTCGCGACGGGCAGGCCAAGTGCTCGCCCGAGGTCTCGGCGATCCTGATGAGTCGGGTGTACGCCTTTGCCGCACAGCAGAATCCCGATTCCACCACCGAGACGCTGACGGCCAGGGAGCGGGAGATTCTCGACCTCATCGCCCAGGGACTGACCAATCAGCAAATCGCCTCCCGGCTGTCGCTGACGCTGCACACCGTCAAGAATCACGTCCACAATGTGCTGACCAAACTGGGCGTCGGCACCAGGGCGGAGGCCGCGACAGTGGCTCGGGCTGAGAAGTACGCCAGTCCCTGACCGGCCAAACCCCTAGAACGCGGGCGCGACTTCCCGGGTAAAACCCTCGCTGACCAGGGTCCAGTGGTTGGCGACCGCGCTCCGGCGATAGGACAGCCGATCCAGCACCGCCCGGGCCATCGCCAGGCCCCGGCCGTGCTCCGCCCATTCTCCGGGCATGGTGACCGCCGTGAGGTCCACGTCGGCCGGCATTCCGTCATCGATGAAGTCGATGTGAACCCGATCCGGGCGGCATCGCAACTCCATGCGCATCCGTACCGGCCGGCCGTCGGACGCGTAGGCGACGATATTGGCGCCGATTTCGGTGCAGGCGATTTCCATCTGCAGTCGCACCATCTCCGGAATCCGGCTGTGGGCGGACCAGAACCGCTCGAGAGCGCGATGAATCTGGTCAAGCGTATGACGTCCGGTCGTGACGTCGAGGTCCCAGGTCACGACGGCCATACCAGGCGCTCAGTTGACCTCGGGCACGGTAGGACGGCGGTCACCACTCCATCTTGGTGGAACCCGACAGCCCAGGCCATGAACCTGAGGGGCCAACCGGGGTTTAGACCGCCGATTCAGAAGGGGCGGCTCACCAGCAACCAGTGGTTTCCCCGCTCGTCGCGGTGATAGGACAGCGCACTCAGCGCGGCCTTGGCCAACGCCAGGCCGCGACCGCGTTCGGCCATATCGTCGGGCTGTGGCAGGCAGTCGAGGTTCACATCGACCGGCGGGCCGTCATCGGTGAAGCTGACCCGCACCTCACCGGGGCTGTGCCGCAGTTCCATGCGTAGGCGCACCCGCCGCTGACGGCCGGAATGCTCGATGATGTTGGACCCGATCTCGGCAACCGCGATGCCCAGATACATACGGGTGATCTCCGGCACCGCCGGGTGTTCGCCCCAGAACCGTTCGAGGGTTCGCTCGATTTCTTCGAGGACCTCGGGTTCTGCGACCCCGTCGATCAGCATTGCCCTATGCCGACTCGTCAAAGGCGGTGTCCGCCGACTCTGCGGTCTTGAGGACCCGGTTGAGGTTGGTCAGTTCCAGGACCGCCTTGACCTGCTCGCACGGGGCTGCGATCCGCAGGTCGCCATTGCCCTGCCGCGCCGCCTTGAGACCTGAGATGAGGGCGCCGAGCCCCGATGAGTCGATGGCGTCGACTGCGGACAGGTCCACCACGAGGCGAGCCTTGCCCTCACGCACCAGACCATGCAACTGTTCGCGCAACGCCGGCGCCACCGTCATGTTGAGCCGGCCTTCGGGACGAACGACCACGACACCCGCGTCCGTAGTCCTTACGGGGCTCTCGGTCATGGGACTCCTTCCCTGCACTGCGCGTGCTGCGGCCGCCCCGCATTCCGCAGTGCTGCGATTGCAGAGCATAACGGCTAATGGCCCGGCGCGACCCCCCGATGGGTGAGGGAACCCGCCGCTTTTGACCCGCGGGGATTTCCGCCCCGCCCGTATCTGCGACCTGAATTAACATGGGGTCGCAACGTCTGCGAATGGGCCAGGGAGGTGAGGGTGCCGACGTCCGACCGCGTCGCCCGCGGGTTGTCCCAACCTGCTGCCGTGCGCCGCACCGCCCACCGCGTCGTCGTCACCGACAACACCGGCAACCTGGATGCGCCGTGGATGGTCATCCTGCACGGTCTGGGCGGCGGGCCGTCGGAGTGGGCTCCGGTGGTCTCAGCGTTCGCCGACGACTACCGGGTGCTGACCTTCGCCCAGGCCGGCTCGGCCGATGCGGACCCCGGGCCGTACTCACCGGCCCGGCATTGCAGCCCGTTGGGATTCGCCGACGATCTGGGAATGCCGATCGGGGTCGCACGCTGGAGCGCGTCGGCGATTCCCTCGGGGCGGCTGGCGCCATTGCGCTCCACCGGCGATGTCCCGCACCTTGTCGAACCCGATGAGCTGATCACGACGATCCGGAACTTCCTGTCCGGTTCCGAGCAGTCCGACACCGGTCCGTCCCGTGTGAGCGAGCCCGTCTGTGGCTGACCGGCTTGCCAGTGCACTGTGCCGGCTGACCGGCGAGTCCGGGGCCGCCGCAGCGGTCATCTGGACCCGCGGCGGGGGTCCGGCCGACGCGACGGTGGTGGCGACGTGCCCTCCCGGTCTGATGGCCCCGGGCGCGCCGTGGGCCGCCGCCGATGCCGATGCCGGCACAACACTGGAATTGGAACGCGGGCCTGCCAGGCTGGCGAGCCTAGTCCCCACGTCGCTGCGACTCGAACTATCGGCCACGCCGACCGCCGCGGTATCGGCCAGGCTGGGCACCGAGGAGATCTTCCTGCTGATGGTGTGGACCGGCATGGAGGTTCTTTCCGAGCTGTCCGCCGATCTCCGGCGATACATCCACGACGACCTCGCCGCCCTCGCCGCCGCGGTTGAGGACGCCCGCCGTGACCGGCAGGAGTCCGACCGACTGAAGGCGGTTATCGACGGGCTTGAGGTGGGCGTCGCCTCGGTGGACACCCTCGCCGGCCGCGCCGTGATCAATGATGCGGCGGGCAAACTGCTGAATTTGGTGCCGGGCACGATCGCGGTCGCCGACTTCTCCCGGGCCATGGCCGACGCCCTCAGCGCAGCGCTGAATCCGGCGGAGATCGCCGCCGCGAACGACCGCCTGTCGATCGACCCCTCAGCAAGCATCGACGTCACCTGGAGGTTTGCCGGTTCACCGACGCATGTGCGGATCATCTCCAACGCGATCCGCCGCGGCGAATTCACCGGCCGGGTCTGGATGTTCTACGACGAATCGGACCGGGCCGCTGCCCTGGCCGGAAGCGAGCAGTCGGCCGCATTGTTGCGCACGACCATGGACTCGCTGCTCGATCCCGTGGTGCTGGTGGAACCGGTCCGCGACGACACCGGACGGACGGTCGACTTCCGCTACCGCGACGTCAACCTCTCTACCTGCGCCTACCTCGGTCTGACTCCGGAGGATCTGATCGGCAAACGGATGCTGGAGGTCTCGCCGAATCTGCAACGTTCCGCCCTGCTGGACCTTTACCGGCGCTGCGCGGACTCCGGCGCACCGGTCGTCGTCGACGACGTCCTCTACGACAACGAGATCCTCGGCGCCGCGCTGTGGTACGACACCCGGGCCAATCCGGCCGCCGGCGGCGACATCGTCCTCACCTGGCGGGACGTCACCGACCGTCATGAGTCGAGCGCCCGACTCGCTCAGTCCGAGGAGCGGTTCCGACTGCTCGCCGAGAACATCGCCGACGTGGTCTGTCACGTTCGGGACGGGCGTTTCACATGGATCTCGCCGTCGTCGGAGGCGGTTCTCGGCGCCCCGCCGGAGCACTGGGTCGGCAGGGAGATCCGGGAAATCGTCCATCCCGAAGAGTGGGCCGCGTCCGCCCAAAGGCTCGGAATCCTCAGCCGCGGCGAGACCGTCTTCACCAGGGCACGGATCGTCTCGCGCGACGGCACGCCGCACTGGATCAGGCTGCACGCCAAGCCGTCCTATGATTCCAGCGGAAACCACGACGGCGTGGTGGCTTCGTTTCAGGTGATCGACGCGGTCGTCGTCAATGAGGACTTCCTCCGACAGGCCCGAATACACAAGATCCGATCCGACGCCCGCTTCCGCCGACTGATGGAGAACTCCAATATCGGGATGTGCCTCATCAACCCCGACGGCACCCTCGAAATCGTCAATCAGGCACTCTGCACCTTCTTCGGCTACGACGCCGCCACCCTGCGCACCAAGACCTGGCAAGAACTGACCCATCCCGACTACCTGCACGCCGACGCAGCCAAGGTCGAGCAGATCGCGGCCGGGGACATCGACTCCTACCGGACGACCAAGCAGTACATCCATGCCGACGGCCACCCGCGCTGGGGGGACCTCGCCGTCAGTTGCCTCCGCACCCCGGACGGCTCGGTGGAGCGGTACATCGCGCAGGTCATCGATATCACCGAACGGGTGGCGGCGGAGCAGGCGACGGCCGAGGCCCGTGACCGGCAGGCCGAGGCCGACGCCCGCTACCGCCGGCTGATGGACAGCTCCCCGACCGGCATGGCCCTGGTCAGCGCGGAGGGCCGCTTCGAGGTGGTCAACCAGGCGGTGTGCGACTTCTTCGGCTACGACGCCGAGACCCTGCGCACCAAGACCTGGCGGGACCTGACCCTGGGCGATACCCATGAGCAGGATCTGCAGGCCGCCGAGGACGTGCGCTCCGGCCGGACGACCACCTACCGCGTCACCAAGCAGTACCGCCGAGCCGACGGGAGCCCGATCTGGGGCACCCTGTCGGTCAGCGCCCTGCGTGGTCCCGACGACGAGTTCCAGAACTTCGTCTCGCAGATCATCGACGTGACCGCCGAGGTCCGGGCCCGCGAGCAGTTGACCCAACGCGAGCAAGAGAACCGTGCCCTCGCCGCGCGCCTCAGCAACCTGACCGAGCACCTGATGCATGAAATCGCCAGCGCCGCAGGCTACATGGCTTCAATCCTGCCGGGTGAGCTCGCCGGCCGGATACCGGTTTGCTCGCGACACATCGCCTCCAGCACACTGGCCGGCGACTGTTTCGACTA
>JAGQTQ010000110.1 GCA_020438905.1 Mycobacterium sp.
CGTCGTCCAGCACCTGTACTTCCGCAAGCGCATCAGCTACGACACCTACTGACGCCGCCGCCGGGGGTGTCGCGACCGCCGACGACGGGGCCGGGACCTCGAAGGGCCGCTGATAGGCCGATTCGACGATCGGGCGCAGGATCGGGTCCAGCACCGGGTTGAGCAGCGGCGCCAGCAGCCCGGTCGCGCCGACCAGCGGAAGCATCGGGTTGGGGACGAAGACGTAGGTGATGTTGCCCGGCGAGCCGTCGGGGTTGTCCGGTGTGTAGCGGATGTTGGCGGGGTCGTCGGGGTCGACGTCGAAGTACCCGAAGACATGCGCAGTCGACCTGCCCAGCGCCGCGTTGATCGCCGCCAGCACGTTGCTCTTGTCGGTGGGGACGTCGGCCCATCCGTCGTACTGCTTGATGACCTCGATGCCGCTGTACGGGGAGTAGTCCGGCACCGGGTTGGGAGCGCGGCCGCCGACCACGTTCTCCGGGTTGCCGATGGACACCCAGGAGACCTGACCCGGGTCGGGAGCGGACGCCGGGTCCTGCGCCCAGCGGCGCAGCGCGGTGTAGATCACCTGGCCGCCCTGGCTGTGCCCGAACAGGGTGACGTTCCCGGCAACCTCGTCGAGGGCGGCCTGCAGGCGGTCGGCACCCTGGTTGTTGAAGTACTGGCCCAGCGGCCAGGCCGGGTAGTCGACCGGCCGGCACGTGTTCGGCGACGCGCACAGTCCGCCGCCGAGTTGCAGCGGGGTGAAGTGCAGGAACGGCTGGATCCCGGCCAGACCGCCCTCGAAGGTCAAGACGGTGGCCGCCAAGCCGACCTCGCGGGCCAGCACCCCGTGGGCGGCGGCCTGCGCCGGGGCCGGCTGCAGCAATCCGGCAGCGACCACCGCACACGCCGCGACCGGCCACAACGAGGTTTTCACCAGCCGAACTCTACCCGCCAGCTAACCTGCCGGATATGGCCCACGGCGACCGGCGGACGGCGGTGTTCATCTACGCCGGCCTGATCGCAGCAGCGGTGCTGACGATGGCGCCGTTCGCGCTGGGCCTGCTCACCTCGCTGACCTCGGCCCGACAGTTCGCCACCGGCACGCCTCTGTCGCCACCGGACCCGCCGACCCTGGAGAACTACACCGCCCTGGGCGGGGCCGGGTTCGGCCGCGCGCTGGCCGTCACCGCGCTGATGACCGCGATCATCACCCTGGGCCAACTGGTCTTCTCGGTGCTGGCCGGGTACGCGTTCGCCCGGCTGGAGTTTCCCGGCCGCGACGGCCTGTTCTGGGTGTACGTGGCGACCCTGATGGTGCCGGCGACGGTGACGGTGGTGCCGCTATACCTCATGATGGCCGAACTGGGTCTGCGCAACACCTTCTGGGCCCTGGTGCTGCCGTTCGTGTTCGGCTCGCCGTACGCGATCTTCCTGCTGCGGCAGTACTTCCGCTCGATCCCGGGCGATCTGATCAAGGCCGCCCACCTCGACGGCGCCAACACCCTGGATGTGCTCGTGCATGTGGTGCTGCCGGCCAGCAAGCCGATCCTGGCGACGCTGACGCTGATCACCGTGGTCTCGCAGTGGAACAGCTTCATGTGGCCGCTGGTGATCACCAGCGGCGGCAAGTGGCGGGTGCTGACGGTGGCCACCGCGGGGCTGCAGTCGCAGTACAACGCGCAGTGGACGCTGGTGATGGCGGCCACCACGGTGGCGATCGTCCCGCTGGTGGTGCTGTTCGCGGTGTTCCAGCGCCACATCGTGCGCTCGATCGTCGTCACGGGCCTGAAGTGATGGGGCGGCCCCGCTTCTCGACGATGGTCACCGCCGCCCTCGTCGCCGTCGCCCTGGTCCTGATCGGCGTGGTCGAGCTGATGGGCCGCACCGACGGGCCTGCGGGGACGACTGTGGTGACGGTCCGGTTGTGGGACGAGCAGGTGGCCGGGGCCTACCAGGAGTCCTTCGAGGAGTTCCACCGCCGGCACCCGGACATCGAGGTGCGCACCACCCTGGTGTCGTATGCGAGCTACTTCGACACGCTGCGCACCGACGTGGCCGGCGGCGGCGCCGACGACATCTTCTGGATGAACAACTCCTACCTCGCCGAGTACGCCGACAACGGCCGGCTGATGGCGATCGCGCCGTCGCCCGATTGGGACACGTCGGTGGTCACGCAGTTCACCCGGGGCGGGACGCTGTGGGGGGTGCCGCAGCTCACCGACGCCGGGATCGCGCTGTATTACAACGCCGACCTGCTCGCCGCCGCCGGGGTGGAGCCGTCGGCACTCGGCGAGGCGCGCTGGGATCCCGACCCGGCGACCGACACGCTGCGCCCGCTGCTGGCGCGGCTAACCGTCGACGCCGCCGGGCGCCGCGGCGATGCGCCCGGATTCGATCCGCTCCGGGTGCGCCAGTGGGGCTACAACGCCGCCAACGACCTGCAGGGCATCACCCTGAACTACATCGGCTCGGCCGGCGGGCTGTTCAGCGACGGCGACCGGTTCGCCTTCGACAACCCGCAGGCGATCACCGCACTGGGCTACGTGGTCGACCTGATCAACACCGAGCACGTCGCCCCGCCGGCCTCCGACACCAATGACAACGGCGACTTCTCCCGCAATCAGTTCCTGTCCGGGCGGATGGCGGTGTTCCAGTCCGGCACCTACAACCTGGCCCAGATCGCCGGGCAGGCCGGCTTCCGCTGGGGAGTGGCGATGCTGCCCGCCGGACCGGCCGGGCGGGTCAGCGTCACCAACGGCATCGTCGCCGCGGGGAATCCGGCCACCCGCCACCCGGAGGCGGTGCGGGCGGTACTGGACTGGCTCGGCGGGCAGGGCAACGCCTACCTCGGCCGGCGCGGGGTGGCGATCCCGGCGGTGCTGTCGGCCCAGCGGGGGTACTTCGACTACTGGACGGACAAGGGCGTCGACGTCACCCCGTTCTTCGCCGTACTCGACGGCCGGCGTATCGCCGCGCCGGGCGGGGCCGGTTTCGCCGCCGGGTTTCAGGCCATCAAGCCGTTCTTCGACGAGATGTTCCTGGGACGTCGGCCGGTCGCGGAGACGCTGGCCGCGGCCCAGCAGGCCGCGAACACCGCCGCGCAGCGCTGAGACGTCCAGAACCGAGACCGGATCAGGCCAGGCCGGGAATCTCCACGAAAAACGCCGCCACCCCGACCACCGCGACAATGCCCAGTGCCACCCAGTCGGCCTTCTTCGGCCGGGACGGGGCCGCCGAGATCTGGCCGGTGCCGCCGCGGGCGGTGATGGCGTCGCCCATCTCGTCGGCGCGCCGCAGGGCGACAGTCACCCCGGCGGTGAGCAGGTCGACCAATTCGACGGCCCACCGTCGGCGGCGCATCCGGCCGTCGGGCATGACCGGGCGCGGCCGCAACTTCCGGGCCGCGTAGAGCAGCCGGAACTCGTCGAGCAGCATCGGGAAGGCCCGCAGCGACAGCGACAGCGCCACGGCCCAGTCGTCGACCGGGATCCGCAGCGGCCGCAGCGGCCGGCCGAGGGTGGCCACCGCGGGGGCGACGTCGGCGACGTTGGTGGTCCACGACACCAGCGCGCCCGTCGCCAGCAGGACGATCGACACCGCGGTGATCCGCAGGAACTTCAGCAGACCACCGACCTCGATGTCGGCTGACCACAGGTGCAGGACCGGTTCGCCGCCGCCGATGGTGGCGGTGACGGCACCGAGCAGCAGCAGGATCCACAGCCACCGCGGGATGGACGGCACCACCCCGCGCGGGATGTGCGCCAGCCGGATCGTCACCACGACCAGGGTTGCCATCAGGGCGATCGGTACCCAGCGGGGGTGGAACGCCAGCACCAGCGAGATGACGAAGACCGCGATGATCTTGGTGCCGGCCCACAGCTCGTGGATCACCGAGGTTCCGGGGACCGGGCGCAGCAGCACCACCGGCCGGCGCTGGCGGGCCGGGCTCACGGGGTCGACCCCGAGGATCGCAGCACCCCGCGGTCCAGGTGCAGGGTGCGCGGGCACAGTTCCTCCAGGCCCGCGAAGTCATGCGAGATGACGATGACGGTCAACCCGGTGTTGAGCCGCAGGTCGGTCAGCAGCCGCAGCAGGCCGCGCTGGCTGGGGGCGTCCAGGCCGGCGAGCGGCTCGTCGAGGATCAGCGCCTGCGGCCAGCGCGCGAGCAGGCCGGCGATCACCACCCGCCGCATCTGCCCTCCGCTGAGCTGGTCGATGCGCCGCCCGGCCAGCGACCCCTCGAGCCCGACGGTTGCCAGCGCCGCGACCACCCGGCCGGTGTCGTTCGGGGGGAAGCCCGCCGCCGAGGCGACTTCCAGATCGACCCGGCTGCGCATCAGCTGCAGCCGGGCCGCCTGGAAGGCGATCGCGACATCGCCGACACACTCGTTGGCGGGACGGCCGCGGACCAGGCACTCACCGGAGGTCGGGGCGGTCAGCCCGGCCATGATCCAGGCCAGGGTGGACTTGCCGGACCCGTTACCGCCGTGGATCAGCACGCCGTCGCCCTCGTTGACGGTGAAGCTGACGTCGCGCAGCGCGGTCTTGGCCCACGGAGTCCCGGCGCCGTATTCGTGGCTGACCCCGCGCAGTTCCAGCACCGGCTTGCCGCTTCGCGGCGCCGGGGCGTGGTCCGGCACCGGTGCTGCGGCGTTGTCGACCATCACCATGTTGTCCAGCGACTGGCTGAGGTTGACGGTGCGGTCGGCGATTTCGGCCTCGCTGTTGTAGTGGGTGATGTTCACCAACGCCATCCGATGGTGCTCGGTGAGCCCGGACAGCACCTCCAGCAGCCCGTCGCGGCCGGCCTGGTCGACCATCGTGGTGATCTCGTCGGCGATCAGCATCGAGGGCTGGCGGGCCAGCGCGGCGGCCACCGCCAGGCGCTGCAACTCCCCGCCGGAGAGCCCGCCGGTGTCGCGCTCGGCCATCCCGCCCAGCCCGACCTCCTCGAGCAGGGCGCCCACATCGGGGTGGGTTTCGGCCGGCAGTCCCCACACCACGTCGTCGGCCACCCGGGTGCCCAACACCTGACTCTCCGGGTGCTGCATGACCACGGCGGTGCCGCCCTGCTGCCCGAGGCCGACCGCACCCGGGCGTTCGATGCTGCCCGAGGTGGGCGCCCGGCCGCACAGCAGCAGCATCAGCGTGGTCTTGCCCGAGCCGTTGGCCCCGGTGATGGCGAGGTGCTCGCCGGGCTCGACGGTCAGGTTCAGCGGCCGCAGCGCGTCGTGGTCGGCGCCGGGATAGCGGAAGCGGGCCTCGCGCAACCGCACCGGAACCGGTTCGACCCGGCCGGTCTCGGCGGGGCTATCCAGCTTGTGGACGTCGGGAACGCCCCGCAGGCGTTCCAGCACCCGCGACAGCGCCCACCAGCCGACCAGGGAGACCACCATCATCGAGAAGATCGAATAGGCCATGATCAGCACCGGCCAGTACTGCAGGGCGAGGCCGAAGACCGCCCGGACATCGGTGGCGGCCTGCCGGAAGGGTTCGAACTTCGACATCAACGAGACGACTCCGTCGACGTTGGCTGTCATCGCCTCGAAGATCAGCGTGCGCAACCGTTCCAGCACGATGAGGACGGCGATGATCCACAACCCGTTGAGGATCCCGAGGACGGCGCCCGCCACGACGACCATGGGCATACCCGAGCCGCGCCGCTTGATGATGCCGGTGGCCCCGCCCACGTAGGCGCAGTTGAGCACCACCATGAAGCCGCTGATTCCGGCGATGAGGAAGGCCACCGTGCTGGCCGCGAAGGCCGCCGCCAGCAGCACCCGCAGCCGGTAGCGGTAGCCGAGCAGACCCATCGGCACGGGGACCAGCAATGACAGTCCGCCGGCGAACGGAATCACCACCGACAGGATGGCCAGCGCGGCACTCAAGGCCGCCATCACCGAGGCGTGGGCCATCTCGACCGGGTTCAGCGAACGCGGGGGCCGACGCCGGGAGGCGGTCTGCGCGGAGTGCTCCGCCGGCGCCTCGGGCCGGGTCGACGTCATCGCTCGATTCTGCCAGCCGCCATCGCCGGTGACCGACTCACATCCAGACGACCGCGGAGTCGTCCTCGCGGGGCTGGGCCAGCGGATGTCCGGCGCCCAAGAGGTTCCCGGTGACCGTGCTGCAGAAGCGGTACATCGCGATGTCGAAGATCCGGTTGCTCATCGGCTGCTCGATGAAGTGCCCCAGCCGTTCGGCGACGATGAACGTCGTCATCAGCAGCACGCCGATCGCGATACTGCCCGGCAGGTGTGTGGTGCTGTCCAGCCGGCTGAACGCCATGATCCCGAAGAACCAGGCCAGACCCCGGATGAACAGGTCGTAGTGAACCGGCAGCGGCTCGTTTCGGACCCGCTCCAGCCCACTCTGCGCGGTGGCCGCGCCGGTGTTGCTGTTCATCAGCAGGAGCCGGGCTTGAGCGTCGATATGACCGTCGGCGACCAGGATCTGGATGTCGGCGGCCTGCCGGTTGAGCAGATCCACCGCGTCGGCGTCGGCGGGGTCCTCCGGGGTCAGCTCGATGACCCCCGGCAGCGGCGGGATGCGCCGCAGTTCGGCGGCCAGTTGCCAGCAGTAGCGCACCTGCCGGCGCCGCATCCGGTCGATGATCGCCGCGACCTCCGGTGAGCCGGAGTCGATCGAGGTCAGACCGTTGTTCAGGGTGCGGGAGTTGATGATGATGCCGCCCCACAGGGTCCGGGCCTCCCACCACCGGTTGTAGGCGGTGGTGTTGCGGAAGGCGATGAACACCGAGGCGCCGATGCCCAGCACCGAGAGAACCGCGCCCGCGTACTCGCTCTGCGCGGCGTCCGGGACCGGCAGCAGCAGCCCGACGGTGATCAGGATCGCCAGCAGGGTGTAGCGCAGTTCCCACAGCACCAGCCCGGCGACCTTCAGCGGGCCGACTCGACCGACGGTTCTGATCATGGCCTCAGGCCACCTTTGTGGGGGCCCACCTTCGTCGCGGCGATGCCTACGGCCAGCTGGTCAGGTCCGACGCATCCGCGGAACCGGTCGGCGCCGACTTCTCGGGCAGCGTGTCCCCCATTGCATAGGGGTTGTTGGCCAGGTAGCCGACGCAGGTTCCGATCCGACCGGGCAGGCAGGGCCCGCCGCCGACGGTGGCCGTTCCCTTCGCCATCTGCCAGCAGTTGCCCGAGTTCGGGTCGGCCATGTAACCGGCCGCGCAGACCTGTCCGGGGGAAGCCGGCACCGGCGGAGCAGCCTGGGCGGGCGCCACGGCGAACAGCGCGGCGGCGGTCGCGCCAAGCAGCACGCTGGAGGCTTTGAGCCGGGGCTTCATCAGGGTGATTCTCCGTCGGTCGAAGTGGGCGCCGTTCGAAGCGAACTGGGCTTTGCCGCCGCAGAAGCGGCGTCAGGGCAAGCCTACCCGGCCGTGGCTCCCCCGGATGGACTCGAACCATCAACCGTCCGATTAACAGTCGGAAGCTCTGCCAATTGAGCTACAGGGGACCGCTCCCGCGGAACGCTCTTGCGGGCCGGGGAGACTCTAGCGTACCGAAGGGCCCCAGCGCCAAAGACAGCTGGGCCCGGCACCATCGGCGAGCGTCAGGCAGGATGGCGGTCATGGGGCTTCGGCCCTGGAACGAAGCGTGGAGGGAACACAGTGGTGGAGGGAACTCAGTGATCGGGATGGTGGCCGCACTCGCGGCGGGCTACGTGCTGGGTACGAAGGCCGGCCGGGAGCGCTACGGGCAGATCGTCAGCACCTACAAAGCCGTCACCGGGCATCCCGCCACCAAAACGATGATCGACGCCGGGCGGCGCAAGCTCGCCGACCGGGTCTCCCCCGACCCCAAGATGATCGAACTCACCGAGATCGACTCGCAGACCGTGGTGATCGAACCCCAACGCAACGAAACCCCGTGGGACGAGGCCCACAGGAAAGATTCCCGGCGGCCCGGCTCTACGGGCTTAGACCCTCGGTGATGGTTTGGCCGGGCAGCAGCGGACCGGTGGTGATCCCCAGCCCGTTGCCATAGCCCGGACCGAAAACCCCCACGTACGGCGTGCCGATATAGGTTGGGTTACCGTTCGAGTACCCCATGCAGATCCCGTCGCCGCGAGATCCGAACCAGGCCAGGCAGTTGCCTTCGGCCGAGATCTGCGGGGCGCCGAAGACGGCCAGGGCGGGCAGGGTCAGCGCGGCGACGGCCAGCCCACCCGCCACGGCGAGACGCCGAAGGGGCGTGTTTGCGGGAGCCATGTCTGACCTTTCGTCGGAACCGTCCGTTTCGTTAACGATAACCCCCTTCAGGCGCTCAGGTCATCCCCGCTGGCCTGCTCCAATAGGCTTCGTCGGTAGGCCTCCAGCGCCACCAGGTCCCCGAACAGGGCGTGGTATTCCTCACCCTGCTCCACCGGGGACATGCGCTGCAACTTGGACTTGACCTCGGCGATCTGTCGGCCCACCCAGACCTCCTGGAGGCGGGCCAGCACCCCGCCGATGTAACGCGGCAGTCGGTCCTCGTCATCGACCCGGATGGATTCCACGCCTAGCTCGCTGATCAGGCCGGCGACCGCCGGGGTTGCCGCGTGGTCGCGGACCTGTTCGATCCACTGCCCTCCGGTCAGGCCCGACGAGGTGCCGCCGGCGGCCTCGATGGCGGCGCGTACCGCCACGTAGCCGGGGTGGGTGAAACTTTCGGCGGTCAGCGAATCGAACACCGGACCGGCCAGCACCGGGTACTGCAGCGCGGCCTTGAGCGCCTCGCGCTGCGGCCATAGCGCGGGGTCGCGCGGGTTGGGCCGCTCGGCGACGGCGTTGCGCGACGGACCCGGCGCCTCTCGCGGCGCCCTGCCGGCGCCGCGGTCACCGGGCTTGCGGCCGGACTCCTCGCGAACCCGGCCGATGACCTGGGCGACGTCGTCCCAGCCCACCCAGCCGGCCAGCTGGCGGGCGTACTCGTCGCGCAGAGTGGGGTCCTTGATCTTGGCCACCATGGGAACGCACTGCCGCAGCGCGCCGACCCTGCCCTCGGCGTTGTCGAGGTCGTGCTCGGCCAGGGTGGTGCGGATGGCGAACTCGAACAGCGGGGTGCGCCGGGCCACCAGGTCGCGCAGCGCGGCGTCGCCGGCCTGCAGCCTCAGGTCGCAGGGGTCCATCCCGTCGGCCGCCACCGCGACGAAGCTCTGCCCGGCGAGGTTCTGCTCCCCGGCGAACGCCTTGAGCGCGGCGGCCTGCCCGGCGGCGTCACCGTCGAAGACGTAGATGAGTTCGCCCTTGAAGAACTTGTCGTCCATCATCAGCCGGCGCAACATCGCCAGGTGCTCCTCGCCGAAGGCGGTGCCGCAGGAGGCGACCGCCGTGGTGACACCGGCCAGGTGCATGGCCATCACGTCGGTGTAACCCTCGACGACGACGGCCTGATGCCCCTTGGCGATGTCCCGCTTGGCCAGGTCGATGCCGAATAGCACCGACGACTTCTTGTAGAGCACGGTCTCGGGAGTGTTGACGTACTTGGCCTCGATCGGGTCGTCGTCGAAAACCCGCCGCGCCCCGAACCCGACTGTGTCCCCGCTGGCGCTGCGGATGGGCCACAGCAGCCGCCGGTGGAAGCGGTCCATCGGGCCTCGCCGGCCCTCCCGGGACAACCCGGCCGCCTCGAGTTCCTTGAACTCGAAACCCTTGCGGATCAGATGCTTGGTCAGCGAGTCCCAGCCGGAGGGGGCGAATCCGCACCCGAACCTCCGGGCCGCGGCGGTGTCGAAATTGCGCTCGTTGAGATACCGCCGGGCCGGTGCCGCCTCCTCGGATTCCAGTGCGGCAGAATAAAATTCCTGCGCGGCGGCATTGGCGGCGGTCAGCCGGCTTCGGCTGCCGCGGTCGCGCTGGATGGTATTGCCGCCGCCGGTATAGCTGATCTGATGGCCGACCCGGTCGGCGAGCAGTTCGACGGCCTCGACGAAGCTGATGTGCTCGATCTTCTGTAGGAAGGCGTAGACGTCGCCGCCTTCACCGCAGCCGAAGCAGTGGAAGTGGCCGTGGTTGGGTCGGACGTGGAACGACGGGGACTTCTCGTCGTGGAACGGGCACAGACCCTTCATCGAGTCCGCGCCCGCCCGGCGCAGCTGGACGTAGTCGCCGACGACGTCCTCGATGCGGACCCGGTCCCGGATGGCGGCGATGTCGCGGTCGGGAATGCGGCCCTTCCGGGCACCTCCCCCGCTCAGCACACCGGCCATCGGGACAGGCTACCCCCGGCCACCGGCGTCGATTCTTTCCAGCCGACCCTCTGTGTAGGACGCGATCTGGTCGACCACCACCCGCTTGCGACCGGCGTCGGATCCGGCCGCTTCGAACGCCGGCACCAGCAGCGGGTCCAGGGTTGCGGGAGCCCCGGCCACCAGCAGATCGGCCACCCGGTGCATGCGCTCGCGTTGCCGGGCCTGCACCTCGAGGTGGCGGGGGTCGGACATGATGAACTGCAGCGCCAGGGTCTTCAGAACGGCCACCTCGGCCCGCACCGTGGCCGGCACGTGGAGGTCGGCCTGGTAGCGCACCAGCGGTTCCGGCCCCACCACACAGCGGGTCTCGGCGACGGCGGCGGAGGCGAACCGGCCCACCAACTCGCTGGTGAGCTTCTTCAGCGCGACCGAAGCAGCCAGGGTGCCGTCGAAATCGGCGGCGGCGGTCACCACCGGCAATTGCCACAGCCGCCTGGCGGCGTCCTCCATGTGGGCCTCGTCGGCGCCCCCGCCGTAAACCGAGGTGCCCAGCCGGGCCAGCGCGGCCGCGGCGTCGGGGTCGGCGAGCACCCGCAGGTCGATGCGACCCGAGACCACACCGTCCTCGACGTCGTGAACGGAGTAGGCCACGTCGTCGGCCCAGTCCATGACCTGCGCCTCCAGGCAGGGTCGGGTACCGGGGGCGCCCGCACGCACCCAGTCGGCGAGCTCGGCGTCGTCGTCGTAGAAACCGAACTTGCCGCCGGGAGCGCTGCGCCGCCACGGATACTTGGTGACCGCGTCGAGGGCGGCCCGGGTCAGGTTGAGCCCGACGCTGCGCCCGGTGGCCGGGTCGAGGACCTTGGGTTCCAGCCGGGTCAGGATCCGGAAGTTCTGGGCGTTGCCCTCGAATCCGCCGACGTCGGCGGCGAACTCATCCAGCGCGCGTTCGCCGTTGTGCCCGTAGGGCGGATGACCGATGTCATGGGCCAGCCCGGCCATGTCCACCAGATCGGGGTCGCATCCCAGCGGGACGGCCATCCCCCGGCCGATCTGTGCCACCTCCAGCGAGTGGGTCAGCCGGGTGCGCGGGTTGTCGCTCTCACTCGGGCCGACCACCTGGGTCTTGTCCGCCAGCCGGCGCAGCGCAGCACTGTGCAGCACCCGGGCCCGGTCGCGGGCGAACACGGTGCGATGCTCGGTGCTGGTGCCCGGAAGCGCGGCCGACTTGGCCGGCTCGGCCACCACCCGTTCGCGGTCGGCCTCGTCGTAGCGGCCGGGCTGCTTGCTTGTCACCGGCGCACAGTCTGCCAGTTGACCGCGGCGGATCGTGACACCGTTTTGCTGGCAGGGGGCTGCCGATATCGGCGGGCTACTACATTGGCGGTCATGCGCCTCGCCCGTCTGCTCAGCCTGCTGGTCACATTCCTGGTCGCGGGCGCCCTCATGGCCCCCTCGGTGAGCGCCGAGTCGCCGTTCCGGCTGCCCGACTACGTCACCGACAACGCGGGGGTGCTCAGCAACCGCCAACTGGCCGATGTCCAAAAGGCCGTCGACCAGCTCTACAGCGAGCGGCATGTGCGGCTGTGGGTGGTCTACGTCGACTCCTTCGCCCCGCAGGGAGCGGTCGGCTGGGCCCAGCAGACCCAGAAACTCAGCGACCTCAGCAGCGAGGACGCCGTTCTGGCGGTGGCCACCGAACAGCGGTCCTACGCCTTCCTGGTGTCCCCGGCGGCCGCGGGCGGCAGCTCGACCAAGATCGACGACATCCGGCGCGACCGGATCGAGCCGGCGCTGCGCAGCAACGACTGGGCCGGTGCTGCCACCGCGGCGGCGACGGGTCTTGCCACGCTGGGCAAGGGCGGCGGCACGGGTGGCGGGATGTCGGCGATGCCGCTGGTCATCATCGCCGGGATCGGTCTGCTGTTCATCGGGGGGATGATGGCGTGGGGCAGCTACCGACGCCGCAAGCGCCACCAGGCCGACGTGGCCGCGGCCAAGAAGATCGATCCGACCGATCCCGCCGCGCTGGCCTCGGTGCCGATCGGGGCCCTGGACGACCTGTCCCGCTCGATCGTCGTCGAGGTCGACAACGCGGTGCGCACCAGCGCCAACGAGTTGGTGCTGGCGGTCGAGGAGTTCGGCCAGGCGCCGACCGCGCAGTTCGCCGCCGCGGTGGACAACGCCCGGGTGACCCTGAAACAGGCCTTCGCGGTGCGCCAGAAGCTCGACGACGACGTGCCCGAGCCGATCAACGAACGCCGCGACCTACTCACCCGGGTGGTGGTCGCCGCCGCCAAGGCCAACCGCGAGCTCGAGGAGCAGACGGAGTCGTTCCACCAGATGCGCGACCTGGTGTTCAACGCCCCCGAACGCCTCGACGCCCTGACCCAGAGGCTGGTCACCGTCACCGCGCGGATCGAGCCGTCCGAACGCACCCTGGAACAGCTGCGCTCCGAGTTCGCCGAGTCGGCGCTGGCGTCGGTGTCACGCAACGTCAACGCGGCCCGGGAGCGGCTGAGCTTCGCCGAGCACGCGATCACCCGGGGCCGTGAGCTGGCGGCCAAGCCCGTCGCCGGCGAGGTCGGGAATCTGGTGGACTACGTGCGCAGCGCGGAATCGGCGCTACAGCAGGCCACCACGATGCTCGACGCCGTCGAGAGCGCTGCCAGCGACATCCACCGCGCCGTGGCGGCGCTGCCCGCCGCGATCGCCGATATCCAGCAGGGCATCAGCCAGGCCACCGAGCAGCTGTCCCGGGGCGGCCTGACCAATCCGAACGAGTTGTCCGCGGCCAACAACGCCGCGGTCAAGGCGGTGGCCGAAGCCAACCTCAACGGGGCGGCCGACCCGCTGGGCGCCTTCACCCAGCTGACCGAGGCCGACGCCGACCTGGATCGGCTGCTGGCCGCGGCGACCGAGGAGCGCGAGGCCGCCGAGCGGCTCAAGAGGTCCTACGAGCAGGCGCTGTTCACCGCCGAGTCCCGGGTGCGCGCGGTGTCGGACTACATCGACACCCGCCGCGGCAGCATCGGGCCGGAGGCCCGCACCCGTCTACACGAGGCGACCCGCCACCTCGAGGCCGCGAAGGCGAAGAGGGGGACCGACGTCAGCGCTGCTATCGCCCACGCCAACGGGGCCGCGCGGCTTGCCGCCCAGGCCCAGCAGTTGGCCAATAACGACGTACAGGCCGGCCAGCGGGCATACCAGGCCAGCCACCGCGGTCGCCAGTCGGACATGGGCGCGATGGTGGGCGGGATCATCCTGGGCAACATCCTCACCGGCGGATTCGGCGGCGGGCACGGCGGGCATGGCGGGCACGGCGGCGGCTGGACGTCGACGACCTATGGCGGCTCGCCGGGCGGTGGTGGCGACGGCGGGTGGCTCGGCGGCGGCGGCCGGTTCTAGGGGCCTGTCAGCCTTCCCGGCCCGGCCGGGCACGGCGCCTCCTCCAAGAGGGCACATGCGAGTTGCCCACCTTGGAGCGACTAAGGGCACCCTTTGTCGCTCCAAGGTGGGCAAAAGTAGTGCCACTCCCCTGACGGTGCCAACCTGACGGTGCCAACCAGACGGTGCCAACCAGACGGTGCCAGCAGGGTGACCGCGCCAGGTCAGCCCAGCAGCTTGGCCGCCAGATAGCCGGCGACGGCGTCCAGCCCGACCCGCTCCTGGGTCATCGCATCGCGGTCGCGCACGGTGACGGCGTGATCCTCCAGGGTGTCGAAATCGACGGTCACGCAGAACGGCGTGCCGATCTCGTCTTGGCGCCGGTAGCGCCGACCGATCGCCCCGGCGTCGTCGAACTCGATGTTCCAATTCTTGCGCAGTTCGGCGGCCAGATCACGGGCCTTGGGGCTCAGTTCGGCGTTGCGTGACAGCGGCAGCACCGCGGCCTTGACCGGCGCCAGCCGGGGATCGAGACGCAACACGGTGCGCTTGTCCACCCCGCCCTTGGCGTTGGGGGCCTCGTCTTCGGCGTAGGCGTCGACCAGGAACGCCATGAACGACCTGGTCAGCCCCGCCGCCGGCTCGATGACATACGGGATGTAGCGGGTGTCGGCCGCCTGGTCGTAGAAGGACAGGTCGACCCCGGAGTGCTCGGAGTGCGTCGACAGGTCAAAGTTGGTCCGGTTGGCGATGCCCTCCAGCTCACCCCACGGGTTGCCCGCGAAGCCGAACTTGTACTCGATGTCGGTGGTGCCGTCGCTGTAGTGCGACAGCTTCTCCTTGGGATGCTCGTATAGGCGCAGGTTGTCCGGATTGATACCGAGGTCGACGTACCACTGCAGGCGGGTGTCGATCCAGTACTGGTGCCACTGCTTTGCGGTATCGGGTTCGACGAAGAACTCCATCT
>JAGQTQ010000111.1 GCA_020438905.1 Mycobacterium sp.
GGTGGCTCATCGAACAGGAGAGCCGGTCAAGTCCCCGGAAGTGGTGTAGCCGCTGATCCTTCGAGAGCTTTGTTCAGAAGGGTTGTTCTCCTGGGTTGAGAGGGGCGGTGGTGGTGTCGGGTGGCTTGGGCCACTCGGTCTGGCCCCCAGGCCAGGGGGCGGGGATACCTCGTTCGTCCCAGTAGCCGGTCTCGTAGCCGGCGGCGAGGGCGCGGAGGTAGTCGGCTTGGGTGTGGCCGGGGCCGTAGGTGTCTTTCAGGCGGGTCATGCTGCGGTCTCCTCGAGTGCGGGCAGGGTGACTTTGGTGGTCGTCGTGGCGGGGACGGGCCGGACGCGGGAGCGGGCGAGGATGTCGAGGCCGAGGTAGCGGCGGCCTTCGGCCCATTCGTCGTGTTGTTCGGCAAGGACGGCGCCGACGAGGCGGGTGACGCTGTCGCGGTCGGGGAAGATCCCGACCACGTCGGTACGGCGCCGGATCTCGCGGTTGAGCCGTTCGTTGGGGTTGTTCGACCAGATCTGTCGCCACAGCTCCTTGGGGAACGCGGTGAACGCGAGCACGTCGGCCCGGGCGGCGTCGAGGTGGTCGACGACCTCGGGAAGTTTGCCGTCCAAGGTGTCGAGCATCTTGTCGTACTGGGCGTGGACGGCTTTGGCGTCGGGCTGGTCGTACACCGAGTGCAGCAGGGCCTTGACCGCGCCCCAGCTGCTCTTGGGGCACACCGACATGAGATTGGCGGCATAGTGGGTTCGGCAGCGTTGCCAGGCCGCTCCGGGCAGGTTCGCCGCGATGGCTTCGACCAGCCCGGCGTGGGCGTCGCTGGTGACCAGCATCACCCCTTGTAGGCCGCGGGCGACCAGGTCAGCGAAGAAGGTGTTCCACGCCGGGCCGGTCTCGGCGGTGGCGACCTTCACGCCGAGGACTTCTCGGTGCCCGTCGGCGTTGACCCCGGTGGCGACCAGCACCACGGCGTTGATCACCCGGCCGGCTTCGCGGACCTTCATCGTCAACGCGTCGGCGGCCACGAACGTGAACGGGCCGGCATCATCGAGGCGTCGGGTCCGGAACGCGCCGACTTGGGCGTCCAGGTCGGCTGCCATCCGGGAGACCTGCGACTTCGACAAGCTGGTGATCCCCAAGGACTGGACCAGCTTGTCCATCCGCCGCGTCGAGACACCGAGCAGGTAGCAGGTCGCCACCACCGAGATCAGCGCCGACTCGGCCCGCTTACGGCGTTCCAGCAGCCATTCCGGGAAGTAGCTGCCGGTCCGCAACTTCGGGATCGCGACATCGATCGTGCCCGTCCGGGTGTCCAGCTCGCGGTGCCGGTACCCGTTGCGCTGGCTGACCCGATCAGGGCTGGGCTGGCCCCACTCGGCGCCACACACCGCATCCGCCTCCGCGGAGAGCAGGGCGTTGATCATCGTCGCGAGCAAGTGCCGCATCAGGTCCGGCGACGCATCACCCAGCGCTTGGCCAAGCAGGCGCGCAGGATCGACAATGTGAGGAGCGGTCATCGTGATGGTTTCCTTTCGAGAGTGCTGTGAGATGTTCACTCGAAGGATCACGCGATGACCGCGTCCACGTCCCGACGACATGCCGAGCCACGAACACGGGAACCGCGCTACACCACTATGCGGGACTCAACTGGAGAGCCGAATCGGAGACGCTGTG
>JAGQTQ010000018.1:0-19526 GCA_020438905.1 Mycobacterium sp.
AAGGGCGACGTCCACGACATCGGCAAGAACATCGTCGGGGTGGTCCTGCAGTGCAACAACTACACCGTGATCGACCTCGGTGTGATGGTGCCCGCCGAGAAGATCCTCAACGCGGCCGCCGAGTACGACGCCGACATCATCGGGCTGTCCGGGCTGATCACCCCGTCCCTGGACGAGATGGTGAACTTCGCGGCCGAGATGGAACGACAGGGCCTTGAGATCCCGCTGCTGATCGGTGGCGCGACCACTTCGCGCGCCCACACCGCGGTGAAGATCGCACCGCGCCGATCCGGTCCGGTGGTCTGGGTCAAGGATGCCTCCCGTTCGGTGCCGGTGGCCGCCGCACTCCTCGACGACAGGCAGCGGCCGGCCCTGCTGGAGGCCACCGAGAAGGACTACGCCTCGCTGCGGGAACGGCACGCACAGAAGAACGAGCGGCCGATGCTCACGCTGGAGAAGGCCCGGGCGAACCGGACGCCGATCGACTGGGACGGCTACACCCCGCCGGTGCCCGCACAGGGGTTGGGGGTGCGGGAGTTTCACGACTACGACCTCGCCGAGTTGCGCGAGTACATCGACTGGCAGCCGTTCTTCAACGCCTGGGAGATGAAGGGCCGTTTCCCGGACATCCTCAACAACCCGGCTTCGGGCGAAGCCGCCCGCAAGCTGTACGACGACGCCCAGACGATGCTGGACACCCTGATCGAGCAGAAGTGGCTGAGGGCCAACGGGGTGATCGGCTTCTTCGCCGCGAACGCGGTCGGTGACGATATCGCGGTCTACACCGACCAAACCCGCACCGAGGTGCTGACCACATTGCACAACCTGCGCCAGCAGGGCGCGCACCGAGAAGGCATCCCGAATCGGTCGCTGGGTGATTTCATCGCCCCCAGGGAAACCGGTCTCGACGACTATGTCGGCGCCTTCGCCGTCACCGCCGGGCTGGGCGGCGGTGACAAGATCGCGGAGTTCAAGGAGGGCCACGACGACTACAGCGCGATCCTGCTGGAGTCCCTGGCCGACCGGCTGGCCGAGGCGTTCGCCGAACGGATGCACCAACGCGTCCGCGAGGAGTTCTGGGGGTATCAGCCCGACGAACACCTGGACAACGCTGACCTGATCGCGGAGCGATACCGGGGTATCCGCCCTGCTCCCGGTTACCCGGCCTGCCCCGAACACACCGAGAAGGCGACGCTGTTCGGGTTGATGGACGTCACCGAGCGGACCGGTATCGAACTGACCGAGTCGATGGCGATGTGGCCCGGCGCGGCCGTCAGCGGCTGGTACTTCTCGCATCCGCAGTCGCAGTACTTCGTGGTCGGCCGGCTGGCCCAGGATCAGGTCGCCGACTACGCGAGGCGCAAGGGCTGGACATTGCAGGAGGCCGAACGCTGGCTCGCCCCCAACCTCGGCTACAACCCCGAGGACTGAGCACCCGATTTTTTGGGGCATCAAATCTGTCGGACCCCAAATTTGTCAGACCAGGGTGCGACCATGACGGCATGTCCACGACCGCAACTCCCACTCAGCGCCTCGAGGTGCTGTTCGAGGAGTTGGCCGAGTTGGCCGGTCAGCGCAACGCGATCGACGGGCGAATCGTGGAGATCGTCGCCGAAGTGGAGCGCGACGAGCTCTGGGGTGCCACCGGGGCGCGCTCGGTGCCGGCCTTGGTGGCCTGGAAGCTCGGCACGTCATCGGGCAACGCCCACGCCATCTCCACGGTGGCCCACCGGCTCGAAGAGTTCCCCCGGTGCGCGCAGGGCATGCGGGAGGGCCGACTTTCGCTGGATCAAGTGGGCGTCATCGCGGCCGGGGCCGGGGAGGGCTCGGATGAGCATTACGCCGAGCTGGCCGCGGTGGCGACCGTCAGTCAACTGCGCACCGCGGTCAGGCTCGAGCCGCGACCCGAACCCGAACCCCGGTCGCCACTGCAGCGCTCGGTCACCAAGATCTCGGGCGAGAATTCGTCGAGCTGGCGGATCACCCTTCCGCACGACGAGGCGGCGAAATTCGACGCAGCCCTGCAGTCCCATCTCGACGCGCTGATCACCGAGTGGAAAAGCGATCGCAGCAACGGCGACGGCGGGGCCGTCTCCGACGAACGCCCGCCGATGCCCGGAGCCGTTGATGCGTTCCTGCGGCTGGTCGAGGCCGGCTGGGACGCCGAGGCGACCCGTCGCCCGCACGGGCAGCGCACCACGGTGGTGGTGCACGTCGATGTCGAAAAACGCACCGGGGCATTGCATCTAGGGCCGTTGCTGAGCGACGCCGACCGGCAGTACCTCACCTGCGACGCCACCTGCGAAGTCTGGTTCGAACGCGACGGCCGAGTCATCGGCGCCGGCCGAACAACCCGCACCGTCAACCGCCGGCTTCGCCGCGCCCTCGAGCACCGCCAATCCAGCTGCGCGGTTCCGGGCTGTGGAGCCACCCGCGGGCTGCACGCACACCACATCCGGCATTGGGAAGCGGGCGGTTCCACCGATCTGGCCAACCTGGTGCTCTTGTGTCCTTTCCACCACCGTCTTCACCACAGCGGCGGCATCACCATCACCGGACCCGCGGACGATCTGATCGTCACCGACAGCTCCGGGGGAGCTCTCGGTTCAGGATCCTTGGCGCGTCCGCCCAACGGGTGCCCGCCGGATGTCCCCCCGTACTCGGGACCGCACGGCGAACGCGCCGACTGGTGGTGGTACGACCCATTCCAGCCATCGGCACCATCGACGAACTAGTCTTCCCCGCATGAAGGCCGTCCTGTTCGATATGGACGGCACGCTGGTGGACTCCGAGAAGCTCTGGGACATCTCGATGCACCGGTTGTACGCCCGCTTCGGCGCGGAGTTGAGCCCTCAGGTGCGGGAGTCCACCGTCGGCGGGTCGGCTGAGGGCGTCATGCGCATCGTCTACACCGACCTCGGCCTGGCCCACGATCCGGCCGAGATGGCGAGCACCGCCGACTGGCTGCACGAGATCACCGCCGAACTGTTCGACGACGGGCTGCCGTGGTGCGACGGCGCCCTGGAACTGCTCGAGACCCTGGCCGGGGCCGGTGTCCCGATGGCCCTGGTGACCAACACCCGGCGGATGCTGACCGAACGGGCGCTCAACAGCATCGGCCGACACTACTTCACGGTCAGCGTGTGCGGTGACGAAGTGCCGCGCGGCAAGCCGGCACCTGACCCCTACCGCCGGGCGGCGGCGTTGCTGGGACTCGATCCGGGCGACTGCCTGGCAGTCGAGGATTCCGTCACCGGGGCGGCGTCGGCCGAGGAGGCCGGATGCCCGGTCCTGGTGGTTCCCAACGACGTAGCGGTCCCGGCCGGTCCGCGCCGCAGGCACGTCGAATCGCTGGTCGGCATCGGGGAGTCCGATCTGCTGAAGATATTCGCCGAACTGGCTGCGAACCCCGGACCGGCCTGAGGCTGTTGTGCAATCGTGGGTCAACCACGTTTGCTCGAAAGGACCCCAGATGGCCGGACAAGGGCCCAGCAGCGACATCCCGTCGGTCTTCGGCGACGACGACCCGGGTTCCGGCCGCGGCGCGGTTCGCATCGCCTCGGTGGCAGCCCTGGGCGGACTGCTCTTCGGCTATGACAGCGCGGTGATCAACGGCGCGGTCGACGCGATCCAGAAGCACTTCGAGGTCAACAACGCCTCACTCGGATTCGCCGTGGCCTCGGCGTTGCTGGGAGCAGCGGCAGGCGCCATGACGGCCGGTCGGATCGCTGACCGGATCGGCCGGCTGGCGGTCATGAAGATCGCCGCGGTGTTGTTCTTCATCAGCGCCATCGGCACCGGCCTGGCCGGCAACGTCGGGACCATCGTGCTGTTCCGCGTCGTGGGCGGCATCGGCGTCGGCGTCGCATCGGTGATCGCACCGGCCTACATCGCCGAGACCTCCCCGGCGCGCATCCGCGGCCGGCTGGGCTCCCTGCAGCAGTTGGCCATCGTGACCGGCATCTTCGCCTCGCTGGCCATCGACTATCTGCTGGCCCATCTTGCCGGTGGGGCGTCCAACGAATTGTGGCTGGGCCTGGAGGCCTGGCGCTGGATGTTCCTGACGATGGCCATCCCCGCCGTGGTCTACGGCGCTCTGGCCTACACCATCCCCGAGTCGCCCCGCTATCTGGTGGCCAGGCATCGCATTCCGGAGGCCCGCAAGGTATTGACCATGCTGCTGGGGGAGAAGAACCTGGAGATCACGCTGGACCGCATCCAGAGCACCCTGGCCGGCGAGACCAAGCCGTCCTGGCGTGATCTGCGCAAGCCGGCCGGCGGGATTTACGGCATCGTGTGGGTCGGCCTGGGACTGTCGATCTTCCAGCAGTTCGTCGGTATCAACGTGATCTTCTACTACTCAAACGTGCTCTGGCAGGCCGTCGGCTTCGACGAGGGCCACGCGTTCCTGATCACCGTGATCACCTCGATCGTCAACATCGTCACCACGCTGATCGCCATCGCCCTGATCGACAAGATCGGCCGCAAACCGCTGTTGCTGATCGGTTCGGCCGGGATGGCGACCACGCTGGCCACCATGGCGGTCGTATTCGGCACCGCCGAGCAGGTCAACGGTGCCCCGCAACTGCACGGTGCCGCCGGACCGATCGCCCTGGTGGCCGCCAACCTGTTCGTGGTGGCCTTCGGAATGTCCTGGGGGCCGGTGGTGTGGGTGCTGCTGGGCGAGATGTTCCCCAACCGGATCCGCGCCGCCGCCCTGGGGCTGGCCGCCGCCGGCCAATGGGCGGCCAACTGGCTGATCACGGTGACCTTCCCGGGCCTGCGTGAAGTTCTCGGGCTGGCCTACGGCTTCTACGCGCTGTGCGCGGTGCTCTCGCTGCTGTTCGTCTGGAAGTGGGTGCGCGAGACCAAGGGGGTCGCCCTGGAGGACATGACCGCCGACCGGATGGCCTAGGAACCGGGTCCGGCCACGTTTCGGCCGGTGTCCACCGGGGAACTCCCGCGCCAGATACGCCGAAGACCCAAGGGGGAGTTGGTTCATGGCCCAGACTGCGCTGGCCAGGCGTCGCGGACGGCCGCCGTCGAGTGACTCCGCGGTCACCCGTGAGCGGATTCTGCGCGCCGCTCAGCAGGTGTTCGCCGAATCCGGCTATGAGGCCGCCACGTTCCAGGCCGTCGCCGCCGAGGTGGGTCTGACCAGACCGGCGATCAACAACTACTTCAGCAGCAAGGCCACGCTCTACGCCGAGGTGGTGGGCCGGGTTGTCGAGGTGGTGCTCGAGGCGATCGACCGGGCCGGGCGGATGCCCACCCTGGCCGGACAGATCCTGACCTTCATCCGGGTGGCGCTGCGAGATCCGGCCCCGGACCCACCGGTGGCCGGGTTCCTGGTTCAGGCGGCGATGGACGTCCACCACGTTCCGGCCAGAGGAGCGCAGGCCGCGATGCTGGTCGAGGGCTTCATCGGCGGCGCGGTGGGCGCGGCGGCGCGGCGCGGCGAGGTGGGCACCGACCCCGATGGGCTGACCGACGCGCTGGTGGGGCTGGTCTGGGGAACGGCGTTCCAACTCGCCCGCGGTGATGTCCGCAGTGCCGATCGCATGCTCGACCAACTGCGCGCCGTGCTGGGCGCCGGTCCGGTTCGGTAAGACCGCCGGCGAATTCGGTGGCGCGGCGGGGAAACCGCCGCGACGGCGGGCCGGCCCGCATGGAACAATCCGGTGCCGTGAAGACCTTCGAGGAGTTGTTCGCCGAGCTCGGGGAGCGGGCCCGTGTCCGTCCGGCGGGCAGCGCGACCGTTGCCGCGCTCGACGGCGGTGTGCACGGACTGGGAAAGAAGATCCTCGAGGAGGCCGGCGAGGTGTGGCTGGCCGCCGAGCACGAGCCCGACGACGCCCTCGCCGAGGAGATCAGCCAGTTGCTGTACTGGACACAGGTGCTGATGATCGCTCGCGGACTGGGACTCGACGACGTCTACCGGAAGCTGTAGGGCCCGCCGTGTTGCGTGTCGCCGTCCCCAACAAAGGGGCACTGTCGGAATCGGCCGCCGAGATCCTGTCCGAGGCCGGATACCGGCGCCGCAGCGATCCCAAGGATCTGACCGTCATCGACCCGGTCAACGGCGTCGAGTTCTTCTTCCTGCGCCCCAAGGACATCGCGATATACGTCGGATCCGGTGACCTCGACGCCGGGATCACCGGCCGGGACCTGGCCGCCGAGTCCGGGGCCCCGGTTCGGGAGCGTCTGGCGCTGGGCTTCGGGGCGTCGAGCTTCCGGTACGCCGCACCGGCCGGTAGGTCCTGGTCCGTCGCCGATCTGGCCGGGAAACGGATCGCCACGGCCTATCCCAACCTGGTGCGAAAGGACCTCGCCGCCCGGGGCATCGACGCGATGGTGATCCGGCTCGACGGTGCGGTCGAGATCTCCGTGCAACTCGGGGTCGCCGACGCCATCGCCGATGTCGTCGGCTCCGGGCGCACCTTGCGCCTGCACGACCTGGTCCCGTTCGGCGAAACGCTGTGCGATTCGGAGGCGGTGCTCATCGAGCGCGACGGGACCTCCGGTGCCGGCGCCCGGGCCGACAACCGTTCGGCCCGCGACCAGTTGGCCGCGAGGGTCCAGGGCGTGGTTTTCGGTCAGCAGTACCTGATGCTGGACTACGACTGTCCGCGTGAGGTGCTGGCCGAGGCCACCGTGATCACCCCCGGACTGGAATCCCCGACCATCGCGCCGCTGGCCGACCCGGACTGGGTGGCGGTGCGCGCGCTGGTGCCCCGCCGTGACGTCAACGCCATCATGGACGCGCTGGCCGGGATCGGCGCCAAGGCCATCCTGGCCTCCGACGTGAGATTCTGCCGCTTCTGACCGGCCCGGCGGCGCACCTTCGCCGTGCTAGCGTCCCGATGATCGCCTAGCAACGGAGGACACCCATGACGCATGCGCTCGTCTTGCTGCTGGCCTTGCTCATCGGTGTGGTGGCCGGCCTGCGGGCCTTTACCGCTCCGGCCGTCGTCGCCTGGGCGGCGATGCTGCAATGGATCAATCTGGACGGAACCTGGGCCTCGTGGATGGGCCACTGGGTCACGGTGGCGATCCTGACCGTACTGGCCGTCGCCGAACTGGTCAGCGACCAGATGCCCACCATGCCGAGCCGCAAGAGCGCGCCGCAGTTCCTGGCGCGACTGGCCACCGGCGCCTTCGCCGGTGCGGTGCTCGGCACCGCCTGGGGTTACCGATGGGGCAGCCTGGGTGCCGGGATGATCGGCGCCGTACTGGGCACCGTGGGTGGTTTCGCCGTCCGCACCCGCTTGGTCGCCGCCACCGGCGGTCGGGACCGGCCGGTCGCGCTGGCCGAGGACGCGTTCGCCGCGGCGGCCGGCATCGCGGTCGCCTACGCCACGAGCCTGCTCTGAGGCGGGCCCGCCCCCATGCGAGCCTGCCCGGAATTGGCCAATTGCCAACCGGCGCCGGTCAACGGCGTCGATAATCGTCGGATGCTGCCGGAACGAAAGAAATCTCTGCGGCGCCTGGGCGCGGCTGTGGCGTGCGCCGTCATCGGCGCCTCGGTGACACTGGCGGGCGCCGCCCACGCCGATGACGCCGCCCCCTCGTTGCCGGTGTTCGTGCCGTACCCCTCGAACTGGGCGCCGAACTACACCGTCTTCCCTTACAACCTGTGGCAGAGCAGGGTCACCCCGGAGCAGATCACCGCCGAGCGGGACGCCTGCCAGTGGTTCAACGCTCAGTACGACACGCTGAACAGTCAGTCCTGGGGTTTCCAGAACTTCCTGCGCGACCAGGGCGACGACTGGTCGGCGCCGGGCGTCATTGCGGCGGCCAACGTGGTTCGGGCCAACCTGGACCAGTCGGCCGCATTCCTGGATCCGCGGGTGCACACCCTCTACATCACCAACTACCCCGACCGGAGCGAGTATTCGCCGCTGTACAACGGTGATTCGTTCTACCACCTGTGGTTCCAGTTCACCCAGATCAGCGACAAGATCGCTCGGCAGGTGCCGGCCGGGCAGATCAACGCCAACAACGCCACCATGAACGTCTACGGAAACGTGATCCGGGATTCCGGGGTATGCAACGGGGCCTGAGCCACCGTCATCTTCTTGCCCTTGTGTTGGCGCTGGCCACGCTGCTCGCGCCGCTCGGCGTAGCCGCCCGGTCGGCGGCCGATCCACCTGGCCGGGCGGTGCTGTATTTCTTCTGGGCCGAGGGGTGCCCGCATTGCGCGGCCGCCAAGGTGACGCTCGCCCGCCTCGCCCAACGCCATCCGGACCTGGAGATCCGCTCCTTCGAGGTGCGGCGGAGTGCGGACAACCAGCAGCGGTTCGCCGCCATGGCCAGCGCTTTCGGAATCGAACCGACCGGTGTCCCGGCCTTCTTCCTGGGCTCCCAACACTGGGTCGGTTTCTCCGAGCTCATCACACCCCGCGTGCTCGAGCAGGCGGTGTCCCGGTGCCTGGCGCAGGGGTGTCCCGACGCGGGCGCCGATATCGTTCCCCGGGGCGGATCACCGCCACCGCGTGAGGTCATCGACCTCCCGCTACTCGGCGAGGTCGACGCGGCCGGCCGGTCGCTGGTGCTGAGCACGATCCTGATCGCCGCGGTTGACGGGGTCAACCCCTGCTCGCTGTGGGTGCTGTCGATCCTGCTGGCCCTGACATTGCGCACCGGCTCCCGGCGCACCACCGCGGTCACCGGTCTGGTCTTCATCTTCGTCACCGGTCTGGTCTACGCACTGTTCATCGGTGGGTTGTTCACCGTCTTCGCGGTCCTGCGCTTCGCTCCCGCGGTCCGCATCCTCGTCGCGATTCTGGCCGTGGCCTTCGCGGTGATCAACATCAAGGATTTCTTCTGGTTCAAACGGGGTGTCTCACTGAGCATTCCGGAGACCAGCAAGCCCGGAATCTATGACCGGATGCGCCGCGTGCTGGCATCGGCTCAATCGCTGCCGGCGCTGGTCGCGTCCACGGTGGTTCTGGCGGCGGGGGTGTCGTTCGTCGAACTCGCCTGCACAGCCGGGTTCCCGGTGCTGTGGACGAACATCGTTGCCGACCGCGACGTCTCACCGCTCGCCTTCGGTGCTCTGCTCGGGCTCTACATGCTCGTTTACCAACTCGACGAACTGGTGATCTTCGGGGTGGCGGTCGCCACCATGCGTGCCACCAAACTTCAGGAGAGACAAGGCCGAACGCTCAAGCTCCTCAGCGGCATGCTGATGTTCAGCCTCGCAATCGTAATGCTCATCGCGCCGTCGATGCTGAACGACGTAGGGACCTCGCTTCTGGTCTTCGCGTCCGCCGCGGGCGCGACGGGGTTGATCCTGTTGGTCGACCGGTTGATCAGACCGCCGCGGCGAGCAAACCGAGCAGCGTCAGGCCGGCCACGAAACTGAGGGTGTGGATCACCTTCTGCCGGGTATCCGGTGCCACGGTGGTCTCCGGTAGCAGGTCGGCCAGGGCGATGTAGATGAAGGTGCCGGCGGCGAAGGGAAGTAGAACCACCGCATCGATCCGCCCCGAGAACCCGTAGGCGATCAACCCGCCGACCGGAAAGCTCAGAGCCGACACCAGGTTGTAGATCAGGGCGTGGGCCGGGCTCCAGCCGCTGTGCACCAGGATGCCGAAGTCGCCGAACTCCTGCGGGATCTCGTGAGCGGCGGCCACCAGCCAGGTGACGATTCCGAGCCGGATGTCGACGACGAAGGCGCTGCCGACCGCGAGGCCGCCGATCAGATTGTGCAGTCCGTCGGCGGCCAGAATCAGGTAGCCCAGCGGGCGATGTGCGCTGATCGGGCGGTGGCAGTGGTGCCAGTGCAGGAACTGCTCGAGCAGATGGAAGAACACCACCCCGGCCGCTACCCACCCGTAGACGGCCAGATCATTGCCGGTCGCGGCGATGGACTCGGGCAACATGTGGAACAGTGCGCCGCCCAGCAGTGCGCCCGCCGCCAGCGCCACCAGCGGCGTGATCACGCGGGCGAACATCCGCTCCGGTATCAGTAACGCCGCGCCGCCGACGAGGGCGAGCGCACTCATGGCCAGTCCCGTGACAACGATCCAGGTCAGCACGGACATGGGCGATGACCTTACTTGTGTGCGCCCGGGTGAACGCGGCCATCGACGTGCCGGTGATCGTCGTCAGGCGGCCACCGCGGATCGACGCTTCGGCCGCTTCCCCGGTGTGGCAGGCTGATCGGCTGTGACCGAGCAGCCGGATGCACCGCGCAGGACTGGACCCTTCGGCGTCGGCGATCGGGTGCAGCTGACCGACGCCAAGGGGCGGCACTACACGATGATTCTCACCCCGGGCGGGGAGTTCCACACCCATCGCGGGATCGTGCACCACGATTCGGTCATCGGGTCGCCGGAGGGAAGCGTGGTCAGGGCCACCGGTGGCGACGACTTTCTGGTGCTGCGCCCGCTGCTGATCGACTACGTCCTGTCGATGCCCCGGGGGGCGCAGGTGATCTACCCCAAGGACGCCGCGCAGATCGTCCACGAGGGTGACGTCTTCCCCGGCGCGCGGGTGCTCGAGGCCGGTGCCGGCTCCGGGGCGCTCACCTGCTCGCTGCTGCGGGCGGTCGGACCGTCCGGCCGGGTGATCTCCTATGAGGTGCGCGACGACCATGCCTGCCACGCCCGGCGCAATGTCGCGACGTTCTTCGGCGAAGAGCCCGACAACTGGGATCTGGTGGTCGCCGACGTCAACGATGCCGCCGACTCGGGACTCGGCGAGGCCTCGATCGACCGGGTGGTGCTGGACATGCTGGCCCCGTGGGACGTGCTGGAGTCCGTGGCGCGGCTACTGGTGCCGGGCGGGGTGCTGATCGTCTACGTCGCGACCGTCACCCAGCTGTCGAGGACGGTGGAGGCGTTGCGCGAACAGCAGTGCTGGACCGAGCCGCGGTCCTGGGAGTCGCTGCAGCGGGGCTGGGACGTCGTCGGGCTGGCGGTGCGCCCCCAGCACAATATGCGCGGCCACACCGCCTTTCTCATCTCGGCCCGGCGGCTGGCCCCGGGGACGGTCACCCCGACGCCGCTGCGTAGGAAGGGCCGCGCCGGACAGGGGGGGTGAGTGCGGATCTCAGTCGTCGCTGCGGCGCAGATCCCGGCGCGCCGAGAGCAGCTCGATCTCCGGGCGGGACGCCACCAGGCGTTCGGCGGCGTCGAGAACGTCCACCACGTGGGCGCGGTCGGCGGCCACCACCGCCACTCCGATTCCGGCTCGCCGGTGCAGGTCCAGCCACCCGGTCTCGGCGGCAGAGACACTGAACCGGCGCTGCAACTCCGCGACGATCGGCCGCACCAGCGAGCGTTTCTGTTTGAGGGAACGGACGTCGCCGAGCAGCACGTCGAATTCCAGCCAGCCGATCCACATGGCGGTCAGGGTGGGGGAGGCGGGCCGGGAGGCGCGGCGGCGGGGCCGCCGAACGCGAACAACTCCTCGGCGGTGTCGCGGGTCAGTTGCCAGCCGGTATCGGTGCGGCGGAACCCCATCGGAAAGCTGAACTCGGCCGGGTCTTCGGAGTCGGCGGCGGCGAACTCGATCATGGCCAGGACCTCGCCGGGGTGCTCCGGTGACCAACCGATCTCAGACGCGGTGACGGTCATCGGGGAAAATCCGCCGTCACGCAGTGCGGTGGCGAAGGTGTCCAGTGCGGCCGCGTCGGGACCCGCGGCGTCCTGCACCAGCGGCAGTTTGTCCGGACCCGGAATCCCCGGGTCGGCCAGCCGGTAGAGGACGTCGGTCAGAGCCTCCGGTGGCGGCAGCGGACCGGCGTCGGAGGCCGGCGGCTGAGCGGGGACCCCGGCCGGTGCGAGGTCCCCGGCCGGTGCGGGGGCCCCGGTCGGTGCCGCTCGGTCTGCCGAGCACCCGGAAACGCCGAACGCCGCCACGGCCGTGGCGGCGCCCAGCATTCCGATCAGTCCGCGTCGCATCCCGCAGTAGGCGATCAGCCGCCGAACATCGTGAGAATGCTCGATGCGGAGGCCCGGGACAACTTCCATCCACCCTGGTCGACGAAGGTGATGGGTTGGGTGGTCGGGGGCATACCGGGACCCGAGGCGGTCACGTTCGCGGTGGCGGCGCCGGGGCCGGCCGGGCTGATCTCGGCGATGGAGAAACTCAACGGCATCTGGCCCTTGGCGACCGCGCTGCGCATCAGGGCGTCGGCGGTGCGGGCTTCCAGCCGCCCGATCCCGCCCTCGACCAGGTAGGCCTTGCTGGCGAACGGGACGTTGGGGTCGGCCAGGCCGGAGAGAACACCGTTGAGCTGGTCGGCGGTCGGCATCCCGACCGCTGGGTCCAGGGGCAGCGGGGCTCCGAAAACGACCGGCTGGATTGCCGGGGTCGCGGGCAGTGGCATCGAGGCCGCCGCCGTCACGCCCGCCGCGGCTCCGCCGGCGATCGCAGCCACTGCCATGCAGGTGGCGAGGAGTTTTTGGGTCACGACTGTCCTTTCTATCGGACCGACTCACTCAGCAGGTTAACAGTGACGGACTGGTGTCGATATCGGCCGAGCGGTTGTGCCGACGCCCGTCATGGTTCAATCGCCGGTAGCGTTGGGGTATCCGCCGGGCCAGATTCGGTGCGGGGAAGGAGCCGTTATGACTGATTCACATCGTTCTGGCGACGGAGACGCCGCGGAGTTGGAGCAGTTGCGCAGGGAGGCGTCCATTCTGCGCGACCAGTTGCAGAACGCCTCCGGCGGACAGCGCTCACCGCGCGAGATACAGCAGCTCGAGGCCCGGATCGACTCGCTGGCGGCCCGAAACGCCAAGCTGATGGACACCCTCAAGGAAGCACGCCAGCAGCTGCTGGCGCTGCGTGAGGAGGTCGATCGGCTGGGCCAGCCGCCCAGCGGCTACGGGGTGATGCTCGGCGCCCACGACGACGACACCGTCGACGTCTTCACCTCCGGGCGCAAGATGCGTCTGACCTGCTCGCCGAATATCGAGGTCACGTCCCTGAAGAAGGGGCAGACGCTTCGGCTCAACGAGGCGCTGACCGTGGTGGAGGCGGGTGCCTTCGAGGCGGTCGGGGAGATCAGCACCCTGCGGGAGGTGCTCGCCGACGGGCACCGGGCCCTGGTGGTCGGGCACGCCGACGAGGAGCGGATCGTCTGGCTCGCCGAGCCGCTGGTGGCCGCCGAGGACATGGACCCCGAGATCGCCCGTGAGCTGGAAGGGACCATCGACGACGACCTGCGGCCCCGCAAGTTGCGCCCCGGCGACTCACTGCTGGTCGACACCAAGGCCGGCTACGCCTTCGAGCGGATCCCCAAGGCCGAGGTCGAGGATCTGGTGCTCGAGGAGGTGCCCGACGTCTCCTACAGCGACATCGGCGGGCTCACCCGGCAGATCGAACAGATTCGCGACGCCGTGGAGCTTCCGTTCCTGCACAAGGAGCTCTACCGCGAGTACTCGTTGCGCCCGCCCAAAGGTGTGCTGCTCTACGGGCCGCCCGGCTGCGGCAAGACGCTGATCGCCAAGGCGGTGGCCAACTCGCTGGCCAAGAAGATGGCCGAGGTCCGCGGCGACGACGCCCGCGAGGCCAAGTCCTACTTTCTCAACATCAAGGGCCCCGAGCTGCTGAACAAGTTCGTCGGCGAGACCGAACGGCATATCCGGCTGATCTTCCAGCGGGCCCGCGAGAAGGCCTCCGAGGGGACGCCGGTCATCGTGTTCTTCGACGAGATGGACTCGATCTTCCGGACCCGTGGCACCGGCGTGAGCTCCGACGTGGAGACCACCGTCGTGCCTCAGCTGCTCAGCGAGATCGACGGCGTGGAGGGTCTGGAGAACGTCATCGTCATCGGCGCCTCCAACCGCGAGGACATGATCGACCCGGCCATCCTGCGGCCGGGCCGCCTCGACGTGAAGATCAAGATCGAGCGTCCGGACGCCGAGGCCGCCCAGGACATCTTCAGCAAGTACCTCACCGACGAGCTTCCGGTCAACACCGACGACCTCGCCGAGTTCAGCGGGGACAGGTCGCTGTGCGTCAAGGCGATGATCGAGAAGGTCGTCGACCGGATGTACGCCGAGATCGACGACAACCGCTTCCTCGAGGTGACCTACGCCAACGGTGACAAAGAGGTCATGTACTTCAAGGACTTCAACTCCGGTGCGATGATCCAGAACGTCGTCGACAGGGCGAAGAAGTACGCCATCAAGTCGGTGCTCGAAACCGGCCAGCGCGGCCTGCGGATCCAGCATCTGCTGGATTCGATCGTCGACGAATTCGCCGAGAACGAGGATCTGCCCAACACCACCAACCCCGATGACTGGGCTCGGATCTCGGGCAAGAAGGGCGAGCGGATCGTCTACATCCGCACCCTGGTCACCGGCAAGAGTTCGTCGGCCAGCAGGGCCATCGATACCGAGTCGAACCTGGGGCAGTACCTCTAGTTTTCTTGGGCGAACAGACGCAGAAGACCCCGACACGCCGCGCGTGTCGGGGTCTTCTGCGTCTGTTCGCGGGGGGACGCGGGGGGAGGGACCGGGGGAGCTCAGTCCTGCAGGGAGTAGCTGTTGGCGAAATCGTCGCCGATCACGTGCGCGTCGCGCGCGGTGGTGTCGACCACCAGGGGACTGCTCAGCGTCCGCGTCTGGAAGCGCCAGCCGTCGGGCAGCGCCAGCCGGGAACCGAGACCGGGGAGATCCTCCAGGGTCAGGGTCTTGTCGACGGTCTGGCTCCAGGTCTGCATCACCCAGCGCCGGCCGTCGGGGTCGAGGAGTTCGAACACCGGTCGCCCGGCATCGAAGGTGAACCGCGCCCGGCGGTCGACCACGTTGACCGAGTAGGGAGCCGGGTTCATCGACGACAGTTTCACCGTCGCCTGCCGGATCATGTCGATCCCGCCGAAGCAGGCGGTCTCCTGATCGGCCCCGGCAACCTTCTCCACACCGCTCATCAGCCAGTAGCGCGGGCCGTTGAGCAGAGCGGCGGCCACGCCGTGTTCCTCGGCCAGGGTCTTGGCGTCGAGAACGTCCCACAATTCGGCGGGGCAGTCGTTGAGCGGAAAAGTGTTGTAGACCTCTGCCTCCGGACCTGAATCGCCCATCCGGACCAACAGCACCTCGCCGTAGCGCTTCCCGAAGACATCATTTGCAGCGGCCACGGGGATCACCCTACGCCGCAGGGGGTGCCAGATTCCCGATCCGCATCGACCGCGGCCACCCCCGCCAAAGCCGCGTGTGCGGGACGGCCCACGGTCGGGCGACCAGCGCCCGGCGCCGGTTTTGCAAGGGCGTCGTGCGACACCCGGGCTGTCGATGGGCGTCGTGGACCCCGGCTACTCTTAGCCGCATGCAGCGGATCATCGGCACCGAGGTGGAATACGGAATCTCCTCTCCCTCGGACCCGACCGCCAACCCGATCCTGACCTCGACCCAGGCGGTACTGGCCTATGCGGCGGCCGCCGGTATCCAGCGGGCCAAGCGCACCCGCTGGGACTACGAGGTGGAGTCGCCGTTGCGCGATGCCCGAGGATTCGACCTGAGCCGGGCCTCGGGGCCGCCTCCGGTGGTGGACGCCGACGAGGTCGGCGCGGCCAACATGATCCTGACCAACGGCGCGCGTCTCTACGTCGACCACGCCCACCCGGAATACTCCGCGCCCGAGGTCACCGACCCAATGGATGCGGTGATCTGGGACAAGGCCGGCGAACGGGTGATGGAGGCCGCCGCCCGCCACGTCGCCAGCGTTCCCGGGGCGGCCAAACTGCAGCTGTACAAGAACAACGTCGACGGTAAGGGCGCCTCCTACGGCACCCACGAGAACTACCTGATGAGCCGGCAGACCCCTTTCACGGCCGTCATCGCGGGCCTGACCCCGTTCATGGTGTCCCGCCAGGTCGTGACCGGTTCCGGCCGTGTCGGCATTGGTCCCTCCGGCGACGAGCCGGGCTTCCAGCTGTCCCAGCGGGCCGACTACATCGAGGTCGAAGTGGGTCTGGAGACCACGCTCAAACGCGGCATCATCAACACCCGCGACGAACCGCACGCCGACGCCGACAAATACCGCCGGCTGCATGTCATCATCGGTGACGCGAACCTGGCCGAGACCTCGACCTATCTGAAAGTGGGCACCACCGCCCTGGTGCTCGACCTCATCGAGGAAGGGCTCCAGCACGGTATCGACCTCGGCGATCTCACGCTGGCCCGGCCGGTTCACGCCGTTCACGTCATCAGCCGCGACCCCTCGCTGCGCGCGACGGTGGCGCTGGCCGATGGCCGCGAACTGACCGCACTGGCGCTGCAGCGGATCTATCTCGACCGGGTGGCCAAACTGGTCGAGGCCCGGGACGCCGATCCGCGCGCGTCCCACGTCGTCGAAACCTGGGCGCACGTCCTGGATTTGCTGGAGCGCGATCCGATGGAATGCGCTGAGTTGCTGGACTGGCCGGCCAAACTGCGGCTGCTCGACGGTTTCCGGAATCGGGAGAACCTGAGCTGGTCGGCTCCCCGTCTGCAGTTGGTCGACCTGCAGTATTCCGACGTCCGGCTGGACAAGGGGCTGTACAACAGGCTGGTCGCGCGCGGGTCGATGAAACGGTTGGTGACCGAGCAGCAGGTGCTCGATGCCGTCGACAACCCGCCGACCGACACCCGGGCCTATTTCCGCGGCGAGTGCCTGCGCCGGTTCGGTGCGGACATCGCCGCGGCGAGTTGGGATTCGGTCATCTTCGACCTCGGCGGGGACTCGCTGGTCCGGATCCCCACGCTGGAACCGCTGCGGGGCAGCAAGGCTCACGTCGGGGAGCTGCTGGACTCGGTGGACAGTGCCGCGGAACTGGTGGATCAACTCACGAACTGAGGACGGTTAGGGACGATCGGGCGGGGGTCGGACGGTACTGTGGAGGCCGGTGGCTCGCCCGTTGACGAAACACAGTCGTTGTCGAAAACACGGCCCCCGATGAGAGCAGGAGGCAGCGATGGCTCAGGAGCAAACCAAACGCGGCGGCGGTGGCGGCGAGGACGACGACCCCACCGGTAACGGCGCCGGCGGTCAGGAGCGTCGCGAGAAACTTGCCGCCGAGACCGACGACCTGCTCGATGAGATCGACGATGTGCTCGAGGAGAACGCCGAGGACTTCGTGCGGGCATACGTTCAAAAGGGCGGACAGTGACCTGGTTTTCCCAGCAACCGTCTTCCCTGCAACCGCCTTCTCTTCAGCGCCTCACCGCCAACCCGCCACTGACCAGTCCGGCCCACGTCGTCGACCTGTCCTCGTTCTCGGAGTTCCTGCGCCGGCAGGCGCCTGAACTGCTGCCCACGCCGGGAACCGGTGTCGCGGGAGCGGCGGCCGGTGACGCGCTGCCGCACGGGACCACCATCGTCGCGTTGCGCTATCCGGGCGGCGTTCTGATCGCCGGGGACCGGCGCTCCACCCAGGGCAATATGATCGCCGGGCGCGACGTGCAGAAGGTCTACATCACCGATGACTACACCGCCACCGGTATCGCCGGAACGGCGGCGTTGGCGGTCGAGTTCGCTCGGTTGTACGCGGTGGAACTCGAGCACTACGAAAAGCTCGAGGGCGTGGCGATGACGTTCCCCGGAAAGGTCAACCGGCTGGCGATCATGGTGCGCGGCAATCTCGGCGCCGCGCTGCAGGGATTCGTCGCGCTGCCCCTGCTGGTAGGTTTCGACCGCGACGACCCCGATCCGGAGGCCGCCGGCCGCATCGTCTCCTTCGACGCCGCAGGCGGTTGGCATGTCGAGGACGAGGGCTACCAGGCGGTCGGCTCCGGTTCGTTGTTCGCCAAGGCCTCGATGAAGAAGTTGTATCCCGGGGTCGGCGACGCCGATTCGGCGCTGAAGGTGGCCGTCGAGGCGCTCTATGACGCGGCCGACGACGACTCCGCCACCGGCGGACCCGACCTGGTGCGCGGCATCTATCCGACCGCGGTGGTCATCGAAGCCGACGGCGCCCACGAAGTCGCTGAAGAGCGCATCGCGCGCCTGGCCCGGGAGGTCATCGAAATCCGTTCGCGCACTGACGAGTTCGGCCCGGGCCGCGGGCCGAGCAATCAAGCACCCAGGGCTGATTCGTGAGCTTTCCCTATTTCATCTCGCCGGAACAGGCGATGCGCGAGCGTTCCGAGCTCGCGCGCAAGGGCATCGCCCGCGGCCGCAGCGTCGTGGCCCTGGCCTACTCCGAGGGCGTGCTTTTCGTCGCCGAGAACCCGTCGCGCTCATTGCAGAAGGTCAGCGAGATCTACGATCGGGTCGGGTTCGCGGCGGTCGGCCGCTTCAACGAGTTCGACAGCCTGCGCCGCGGCGGCATCCAGTACGCCGACACCCGGGGCTACGCCTACGACCGCCGCGACGTGACCGGGCGGCAGCTGGCCAACGTCTATGCCCAGACCCTCGGCACGATCTTCACCGAGCAGGCCAAGCCGTACGAGGTCGAGCTCTGCGTCGCCGAGGTCGCCCACTACGGGGAGAACAAGCCGCCGGAGCTCTACCGGATCACCTACGACGGATCCATCGCCGACGAGCCGCAATTCGTGGTGATGGGCGGAACCACCGAACCGATCATCAGTGCGCTCAAGGACTCCTACTCGGAGAACGCCCCGTTGGAGGAGGCCGTCCGGATCTCCGTCGAGGCGTTGCGGACGGGTATCGCGTCGACGTCCGGCGGGGCCACTCCGGCCGCCGAGCCGCGGGTGCTGGGGCCGTCGACCCTGGAGGTCGCGATTCTCGATGCCGGCCGGCCGCGCCGGGCGTTCCGGCGCATCACCGGCGCGGCACTGGCGGCGGTACTGCCCGGTGCCGAGCCCGAGGCCGTTGCTGAAGGGCCGTCGGTCGGGGACCCGGAAACCTGAGTTTCAGCGAGCGCCGTAGTTCGGCGGCGGTGCCACCAGTTCCCGGGGCGCGGGTTTCATGTGGGAGAGGTTGTCGATCCTCTGCACGGGTGCGGTGCGGGGCGACTCCGGCTCCGGAACCCGCCAGCTGAGAAACACCACGACAACAGCGGAAAGCACGCCCAGCGCAATCCAGATCTTGCGGCCGAGGGTCATCGGAGTCACACGCGCCAGCCTAATGAACTCCGAGCGCAGCGGAGTAAAGACCACGCCGAATGACAGACCTTTGCTCGCTACCCGCTGCCCGGTCTCGTCGGGGTTGCTATCCGGACCGCCGCCACCGGCGGCGGCTGCGAAATTAGGGTCGGCATGCCCGCCGGGCGCCGGTGGCAACCAGTAGGCTCGTCTGCGTGCAGCGCAGAATCATGGGCATCGAGACCGAGTTCGGTGTCACCTGCACCTTCCACGGGCACCGTCGGCTCAGCCCCGACGAAGTCGCCCGCTACCTGTTCCGCCGCGTGGTGTCATGGGGCCGCAGTTCCAACGTGTTCCTTCGCAACGGTGCGCGGCTCTACCTCGACGTCGGCTCCCACCCGGAGTACGCCACCGCCGAATGTGACAACCTGGCCCAGCTCGTCACCCACGACCGGGCCGGCGAGCGGGTGCTGGAGGACCTGCTGATCGACGCCGAGCAGCGGCTGGCCGACGAGGGTATCGGCGGGGACATCTACCTGTTCA
>JAGQTQ010000018.1:19540-25460 GCA_020438905.1 Mycobacterium sp.
CCGACTCGGCCGGCAACTCCTACGGTTGCCACGAGAACTACCTGATCGTTCGGGCCGGCGAGTTCTCCCGCATCTCCGATGTGCTGCTGCCGTTCCTGGTCACCCGTCAGCTGATCTGCGGTGCCGGCAAGGTCCTGCAGACCCCGAAGGCCGCGACGTTCTGCCTGTCCCAGCGTGCCGAGCACATCTGGGAGGGGGTTTCCAGCGCCACCACCCGGTCGCGCCCGATCATCAACACCCGCGACGAGCCGCACGCCGATGCCGAGAAGTACCGCCGGCTGCACGTGATCGTCGGCGACTCCAACATGAGCGAGACCACGACCATGCTCAAGGTCGGTTCCGCCGCGCTGGTGCTGGAGATGATCGAGGCGGGCGTGCCGTTCCGCGACTTCTCCCTGGACAACCCGATTCGAGCCATCCGCGAGGTCAGCCACGACCTCACCGGCCGCAGGCCGGTGCGGCTGGCCGGCGGCCGGCAGGCCAGCGCCCTGGACATCCAGCGCGAGTACCACTCCCGGGCGGTGGACTATCTGCAGTCCCGCGAGCCCAACACCCAACTCGAGCAGGTCGTCGACCTCTGGGGCCGCCAGCTCGACGCGGTGGAGAGCCAGGACTTCGCGAAGGTCGACACCGAGATCGACTGGGTGATCAAACGCAAGCTGTTCCAGCGTTACCAGGACCGCTACTCAATGGAGCTGTCCCACCCCAAGATCAGCCAGTTGGACCTGGCCTACCACGACATCAAACGCGGTCGCGGCGTGTTCGACCTGCTGCAGCGAAAGGGTCTGGCGGCCCGGGTCACCACCGACGAGGAGATCGACGCGGCCGTCAACACCCCGCCGCAGACCACCCGGGCCAAACTGCGCGGGGAGTTCATCAGCGCGGCCCAGGAGGCCGGGCGGGACTTCACCGTCGACTGGGTGCACCTCAAGCTCAACGACCAGGCGCAGCGCACCGTGTTGTGCAAGGACCCGTTCCGGTCCACCGACGAGCGGGTGAATCGGCTCATCGCCAGCATGTGACGTGCACGGGATATGACGTGCACCGCATGTGACTGCAGTGGGGCGGGCACTTCTGCCGCTAATGTTGGCCAGCGTGGCGCCCACCAAGATCGGCAAAGTCGAGCGGATGATGAATCTCGTCATCGCCCTGCTGTCCACCAGCGGGTACCTGACCGCCGAGCGGATCCGGGCCAATGTCATCGGCTATGGGCAGTGCCCCACCGATGAGGCGTTCTCCCGGATGTTCGAACGGGACAAGGGCGAACTGCGCGACCTGGGGATCCCGCTGGAGACCGGGAGGTCGTCGGCGTTCGAGCCGACCGAGGGCTACCGCATCAAACGTGATGCCTACGCACTTCCCGACATCGACCTGACCCCGGCGGAGGCGGCCGCCGTGGGCGTGGCGACCAAGCTCTGGGAGTCCCCGGAGCGGATCAGGGTCGCTCAGAACGCGCTGCTCAAGCTTAGGGCCGCCGGGGTCGACGTCGACCCGGTCGAGGAGGTGACGATCACAACCGGTGCGGGGCCGGCCGGTCTGCGGGGCTCGGATGCCGTGCTGGGAACGTTGCTCTCGGCCATCGACACCCGCCGGGCGGTGCGGTTCAAACATCGCCCCACCCCGGTCGGCGCCTACCTGGTGCGCGACGTCGAACCCTGGGGGGTCGTCACCGCCCGCGGCCGCTGGTACCTGGTGGGCTACGACCGCGACCGCGAGGACACCCGCACGTTCCGGCTGTCCCGGATCGTCGATGTGCAGGCCGACGGGCCGCCCGGAGAGGTGACGCGCCCCGATGGCGTGGATCTGCGGGCGCTCGTTGAACGGGCGATCGGTGGAGCGATCCGCGGGGGGCAGGCGACGATCTGGGTCGCCTCGGGTCGCGGCACCGCCCTGCGCCGGGCCGGACGGGTCGTGGACCGGCGGGTGATCGGGGGCCGCGACGGCGACGTGGTCGAGCTCGAGGTGGATGCGATGGACTGGCTCGCCCGTGAAGCGGCCGGATACGGCGCCGACGCGCTCGTGCTCGAGCCGGCCTCCCTGCGCGAGGATGTCCTGGCCCGGTTGACCGCACAGGCGCGGGAGGACCGATGACCGACCTCATGACACCGGTCGCCGTCCGCCTGGTGAGGCTGCTCAACATGGTGCCGTACTTCCAGGCCAATCCTCGGATCACCTACGCCGAGGCCGCCGCCGACCTCGGCGTCAGCGTCAAGCAGTTGCGCCAGGACATCAGCCAACTGTGGATCTGCGGACTGCCCGGTTACAGCCCCGGCGACCTGATCGACTTCGAACTGTCCGGCGACACGATCACCGTTACCTTTTCGGCCGGCATGGACGAGCCGCTGCGACTGACCTCCACTGAGGCGACGGCCCTGCTGGTGGCGCTGCGGGCGCTGGCCGACATCCCCGGCGTGGTCGACCCCGCGGCGGCCCGCCGCGCGATAGCCAAGATCGAAGCGGCCGCCGGGACCATCGTCGGCGACCTCGAGGTGGCCGCCGAGGACGAGCCCGCTCCGATCGAGGCCGAGGCGGCCGCGGCGGTGCGCGAAGCGGTCCGCGAAGGCCGGGCGGTCTCCATCGAGTACTACTCGGCGTCCCGCGACACCATCTCGGCGCGGGTGGTCGACCCGATCCGGGTGGTGCTGGTCGGAGAACACAGTTACCTGGAGGCTTGGTGCCGGGAGGCCGAGGGCGTGCGGTTGTTTCGTTTCGACCGCATCGTCGAGGCAACGGTGCTCGACCAACCGTCGTCGCCGCCGCGGCCTGCATCCGAGGCCCCGGCGCACACCGCGATCTTCGACGCCGACCCGTCGCTGCCGTCGGCCACCGTGCGGATCGCCCCGGGTTCCGCCTGGGTGCTCGAGTACTTCCCGATGCGGGTGCTTCGGGAACTGCCGGACGGCTACTGCGAGGCGGAGATGACCTACGCGGCCGAGGAGTGGATGGCCCGCCAGCTGCTCGGCCTGGGCGCCGACGTCGAAGTGCTGGCGCCGGACTCGCTGGCCCGGCAGGTCCGCCGGGCCGCAGCAGAGGCACTCGAGGCCTACGCGGCCCTCGACAGCTGAGTCGCGGCGCCCGCCAGTGGCGGGGCCGGGTAGCATCAGGTCAACGTCTGGAGGTGAGCGAATGGGTGCTCTGCAACCGTGGCACTGGGTAATCCTGCTGATCGTGGTCGTCATTCTGTTCGGGTCCAAGCGGCTCCCGGACGCCGCGCGGTCGCTGGGCAAGTCGATGCGAATCTTCAAGTCCGAGGTCAAGGAGTTACAGGCCGAGCAGAAGCCCGCCACCCCGGTCATTCCGCAGCCGCCGGCCGCGCAAGCCGCCCCGGCACCTACGCCCCTTCACTCCGAGCGGGTCGATGCTCCGGCGCCCAACCCGACCGACACCCGCCCGGCCTGAGCCGGCAAGCACACAACGGCGCTCGGGCGCCGCTAGGTAGAAGACCGTGCGCACGCCCAAGTTCCTGTCCCGTCTCGACCCGCGCCAGCGGCGCAGCCGGGTCAACCCGGACGGCACCATGTCGCTGGTCGACCATGTGCGGGAGTTGCGAACCCGGCTGCTGATCTCGGTGGGCGCGGTCGCGCTGACCACCGTCATCGGCTTCATCTGGTACACCCATTCGTTCTTCGGAGTGGAAAGTCTCGGCGAGTGGCTGCGCCACCCGTATTGCGCGCTGCCGTCCTCCGCGCGGGCGGAGATCACCCCCGACGGGGGATGCCGGCTGCTGGCCACCGCACCGTTCGACCAGTTCATGCTCCGCCTCAAGGTCGGTCTGACCGCCGGGATCGTGCTGGCCTGCCCGATCTGGCTGCACCAGCTGTGGGCCTTCATCACCCCGGGCCTCTACCGCAACGAGCGGCGCTTCGCCGCGGTCTTCGTCGTAGCGGGCGCCGGGCTGTTCGTCGCCGGCGCGATCCTGGCCTATGTGGTGCTGGCCAAGGCCCTGCACTTCCTGCTCACCGTCGGCAGCGACGTGCAGGTCACCGCCCTCTCCGGCGAGCGCTACTTCGGCTTCCTGGTCAACCTGCTGCTGGTGTTCGGCGTGGGCTTCGAGTTCCCCCTGCTGATCGTCATGCTCAACGTCGTCGGGGTGCTCAGTTACGAGAAGCTCAAGGCGTGGCGACGCGGCCTGATCTTCGGGGTTTTCGCCTTCGCCGCGGTCGCCACGCCCGGATCCGATCCGTTCTCGATGCTCGCGCTCGGATTGGCGCTGACGTTGCTGCTCGAGTTCGCCATCCAGATCGCCCGCCTGCACGACCGCCGCAAGGCCAAACGGGAGGCGCGGGTCGAGATTCCCGACGACCAGGCCGCGCCGATCGAACCAGCGGCCCCGGTTCCCGCGCCGGCACGGACCGGCTCCGAGCATGACACCGGATATGACCAGGTCACCTGAGGCCGACTCGCAGTTGGCCGATTTCGCCGGACAACTGACCTTCCGGCTCGATCCCTTCCAGGAGCGGGCGTGTGCGGCCCTGGAACGCGGTCACGGCGTGCTGGTGTGCGCGCCGACCGGTGCGGGCAAGACCGTGGTGGGTGAGTTCGCGGTCCACCTGGCGCTCGCGGCGGGACAGAAGTGCTTCTACACCACGCCGATCAAGGCGTTGAGCAACCAGAAACACAACGACCTGGTGCGCCGGTACGGGGCTGAGCGGATCGGGCTGCTCACCGGCGACCAGTCGATCAACGGCGACGCGCCGGTGGTGGTGATGACCACCGAGGTGTTGCGCAACATGCTCTACGCGGGTTCCGACGCCCTGCACGGGCTTTCCCACGTAGTGATGGACGAGGTCCACTTCCTGGCCGACCGGATGCGCGGCGCGGTGTGGGAGGAGGTCATCCTGCATCTGCCCGAACAGGTCCGCCTGGTCAGCCTCTCGGCGACGGTCAGCAACGCCGAGGAGTTCGGCGGCTGGATCAAGACGGTGCGCGGTGACACCACCGTGGTGGTCGACGAGCACCGCCCGGTGCCGCTGTGGCAGCACGTGCTGGTGGGCAAGCGACTCTTCGACCTGTTCGACTACGACCGCGGTGTCGAGGGGGCGGGTGGACGGCACCGGGTGGACCCCGAACTGGTCCGTCACATCGCCCATCGCCGCGAGGCCGACAGGCTGGTCGATTGGCAGCCGCGACGGCGCGGTCCGGGCCGACCCGGCGGGCCAGGTCTGTATCGCCCGCCGTCGCGTCCCGACGTCATCGCCACGCTGGACCGCGAGGGGCTGCTGCCGGCCATCACCTTCATCTTCTCGCGGGCCGGCTGCGAAGCCGCGGTCAAACAGTGCCTGCGCAGCCCCTTGCGGCTGACCACCGACGCCGACCGCGCCCGCATCGCCGAGGTGATCGACCGCCGGTGCGCCGATCTGGCCGACGCCGACTTGGCGGTCCTCGACTATTACGAGTGGCGCGAAGGGCTGCTGCGGGGGCTGGCCGCCCACCACGCCGGAATGCTGCCGATCTTCCGCCACACCGTCGAGGAACTGTTCACCGCGGGTCTGATCAAGGCCGTCTTCGCGACCGAGACCCTGGCGCTGGGCATCAACATGCCGGCCCGCACGGTGGTCCTGGAGAAGCTGGTCAAGTTCAACGGCGAACAGCACCTGCCGTTGACCCCGGGGGAGTACACCCAGCTGACCGGTCGGGCCGGGCGCCGCGGTATCGACGTCGAGGGCCACGCGGTGGTGCTGTGGAATCCGCAGGACTCCACCGCGGAGCCGACCGAGATCGCCGGTCTGGCCTCGACCCGAACCTTCCCGTTGCGCAGTTCGTTCGCCCCTTCCTACAACATGACGATCAACCTGGTCAGCCAGCTGACTCCGGCGGCCGCCCGCCGGCTGCTGGAGCGCTCCTTCGCCCAGTACCAGGCCGACCGCTCGGTGGTCAGCCTGGTGCGCGGGGTGGAGCGCGGGGAGAAGATGCTCGCCGA
>JAGQTQ010000112.1 GCA_020438905.1 Mycobacterium sp.
GCCCGCATCGGTGCTCCGCTGAAATTGCGCGGTGTCGCGGTGCGGCGGGTGTCCGCCGACCGGGGAGTTCCGGTCGAGATGCTGACCGACAATGTCGAGGCCCTGGTCTCACGCGAGGACGTCGACATCGTGGTGGAGTTGATGGGTCCGGTCGAACCGGCTCGTAAAGCCATCCTCACCGCCCTCGAACACGGCAAATCGGTGGTGACCGCCAACAAGGCACTGCTGGCCCAGTCCACCGGCGAGTTGGCCCAAGCCGCCGAACGGGCGCACGTGGACCTCTACTTCGAGGCCGCCGTAGCCGGCGCCATCCCGGTGATCCGACCGCTGACGCAGTCGCTGGCCGGCGACACCGTGCTGCGGGTGGCCGGAATCGTCAACGGGACGACCAACTACATCCTTTCCGAGATGGCCTCCACCGGAGCCGATTACGCCAGTGCTTTGGCCGATGCGAGCGCACTCGGTTACGCCGAGGCCGATCCCACCGCCGACGTTGAGGGTTACGACGCAGCGGCCAAGGCCGCGATTCTGGCCTCGATCGCCTTCCACACCCGGGTCACCGCCGACGACGTGTACCGCGAGGGCATCACCAAGGTCAGCCCCGCGGACTTCGAAGCCGCCCGGGCGCTGGGCTGCACGATCAAACTGCTGGCGATCTGCGAGCGCATCACCGCCGATGGGCAGCAACGGGTTTCGGCACGTGTCTATCCGGCACTGGTTCCGATGGATCATCCCCTGGCCACCGTCAACGGGGCCTTCAACGCCGTTGTGGTCGAGGCCGAGGCGGCCGGGCGGCTGATGTTCTACGGCCAGGGTGCCGGTGGCGATCCGACCGCCTCGGCGGTGATGGGCGATGTGGTGATGGCGGCGCGCAACCGGGTCCAGGGGGGTCGCGGCCCGCGCGAGTCCAAGTACGCGCAGTTGCCGATCGCGCCGGTGGGCATCATCCCCACCCGCTACTACGTGAGCATGACGGTCAAAGACCGCCCCGGTGTATTGGCTTCGGTGGCAACCGAATTCGGCAAGCGCGAGGTCAGCATCGCCGAGGTTCGCCAGAAGGGGATCGTCGAAGAGGGCACCGGCCAGCCGTCCGGCGCGCGGATCGACGTGGTCACCCACCGTGCCACCGACTCGGCACTGTCGGAGACCGTTGCCGCACTGGCCGAACTCGATGCCGTCGACGCCGTCGACAGCGTGCTGCGTCTGGAGGGAACCAGCGAATGAGCACCAATGCGGCCACGGCACGGGTGCACACCCCGTGGCCCGGGCTGATCGAGGCCTACCGTGACCGGCTTCCCGCGGCGGCGGGATGGACACCGGTCACCCTGCTGGAGGGCGGCACCCCGCTGGTGTCGGCGCCCCGGTTGTCCGAGCGCACCGGTTGCACGGTCCACCTCAAGGTGGAGGGCCTCAACCCCACCGGCTCGTTCAAGGACCGCGGGATGACCATGGCGGTCACCGAAGCGGTGGCCAAGGGGCAGCAGGCGGTGCTGTGCGCCTCGACCGGCAACACCTCGGCCTCCGCGGCGGCCTACGCAGCCCGGGCGGGCATCACCTGCGCGGTGCTGATCCCGCAGGGCAAGATCGCCATGGGCAAGCTCGCCCAGGCGGTCATGCACGGCGCCAAGATCATTCAGATCGACGGCAACTTCGACGACTGCCTGGAGCTGGCCCGCAAGCTGACCGCCGACTACCCGACCATCTCGCTGGTCAACAGCGTCAACCCGGTGCGCATCGAGGGGCAGAAAACCGCCGCTTTCGAGATCGTCGACGCGCTCGGGACCGCGCCGGACGTCCACGCGCTACCAGTGGGCAACGCCGGCAACATCACCGCCTATTGGAAGGGCTACACCGAGTACCACCGCGCCGGGCTCAGCGACCGGCTTCCGCGGATGCTGGGCACCCAGGCCGCCGGGGCCGCGCCGTTGGTGCTGGGTCACCCGGTCAGCCACCCCGAAACCCTGGCCACCGCGATCCGGATCGGCTCGCCGGCCTCCTGGGACGGAGCGGTCGCCGCGCGGGAGGAGTCCGGCGGCAGGTTCCTGGCCGCCACCGACGATGAGCTGCTGGCCGCGTACCACCTCGTCGCCCGAGACGAGGGCGTCTTCGTCGAGCCCGCTTCGGCGGCCAGTGTGGCCGGCCTGCTCAAGGCCGTCGAGGACGGCTGGGTCAAGCCCGGCTCGACAGTGGTCTGCACGGTCACCGGGCATGGGCTGAAGGACCCCGACACCGCCCTGCGGGACGTGCCGCAGGTCACCCCGCTTCCGGTCGACCCGGCCGCGGTGGTGGCAGCGCTGGGGCTGGGCTGAGACGGGTGGTGTGCCGGTGACCCTGACCCTGCCGCCCGGACTGGCGGCCAGCGCCGCGGTGGCGGCCTCCAGTGCCAATCTGGGTCCCGGATTCGACAGCCTGGGTCTGGCGTTGGGCCTCTATGACGACATCGAGGTCGAGACGACTCCCGCCGGACTGGTCGTCGAGGTGGAGGGGCAGGGGGCCGGGGAGGTTTCGGGAAGCCCCGACAACCTCGTGGTGCGAGCGATCCGACGCGGGCTGGAAGCCCTCGGGGCCGACGTGCCGGGCCTGATCGTCCGCTGCCGCAACGCGATTCCGCACTCGCGGGGTCTGGGCTCCTCGGCCTCGGCCGTCGTCGGAGGGCTTGCGGTCGCCAACGGCCTTGCGGCGCAAGTGGATTTGGAAACCCTGACGGCTGCACAGCTGATCCAGCTGTCCGGGGAGTTCGAAGGTCACCCCGACAACGCGTCGGCCTCGGTTCTCGGCGGGGCGGTGGTGTCCTGGACCGAGGCCCAGGCCGGTCCCGATGGCCGTGCGCTGGGCTACTTCGCCGCGCAGATGGGTTTGCACCCCGATATCCGCCTGTTTCCCGGAATCCCCGCGGTCCGGTCCTCCACCGCCGAGACCCGCGCGGTGTTGCCGACCGAGGTCAGCCATCGCGACGCCCGGTTCAACCTCAGCCGCGCGGCGTTGCTGGTGCTGGCACTCACCCAACGACCGGACTTGCTGATGGCGGCCACCGAGGACGCGCTGCACCAGCGGCAGCGCGCCGCGGCGATGCCCGCCTCGGCGGAATTCATGCAGTTGATGCGCCGAAACGGGGTGGCGGCGGTGCTTTCGGGCGCCGGCCCGTCGGTGCTGGCACTGACCGATGGCGCCGACCTGCCGGCCGAGGTGATCGAGTTCGGGCGCGCCCACGGATTCGCCGTCGCCGAGATGGCGGTCGGTGCACCGGTTCGCTGGAATTCCGGCGTCCCGGCGAGTCGTGGGTGAGTCGTTCTTGCCACCGGGCGCTGCGGGGACTATCCTCGTGGGCGTCCCGCAACTGCAGCGTAGTTTCTGCGCCGACATTAGGACGATCACCAAATCTTTGAGCGTGTAATCCAGTGGCCTGGGGGTAGGCCTATCGGCCGCCCATCCCGGCAAACGCTGGCACCGATGACGGTGAGACTTCGCGTTCAGTCAATGGGCTGAACGCCAGTAACCCCGCAAGTTGAGCAGCGGGGGAGGAAAGGAAATCCGTGACCGATACGGACCTCATCACGGCTGACGATCGCACTCCGCGTACCGCGGTGGCCGTGAATCCGCAAAGCCCCGCCGACGGCGCGGCAAACTCGAAGGGCTCCGGCGGGTCACTGAGCGCCATGGTGCTGCCCGAACTGCGCGCACTGG
>JAGQTQ010000113.1:0-2422 GCA_020438905.1 Mycobacterium sp.
ACACCGCCACCAAGCACCAGCGCGAAGTCGGTGCCGGCTACTTCGACAAGATCGCCACCACCGTGGATCCGCACTCGTCGACCACCGCTCTGTCGGGTTCGACCGAAGAGGGCCAGTTCCACTGATCCACCCCGCCGAGCAGACGCAAACGTCCCCGTATGAGCCGTTTTTCGGGGAAGTTTGCGTCTGCTCGCTGTAGGGAGTGGGTGCGGTTAGAAGTGAGGAAGAAACGATGACACTTGCGATTGAGCGGGTCGGAGTGATCGGTGCCGGCCAGATGGGCGGCGGTATCGCCGAGGTGTGCGCGCGGGCCGGTGTCGACGTCACGGTCTTCGAGACCACCGACGCCCTCGTCGCCGCGGGCCGCGAGCGGATCGTCAAGTCGCTGGAGCGCGGGGTGAGCGCCGGCAAGATCACCGAGCGCGAGCGGGACGCGGCGGTGGACAATCTGGCCTTCACCACCACGCTGTCGGAGCTGGCGGATCGCCAGCTGGTCATCGAGGCGGTGATCGAGGACGAGAAGATCAAGGCCGGCATCTTCCGCCAGCTCGATGAGATCATCACCGACCCCAACGCCGTGCTGGCGTCGAACACCTCGAGCATCCCGGTCATGAAACTCGGCGCGGCCACCCGCAACCCCGGCCGGGTTCTGGGCCTGCACTTCTTCAACCCCGTCCCGGTGCTGCCGCTGGTCGAGCTGGTCACCACCCTGGCGACCAGCGATATCGCCGCCGACCGGACCGAGAACTTCGCCGCGAACGTGCTGGGCAAGCAGGTGGTCCGGTGCACCGACCGCTCGGGGTTCGTGGTCAACGCCTTGCTGGTCCCGTACCTCCTCTCGGCCATCCGGATGGTTGAGTCCGGGACCGCCACCGTCGAGGACGTGGACAAGGCCGTGGTCGCGGGACTCTCCCACCCGATGGGCCCACTGCGGCTGTCCGACCTCATCGGCCTGGACACCTTGAAGCTGATCGCCGACAAGATGTTCGAGGAGTTCAAGGAGCCGCACTACGGCCCGCCGCCGCTGCTGCTGCGCATGGTGGAGGCAGGGCGGCTGGGCAAGAAAACGCGTCACGGCTTCTACACCTACTGAGCAAAGCGTTTAGGCAATCGGTGCCGCCATTGGCTAGGCTGACCGAGGAAGTTTCGGAAGGGTAGCGGGTAAATGTCCAACGTCGAGACGGATCTCACTCCGTACTACGAGGAATCCCAGTCCATCTACGACGTCTCCAACGACTTCTTCGCGCTGTTCCTCGGGCCCACCATGGGCTACACCTGTGGTTACTACGAGCGCGACGACATGAACCTCGAGGAGTCCCAGGTCGCCAAGTTCGACCTGGCCCTGGGCAAACTCAACCTCGAGCCGGGCATGACCCTGCTCGACGTCGGCTGCGGCTGGGGCGGGTGCCTGGAACTGGCGGTGCAGAAATACGACGTCAACGTCATCGGCATCACGCTGAGCAAGGCACAGTCGGAGTTCGCCCGCCAGCGGCTGGCCAAGCTGGACAGTGACCGCTCGATCGAGGTGCGCCTGCAGGGCTGGGAGGAGTTCGACCAGCCCGTCGACCGCATCGTCAGCATCGGCGCGTTCGAGGCGTTCAAGGCCGAGCGCTACCCGCTGTTCTTCGATCGGGCCTACAAGATCCTGCCCAGCGACGGCCGGATGCTGCTGCACACCATCCTGGCGCACACCCAGAAGTTCTTCCGCGACAACGGCATCAAGCTCACCCTCAGCGATCTGAAGTTCATGCGCTTCATCGGCACCGAGATCTTCCCGGGCGGGCAACTGCCCGCGGTGGAGGACATCGAGCAGCTCGCCGAGGGGTCCGGCTTCACCCTGGAACGGGTGCACCTGCTGCAGCAGCACTACGCGCGCACCCTGGACATGTGGTCGCACAACCTGCAGGCGAACCGCGATCAGGCCATCGCGATCACCAACCAAGAGGTCTACGACCGCTACATGAAGTACCTCACCGGCTGTGCGGACTTCTTCCGCCGCGGTATCACCAACATCGGGCAGTTCACTCTCGTCAAGGGCTGACCTCCCGAGGCGTTCAGGCCTGCGCGAGACGTCTCTTCTCGGCTTCGACGTCGAAGTCGGCCGGCGGCCACGACATGTTCATCCGCGTCAGCGCCTCGATGAGCAGTTCGGTGATCGCCAGCCGCGCGTACCACTTCTTGTCGCACGGCACCGCGAACCAGGGTGCGTCGTCGGTCGCGGTCCGGTCCAGCATCACCTGATAGGCCTCCTGGTAGGCCGGCCACAGCTTGCGTTCATCGAGGTCGCCCGGGTTGTACTTCCAATACTTCTCGGGCCGGTCCAGCCGTTCGGCCAGGCGTCGCTTCTGCTCGTCGAGGGAGACGAACATGGCCGCCTTGACCACGGTGGTCCCGGATTCGATGAGCTCTTTCTCGAAGGTGT
>JAGQTQ010000113.1:2452-8541 GCA_020438905.1 Mycobacterium sp.
GGCACGAGTTGGTGCACCCGCACCACCAGAACATCCTCGTAGTGGGACCGGTCGAAGACGCCGATGTGCCCGGCCGGCGGCAGCGCCTTGTTGATCCGCCACAGAAAGTGGTGGGACCGCTCCTCGGGGGTGGGCTTGCCGAAGCTGGTGTACCGGATGCCCATCGGATTGCCCGCGCCGACCACGTGCGTGACGATGCCGCCCTTGCCGGCGGTGTCCATGCCCTGCAACACCAACAGCAGGGAGCGGTGGTCGCCCTCCTTGCCGTTGGCGTACAGCATCTCCTGAAGTTCGGCGAAACGCCCGCTGCGCTCGGCCAGCACCGTCTCGGCGTCCTCGCGCTTGCCGCTGAACCCTGGGCTGGAGTTGGTGTCGACGTCCTCGACCCGATCTCCGGGGCGGAACCGGAGCACCTCGGAGGGATGGTGTGTCCACAGCTTCGAGGGATCGGCCATAGCCGAAGACTAGGGACCGAGCCCGACTAGGTGCCGGGTTTTGTCTCGGATTCCGGCAGAACCGGCGACGGATGCGGCTGCGACCTGAACCGGTCCAGGGAACCGCCCACCTCGACGATGCCGCACAGGGCACTCCAGCACAGCATCGTCAGGTAGTCGATCAGCTCGTCGGAGCTCATCCGCGGGTTGGACATCCACGAGTGGGTGGCCTGCTGGACCCCGCCGACGATCAGGAAGGCCCACGGCTCGACTCCCTGGGTGTCCATGCCGGCCCGTTGCATGCGCCGGCGCAGCATGACCGCCAGCATCCGGGCGATGATCTGTTCGGAGTCGGCGATCACCTTGTTCTTGCTAGCCGAGGAGTTCGCCATCACGAACCGGTAGGGTTCCGGCTCGGCGGCCACGGTGTCGACGTAGACCCGGATGATCTCGCGGGTCATGTCGAACCCGTCGAGGTTCGACGACAGCGCCGCGGCCATGTTGGGGATCAGGGTGGTTTGCGCGAAGCGCATCATGACCGCGGTGGTGAGGTCGTTCTTGTCGACGAAGTAGCGGTATAGGACGGTCTTGGACACCCCGATCTCCGCGGCGATCTCGTCCATGCTGATATCGCGGCCGCGGTGGCGGATGGCGTCGAGCGCCCCGTCGACCAACTCGGTGCGCCGCTCCACCTTGTGCCGGTGCCAGCGGCGCTTTCGGCCGTCGGTCTTGGCCGCGCCCGGAACGATCTGCTGTGTCACTGTTCGGCAGTCTACCGGCGCGGCCGGGGAAAGTTGTGACGGGCGGTCACACTAAAGCGTCCCCCCGCGCAGCGGGAAATGAAGGTCCTGCCCGCACGGCGGGAAATAGCGGATGATGGTGTCGTGGCTGCCAAACATCGGCTTCCGGATGCCCCGGCCCGACCCGTTTCCTCCCTCGCCGAATCCTTTGCCGGTGCGGATCCGGAGGCCGACGCCGAGCGGCTGCGCAACCTGCGCCGGATGAAGGGCGTCGCGCTGGGGTTCCTGATCGGCGCGACGGTGGTCTTCCTGCTGGCCCGGTGGTGGGAGGCCGAGGGCGGACCCGCCTGGCTCGGCTACGTCGGGGCCTCGGCCGAGGCGGGCATGGTGGGTGCGCTGGCCGACTGGTTCGCGGTTACCGCCCTGTTCCGTCATCCGCTGGGCCTGAAGATTCCGCACACCGCGATCATTCCCCGCAAGAAAGACCAGTTGGGGGAGGGGCTGGGCTCCTTCGTCCGGGAGAACTTCCTCTCCGCGGAGGTGGTGGAGACCAAGCTGCGCGACGCCGAGATCGCCAGCCGGATGGGCAAATGGCTGTCCGAGCCCGTCCATGCCGCCCGCGTCGCCGACGAGACCGCGACGGTGCTGCGGGTAGCCGTGGAACTGCTCAACGACGAGGACATTCAGCACGCGATCGACAAGACCATCGTCAAGCGGTTGGCCGAGCCGCAGTGGGGGCCGCCGGTCGGGCGGGTGCTGGGCCAGTTGCTGGCGGAGAACCGGCAGGAGGCGCTGATCCAGCTGCTCTGCGACCGTGCCTTCGAGTGGGCGCTGAACGCCGGTCCCACCATCGAGCGGGTCGTCCTGCGCGATTCTCCGAGTTGGTCGCCGAAGTTCGTCGACCAGTTGGTGGGCGATCGGATCCACCGCGAACTGATGGACTTCACCGACAAGGTGCGGCGCGATCCGGGTCACGAACTGCGCCGGTCGGCGACTCGCTTCCTGTTCGAGTTCGCCAACGACCTGCAGAACGACCCGTCGACCATCTCCAAGGCCGAGACGGTCAAGGAGCAGCTGATGGCCCGCGACGAGGTGACCCGGGCGGCCGAGACGGCGTGGAAGACCCTCAAGCGTCTCGTGCTCGACGGTGTCGACGATCCGTCCAGTGTGTTGCGCGGCCGGATCGCCGACTCGGTGGTCAAGATCGGGGAGTCGCTGCGCGACGACGCCGAACTGCGCGACAAGGTGGACAACTGGATTCTGCGCGGCGCCCAGCATCTGGTGACCGAATACGGCAGCGAGGCCACCACCATCATCACCGACACCATCCAGCGCTGGGACGCCCAGGAGGCGAGCCGGCGTATCGAACTGCATGTCGGCCGTGACCTGCAGTTCATCCGGATCAACGGCACCGTGGTCGGCGCACTCGCCGGTCTTGTGATCTATACCATTGCGCAAATATTGTTCTGACCTGCGCTAGCAGGTGCTTGCAATTGTTAGCACCCCCGTGTACGGTGTGTCTTGTATGCAAACGACACTGGTACATGCGAAGGGGCTGGCCATGGCGCAGGAAGCAGATCTTGCCGCTGTGGTGAGCCACGCCGCTCAGGACATCGGCAGCTTCATCCGCGCGCAGCGGGAGGCCGCCGAGGTGTCGGTGCGCCAACTCGCCGAACGGGCCGGGGTGAGCAATCCCTACCTCAGCCAGATCGAGCGTGGTCTGCGCAAACCCTCCGCCGAGGTGCTCAGCCAGATCGCCAAGGCGCTGCGGTTGTCCGCAGAGGTGCTCTATGTGCGGGCCGGAATCCTCGAGCCCGGGCAGCCGAACCAGGTGATTGACGCGATCAACGCCGACACCGCGATCTCTGAGCGGCAGAAGCGGGTCCTGCTCGACATCTACACGTCGTTCTGTCAGCAGAACCAGGCCGGCATCGAGGAGTCGCCGGCCGAGTAGCAGACCGCCCCGAATAACCAACACGGACAGCTGAACGAGAAACACCGAGAGGAAACCATTCACATGGCTAAGAACGTGAAGAACGAGAACACCATCGAGGACCTGAAGGCTCCGCTGCTGGCCGCGGTCGGCGCCGCCGACCTGGCCCTGGCCACCGTCAACGAGATCCTGAACAGCCTGCGGGAGCGGGCCGAGGTCGCCGGTGACCGGATGGACGACCGGCGCGCCGCGCTGACCCGCCTCCAGGAGGAACTGCCCAAGCGCACCGAGGAGCTGCGTGGCCGGCTGAGCACCGAGGAGCTGCGCAAGGCTGCCGACGAGTTCCTGGTGGACGCCACCGAGACCTACAACACCTTGGTCGCCCGCGGCGAGGCCGCCCTGGAGCGTCTGATGGGCCAGCCGGATCTCAAGGAGGCTGCCGATCGCGTCGAGGGTTATGTCGACCAGGCCGTCGAGCTGACCCAGGAGGCCCTGGGCAACGTCTCGGCGCAGACCCGCGCCGTGGGTGAGCGTGCCGCCAAGCTGGTTGGCGTCGAGCTGCCGGGCAAGGAAGCCCCGGTCCAGAAGGCCGCCGCCAAGAAGGCTCCGGCCAAGAAGGCCGCCGCCAAGAAGGCTCCGGCCAAGGCCGCCGCCAAGAAGGTTCCGGCCAAGAAGGCTCCGGCCAAGAAGGTCACCCAGAAGTAAGAGCCGCAAGTAACAGTCTGACGGGCCCGGGGCGCGATATGCCCCGGGCCCGTTAGACGTTGGCGCGGCCCACGCCTACCCTTGAGCTCGTGGGGCTTCATGGCGTGACGTATTTGGTGCTGGATCTGGTCAGGTGGGTGGTGTTGGCGGCCACGGTGTACGCGTTCGTCAACGCCGCCATGCAGCGGCCGGACGCCTACACCGCCGTCGACAAGCTGACCAAGCAGGTGTGGCTGGTCATCCTCGGTGTCGGTGCGCTGCTTTCGCTGGTGATGCCCACCCTGGGAATGGTGATCGCCGCGGTGGCTACCGGCGTCTATCTGGTCGACGTCCGGCCGAAACTACTCGAAGTCCAGGGGAAATCCCGCTGATCGGGCAACACCTGATGAAGCTGACGGCCACGGCGCTGGCGCTGGCCCTGCCGGGGCCGTTCTCGGCCCCCGTGGCATCCGCGGACGACGGCATCGAGCCGCCCTATGTCGAACGGGTCACCTGGGTGAGCTACGACGGCCTGTCGACGTTACGGGTCTACCCGACGTGGGCAGGTCGTGACGTGGCCGACGACATCGGCAAGACCGACGCGCAGACCGATGAGGCCTGGGGTGAGGTGCTGGCGTTGGCCCCGGACGCCGACACCCCGGGGATGCGATCGCAGTTCCTGTGTCACTGGCACTTCGCCGAGTTCGCCCAACCGGGCAAGACCAGCTGGGACCTCGAACCATGGCGGCCACCCGTCGACGAGAACACCATGCTGCTGGCCGGGTGCAACCCCGGCGGCCCCGAGAAGGGATAGCCGGCCCCGCCGCGGGGCGGTGAGGTTCAGATCCCCGCGAAGCAGGGATCCTGCTGGCCGTTGGGAATCGTCGCGTCGCGGGTGATGAACCGGGCGCTGACCCCGGTGTCGGTGACCGAGACGCTGTCGGCGTGGATGCCCATCGGGAGATTCGCGGTCAGCGTCGAGGTGAATGCGTCCAGGGCGGGTTGCACGGTCTCCCGCGGAAGAGTGAACCCCAGTCCGGTCACCTTGACTACCTGCAGCGACAGCCCGCCATCAGCGACTTGCGGCAGGATCGTCACCGTGCCCAGCGGGCCGTCCAACTCGAGTGTGCCCCTGGCCGGGTCCGGGGTGACCTCGCTGACCAGGTTGCCCAATACCGGGATGATGCCCCCAACGGTGTCCTTGATGCCTTGAGCCGACCACGTCACGTCCGCGTCCAGCGACCCGAGCGTGCCCGCCGAGTCGGCGGTGGGGTTGATCCGGATGTCGTCGAGGAGCAGCTTGAGCTTCATGCCCTTGGCCTCTCGGATCCGGTTGCCCGCGGTCTCCACCGACATGTTCCGGTAGCTGTGGGTGAAGTGCTGGAGCAGGAACGGTCGCGGGCCGAAGGATGCCGTCGCGCCGTCCTGCACCACGCAGCTGACGGCCTTGGCGACGATGGTGTCGGCCCGGTGGCGGGCGTAGAGCTCCCCGCCCAGCAGGGCCGCGATCCCGACGGCCACCACGATGACGACGACGAGAAGTGCCGAGACCGGGTCCGAGCGCAGTCCGCGTCGGGGCGCCTCCTCGGGCTCGGGCGGCTCGGAAGGCGCAGGGGCCGGGTAAGCCTGCGGCATCTGCGCGGTGGGCGGCTCGTGATGGCCGTAGGGCTGCGGACCATGGGGAGTCGGCCCCGGTGGGGGTGCACCGTGAGGCGGGGGCGGACCCTGATGCGGGTCCTGCGGCGGGTCCTGCGGCGGCGGGGGGAACTGTGGCGGAATCGTCACCGGCCCGATTGTGCCCTATGACCCCGAGTGGAGTGCAACCCGATTGCGCAGCATCCCGATGGTGTCGCGGACGGTGCCGACGACATCGGGGTCGATATCGCGGACGAGCAGTTCCGGATCCGGGCCGGCCGAGGCCAGCACCTCGCCGAGCGGTGAGGCGACCAGGCTACCGCCGACCCCGGTCGGGGCTTTGGTGGCCAGGTCCGGGCCGGGGAAGCCCTGTCCGGCCGCGGCGATGTAACAGCCCGAGTCCAGGGCCCGGGCGCGGGCCAGCAGGGTCCATTGGTCGAGTTTGCCGGGGCCGGCCCCCCACGACGCGCTGACGGTGATCACCGAGGCGCCCCGGTCGGCCAGTTCGCCGTAGAGGTAGGGGAAGCGGATGTCGTAGCACAGGCTGATGCCGATGCCGACGCCCTCGACGGTGACGACGACCGGCTCGTGACCGGGTGCGACGGTGTCGGACTCGGTGACGCCGAACGCGTCGTACAGGTGGATCTTGTCGTAGCGGGCCTC
>JAGQTQ010000114.1:0-3682 GCA_020438905.1 Mycobacterium sp.
CGCGGCCGGCCTGTCGCCCGTCTGGTCCCGATCGCTGCCGACGACTGGGAGAACATGGTCGCCGCCGGCGAGATCACCCCCGCCGACTCCGGCGTGACGATCGGTGACATCGAGCCGTTCGAATCGGGTCTTTCCGCCAGCGAGATCCTTCAGGAGCTCCGAGAGCATGAGCGTTGAGGACTTACTTCGACACCTCCGCTCTGATCAAACTCGTTGTCACCGAGGCTGAAACGAGCGCATTGCGGCATTACCTCAGGGAAATCGGCGGTGACACGCTGTTCACGGCGGCACTGACGCGGACGGAACTGATCCGCGCTGTGCGCCGCGTCGATGTCCACGCTCTCGCCGCGGCACGCAGGGTGCTTGCCGGCCTGGCCACCGTCAATCTCACCCCGGCGATCCTCGATGAGGCCGCCACCCTGGACCCGCCACTGCTGCGGAGCCTGGATGCCATCCATCTTGCCGCCGCCCAACGCGCTGGAGCCGACCTGCGGGCCGTCGTCACCTACGACGCGCGGATGTCAGAGGCGGCGACGCTGCTCGGGATGCCGATCGTCGCACCGGTCTGAGACGTCCTGCCAAGGCTCAGGTAGGGGTGCTCGCAAAGGCTGGGGAGTTGTCAGCGTGCCACCTGTTCGGCGGCATTCTCCCCGCTCAGCCATGCCCCGTGGACCGTCGAATGCAGGGTCGGGTGGGTGGCCTCCCCGGCCAGCCACAGCCGCCCGCCCACCGACTCGCCCAGAACGACACGGTCATCGGCGGAGGATCCGACCGCGGTGAAGGAGTAGGACCCGCGGCTGAAGGGGTCGGACCACCAGTCGGAGGCCTGCGCGGCCATTGGTCCCCGAAACCGGCCGCCATAGATTCCCGAGAGCGTCTCGGCGGCGAGCGTGGTTTGGCGCGCCACCGCCAGGCTCTCGAGCTCGGCGGCCGCAGCACCGCCGTTGAGGGCCATCAGAACCGGTTGGCCGGTGACCCGTTCGAGGTTGTACCAGTTGGTGAACGGCCCGGACCGGGCAACGCTGATCTGGTCGACGTCATCCCAAAAGGGTTCGTCGAATTGCAAGATCAGTTTCTCGTAGCGGCCGAATCCGATTGCATCGATGGCCCTTTGGTGGTCATCGGGCAGGGGAGGGTCGAATCGGATCGTTCCCGCCTTGAGCACACCGAGCGGAACGGTGACGATGACCGCGTCGGCAACCCACCGCTGACCTCCGGCCTCGAGGGCGACACTGTCGTCGCGCAGGGAGATTGCCTGCACGGCGGTGCCGTACCGCACGTCAAGACCTTCGGCGATTCGCGTGGTCAGCTGGCCGAAGCCTCCGGGAAACACGCGCTGCGGACCGCTGAAGGAGTCGTCCTCGGCCAGTGCGCTCAGTGCCAGCTGATCAGGGGTCGCGCCGTAGTCGGCGGCGAACTCGGTCAGGCCCGATTCGCGTGCTGCGGCCCTCATCGGCGCTGGCAACTCGTCGACTCCAGCCGCCAACGACACTTCCGGCGGGGCCGGCAGCCGTTCGAGGCGCTCGAGGACCGCGTCGAGGCGCTGCTCGGCGGAGTCGGCGTCGAGCCGGGTTCCGTTGGGTGAGTAGAGAACAGCTGAGCCCTGGCCTTCGGTCGATCCGACGTCGAACACGGCGGTCTCGATCCCCAGCGCCTCAGCCTCGTCATAGACCGGGTTTCCGGTCGTGCCGTGAATCCATGAGGCGCCCAGGTCCACCGGGGCGGCGGGCCACAGTTCGGACGTCATGATTCGGCCCCCGACGCGGTCACGGGCTTCCAGGATGACGACGTTCGCCCCGGCCCGGGTCAGGGAACGGGCGGCCGACAGACCCGCCGTCCCCGCACCCACGACGATGACGTCGACGCGGTCACCCGGGGTGCGGTTGCCGCACGAACCGACGACTGCAGCCGCCCCCAGAATCGACGCCGCGCCCAGGACACGGCGGCGCGAGACGCTCACGCGGGTAGCCCGCCGAGGCAATGGCGATGTTCCATCTCGAGGTGTGGCCTTTCAGCGGTGAACTGGTTGTCGTCTCAGAGTGATACCACGGGGAGCCCTCTCAGCAGTGCGGTGGCCCGGCCTTGCTGCTCGGGGCGGCGGGTGGCCATTCCGCTTGTCTTTCGGGCCGGAGTCGGTGCGCTGCTGGCAGCTGGAAACATCGGTGCGCGGGCGGCTCCGGACTCGTGATGCAACGCGGTTTGACCGCGTGTAGTGAGTCGCCGGGTGTTAGTTTCGGCCCGGTGAGCACCGCATCGACTCCGGCCCACCCCGATGACGGCGCTACCGGCCTTGAGCAGCTGGTGAGCTACGACGACTTCCACCGAGCCGCGAAGGCCCGGCTCGACCCGATGGTCTACGACTACTACCGATCCGGGGCGTTGCGCGAGTGGACGCTGGCCGAAAACGAGCGGGCCTGGAACCGCTGGGTGTTTCGCCGCCGCAGCCTGGTCGGCGTCTCCGATATCGACGTGAGCACCACGGTGCTGGGCCAGCGGCTCAGCTTCCCGGTGCTGCTGGCGCCGACCGCGTTCCACCGGCTCGCCGATCCCGACGGCGAGGTCGCCACCGCGCGGGCCGCGGCGGCGGTCGGTACGACGATGGTCGCCTCCACGTTGGCCACGGTTCCGTTGGAGGACCTTGCCCCGACGGGTGCGTCGCGCTGGTTTCAGCTCTACGTGTTCGCCGACCGGGGATTGACCCGGGAACTGGTGGATCGGGCGGCGGCGGCGGGCTACACCGCGCTGGTGCCGACGGTCGATACTCCGACGGTGGGCATCCGGTATGCCGATCAGCGGAATCGTTTCGTCCTGCCGCCCGGGCTCGAGATGGCCAACGTCATGCACGCGCTGGACCCGGAGCTGGCCGAATCTGGTTCGGCGCTAAGGGCTTTCAGCGCGAAGTTCGACCAGTCGCTGACCTGGCGGGACATCGAGTGGCTGGCCGGCCTGAGCGGGCTGCCCGTGGTGCCGAAGGGGGTCGCCCATCCCGACGATGCGCGTGCCGCACTGGACACGGGGGCTGCCGGGATGATCGTCTCCAACCATGGTGGGCGCCAGCTCGACGGCGATCCGGGAACCGCCGAGGTGCTTGCCGGGGCGGTTGACGCGGTCGGCGGCCGGGGAGTGGTGCTGGTGGACGGCGGTATCCGCAGCGGCACCGATGTGGTCAAGGCCCGGGCGCTGGGGGCCGCCGCAGTCCTGGTCGGCCGCCCCGTTCTGTGGGCTCTGGCCGCCGGCGGGCAGGCCGGTGTCGAGCGCATGCTCACCCTGCTGCGCGACGAAGTGGCCGACACACTGCGCCAACTCGGCGTGCCGCGGTTCGACGATGTGGGGGCCGACGCCGTGAGGTGGGCCGGGCCGGGTTCGCATTAGCCCTGGGCGGCCGTCTCACGTTGTCGGCTCGTGCGATCCGGGCATGGTGGGGACGAGGTATGCAATATCGGGATGCAGTGCCGCGAGCCCGCGATCGAAGGTCGCCACCCTGCCTCGGTTGAACCTCGTTAATTGGGCGAGATAGCCGTCGGTCACTTGACGGTGGCCGATGGAGAGTCGTCACTCCAGATCGTCCAGCGACCGCACGTCCTCAGTGGTCACCACACTGCCGAGTGTGACGACCGGCAGGCCGGTTACCGGGCTGAGGGACGGCACCGCCGCGCTATCGGAGCGCAGCCCGCGTCTCATC
>JAGQTQ010000114.1:3856-8609 GCA_020438905.1 Mycobacterium sp.
ACCCCGGAGACCTGAACGACGGCGCATGGGGCGCCGTCACTACGACGTGACGACGATCGTGACGGCGACGCTGTCCGGCTTGGGCCGGCCTAGGTAGTCCACGACCTGCTTGCCCTCCGGGGTCAACTCCGTCATCGTCGCGGTGTAGGTCCCGGGTGCGAGTGTCATTGCGGCCGTGTGCCATTGCCCGTCCAGATCGGCTGTGCCCTCCACGGTGCCGATCACCGCTGACCCTTGCTTGACGGTGACGCGCGCGGTGTTCCCCGGCAGGATCTTGTTGGTGTACTGGCCGACCTGGCCGGCCTGGGTCATGCTGAACGGTGCCGCCGCCTCGAACACCGGCATGGTCGGCGCGTAGCTCACACCGTGCGAATCGGGCTCTCCGGCATAGGAATTGGTTCCCGTCCAGCCGAACGCGATGGCCTCGCCGGCATTGACCTCGGCGCTGGGCAGCGGGTTGGTGAAATAGACCGGGGATCCGGCGGCGGTGGTCGCTGCCTGGTCGAGGATCGGGGTGTATCCCTCGGTGATCGGCACCCCCGTGCCGTACTGGCCGCCGGCGGCGGTGAAGTTGCCGTCGTTGAGATGCCCGACGACGGGAGCCGCCAGTGCCGATATCAGCGGGTTCACCCCGGGCGGCTGCAGGCCCTGGGGCTTGTTGACGGTGTTCGGGTCCCAGCCGTTGGTCAGCAGCGCCGCCGGCAGCGAGGCGTCGGGCTGCAGGTTGACGGTGATCTGGCTGTTGACGAACGCCCCGTCGGCATAGGTGGTGAAGACGTTCAGCCCGGCGTTGTTGTCGATCGCCGCCGACGGGTCGTTGGCCGAGCCGACGCCGGCCCCCGGATTGAACGGCGTCAGTTCGCCTGGCGTGGCGCCCCCGGCCGTGGCGTAGACGTTGAACACGCGCTGCTCAGCGCCGGCGCTGTCGGCGATCACCAGCTGATACCAATACACGTCGTCGGCGGCGACGGTGGCCGGCATCGGCAGGCCGTTGATCTGGATGAAGCCGAGCGGATTGGGCCCGGCGGTTCCGGCGGTCCAGGCGCCGGGGCCGCCGCCGACGGTGAAGTACTGGTAAACCCCGTCCTGGGTCGGCAGGCTCACGTAGTCGAACTGGGCGTGCTGCTCGGCATCCATGCCGCGGTAGATGCCCAGTTTGACTCTTGCGTCGTCGACCACCTTGGACCCGACGTTGAATCCCTGGACCTGCAACGTCAGTGCGCTATTGGGCGCGGTCGGGATGACGTAGTCGTCACCGGCGGGCTGGGCCAGGTAGTTGGTGCTGACCGGCTTCTTGTAGAAGCCGTCGCCGTCGGGGCCGACGGGTTCGTCGGCGCCGAAGACGTAGAGGTCGATCTGGCTGACGTTGCGGTTGATGCCAGGCCCGGCGGCCAGGGAGATCTGCGGGCCGGGGTTGAGCTTCTGGGCGAGGTTGTCGGAGAACGCCGAGGCGTATGTGTTCGCGTTCTCGTAGAAGTAGAAGCTGTACTGGTCGTTGTGCTGGTAGTCCGGGGCGGTTCCCGGGACGCGATTGCGGTCGAAGGCGTAAGCCGGATCCCAGTTCAGGTTGGTGTTTAGATCGACCGGGCCGGCGAGATTGGTTGAGGTGGGGCCGCCCTGGTTGACCGGGTTGGCCTGGTCGGCCTCGGTGCCCCAGTTGCCTGCGGTGAATCCGGTGAAGTACTGCGTCAGCGCGTTGCCCCACTGGTTGTTGGCCGAGACGTTGAACTGGCCCGGTCCGGGTGGGTTGGTGCCGGGAGGTGTGCGGCCGGGGATGTCATAGGGCGTGCCGAGGGCGGTGATGACGCCGTCGGCGACCGTCACGCTCTCGTACAGGGCGGCCAGCGCGCTGCCCTGGCCCGGTGCGTACAGGTTCTTGCCGACGTCGGTCTGCTCGATCAGCATGTAGCCCCGGGTCTGGCTGTTGGCGTCGGGGCTGAACAGGTAGTAGCTGTTGCCGCCGGCGTCCCGGACGGCCTGCACGCTGTAGGAGTAATACTGCCCGTTGTGCCAGATCCCGGCGGCGTCCCGGGCCCCGGCCGTCGTTCCGGAGAACGACATCGCTCCCGGCGGCAGCGCGTCGATCGTCTCGGTGAGGTAGTCGTCCCAGTTGGACTCGGGGTAGTAGCCGGCGCCGAACGTGCCGTTGGACGGCGAGATGACGATCGAGGGTTTGCCGTCCAGGGGGCTGTACGGGGTGCTCGACTCCGGGGCGCTGGGGTAGGTGAAGACGGCCTGGGGGCTGACCCCGGCATCCAGCAGGCCGGCGATGAAGTCCGTGGCGTTCTGCGCCAGGCCGCGGGTGTCGCAACTGCTCGGCGTCGCGCAGACCTTCACCGCGACATGCGGGCCGAAGCCGGGGATGTAGGTGATGTCACCCTGATCGCCGGCCTGGCTGAGCAGGGCGTACTCGAAGGCGGTGTAGCCGTAGTTGTAGTCCTGAACCTTCTGCTGGACAAAGGCTTCCTGCCAGTCCGCAATCTGGGTGAGGTCGGTATGGCAATCGCTCTGGCCGCCGGCCTGGCACGGCTCGGGGTTCTCGCTCTGCACGATGAGATAGATGGCGCCGCCGTTGATCAACTGGTGTTGCGCGTTCAGAGCGACGTTGACCCAGTAGTCCGGGTGCTGGGCGTCAGGGGCGTTGACCGACTGGGTGATGCGGCCGTTGTCGATCACCTTGGTCCAGTTCGGGGCGCCGTCGGCGGGCTGCGGCTGATAAAGGTAGACGTAGCTGCCGCCCAGCGTGCCGCCGCCGGCCTGGCCGGTTTCGGTGCCCGTGACGTCCTTGAGGAAGGCCGAGCGCAGATTCACCGTCAGCATCGTCGCCGGTGCCGGGCCGGCGATCTCGACGGTGTGCAGGGTGGCGGGGGCGCTGAAGGGGAAGAACAGGTTGAACCCGCCGTTGGAATCGGTGGCCCGGATGGTGAAGCTGTCCGTTCCGGCGAAATCCGGTCCCGGGGTGTAGAGGTAGCGGCCGTCAGCGGCCAGCGTCACGACGCCGAATTCCGGTGCGGCCAGGATGTCGAATGCGACCGGATCCCCTTCCGGATCGGTCGCGGTGAGCAGCCCCTCGGTATTCAGGGCCGAGGTGAGCTGCTGGGTGGAGACCACAGCGGGGGCCTGGTCGAACAGGTTGCGGCGAACCAGCAGCAGCGCCCCGGCGAGCACATCGGTGAGCGGCCCGGCCGGCAGGCCCGACAGCAACTCCGAGGCCGCGTCGAGGATGCGAACCACCGCGGTGTTCAGTTGCTCGAGGACGGGCGCGGAGTGGATGGCTACCTGCTGTGCCGCCCGAAACTCCGAAGCGCCGAGCGTGATCGGTGATGCCACCGGACTGAAGACGTTGGTGGACAACGTCTGTCGTTGATAACGGGCTGTGGGGGTCGCTATTTCATCGATCGTCGGATCCGTCACCGTCACAGCCGCCAACGGGGCGATCGGTGGGCTGGGTGAGGCCGCTGTCGGTGTGCTGATCGGAACGTCCACGCCCCGGTCGGCCGGCGCGCGCTGAAGCTTGAATTTGGTAGATGCACCAGCCGGGACACCGGCGGCCGGGCGCGGGCCGCTCACCGCTCGTGCGGAAGTCCCGCCCCATCCGGTACTGGAGGCTGGGCCGAGTCGCGGCGCCCGCGAGGGTGCCCGGGCAGCCCGCGTGCCGGGTGCCGTCTCGGCGGTAGCCCCGGCCGACACCCTTGCGTCGTCGCCCGTGCCGTCATCTGCCGCGGCGAGACCCACCGATTGAGGGCTCGCCAGCGAAAACCCCACGAATAGAACGGCCGCGCCGATCGGGACACCCCTTGTGGCCATGCCCACCCCACTATCAAGCCGATGTCCTTGAAACTATCAGCTAACGCTCAGGATGAGGAGACGGGATTTTCGCATTCCGATGCGGGGGGCGGCGGGTTCCCGACTGGCTGTCTGACGGAGCTGCTCGGCCAAGGCTTCAAACGCTTCCAGCCTGCCGGCTGCGATGACGCCGGACGTTGTCCGTCGGTTGGCGGCATTATTCGTATTCCGATCTACCGTATTCGTATGCGAAAGAAAGTTGTCACCGTCGGCACCTCGGCCGCTGTCACCCTCTCCCGTGAAGAGCTGGCCGCCCTGGGAGTCGGCGCAGGTGATTCGGTCGAGGTCACAGCGCGTGACGGTGTGGTCGAGATCCGTCCGGTGAACCCGTTCGCCGGCATGGCCCACGAAGAGCGTGTGGCGCTTCTCGATCGATTCGGCGCCCGGGGATGACACTGGATCGCGATGCGTTCCTGGCGGCGGTAAGCGCTTCCGGGCGGCTGTCCGCCGCCTATGCCGAGGACGTCCTGGTGCGGTTGGCCCACCATTCCGCGGCGATCGAAGGCAACACATTCACGATCTCTGAGACCGTGACGCTGCTGGTCGACGAACTGCTGCCACGAGGCGGATTGTCGGTGCGGGAGTTCTATGAGCTGGCCAACCATCGGGGTGCGGTCGTTCGCATTGTTCAGGCCCTCGACGGCGACGAACCGCTGACCGATCCGCTGGTGCGGCAACTGCACTCGCTGTTGATGGATCACCTTCTGCACGATCGCGGTGAGTACAAGCAGTCCAGCAATGCCGTCGTCGGCGCGACGTGGCAGCCGACGGCACCCCACCCGGTTCCCGAGGCGATGCGCCAATGGGCCGAACAGAGCGACTGGCAGGTCCGAAATCTGACCGGGGTCGACCGGCTGGAGGCCATCGCGCGGTCGCATATCCAATTCGAGCGCATCCATCCGTTCAC
>JAGQTQ010000114.1:8620-8749 GCA_020438905.1 Mycobacterium sp.
TGGCAGGGCGGTGCTGGCGTTGCAGACGTTGCAGGCATACGGGGTGCCGGCGATCGTGCCGGAGAGCGACCGCTCGGAGTACCTGCGGTTGCTCGATGAGGCCGACGCCATTGGGTTCGCCGAGATGCT
>JAGQTQ010000019.1:0-19251 GCA_020438905.1 Mycobacterium sp.
CGATCACCTCGAACTTCGACGAGTCGATCATCACGGGGACCCGGGCGATGTCGGGCTCCGAGGCGATGAGGTTGCAGAACCGGGTCATCGCCGCGACCCCGTCGAGCAGTCCGTCGTCCATGTTGATGTCGATCACCTGCGCGCCGACCTCGACCTGCTGAAGGGCCACCGACAGCGCGGTGTCGTAGTCCCCGGCCTTGATCAGGTTGCGGAACCGGGCCGAGCCGGTGATGTTGGTGCGCTCACCGATGTTGACGAACAGCGAGTCCTCGGTGATGTTGAGCGGCTCCAGACCAGAGAGTCGGGTGGCCACCTCGATCTCCGGAACCGGGCGCGGCGGTGTGCCGGCGACGGCCCTGGCGATCTCGGCGATGTGCGCCGGTGTGGTTCCGCAGCACCCGCCGACCAGGTTGACCAGGCCGGCCTCGGCGAACTCGGCGATGTAACCGGCCTGCCGCTGCGGGGACTCGTCGTACTCGCCGAAGGCGTTCGGCAGCCCGGCGTTGGGATAGCAGGAGACGAAGGTGTCCGCTATCCGCGACATCTCGGCGATGTAGGGCCGCATCTCGGGCGCGCCCAGTGCGCAGTTGAGACCCACGGCGATCGGCTGGGCGTGCCGGACCGAGTTCCAGAACGCCTCGGTGACCTGACCGGACAGGGTCCGTCCGGACGCGTCGGTGATGGTGCCCGACAGGATCAGCGGCCACCGGCGGCCGCGCTGCTCGAACAGCGTCTCGATGGCGAACACCGCGGCCTTGGCGTTGAGGGTGTCGAAGATCGTCTCGACGATCAGTAGGTCGGCGCCACCGTCGACCAGACCGTTGGCGGCTTCCAGGTAGGCGGCCACCAGTTGGTCGTAGGACACGTTGCGGGCGCCCGGATCGTTGACGTCCGGCGAGATCGACGCGGTCCGCGTCGTCGGCCCGATCGCGCCGGCCACGTAGCGGGGTTTCTCCGCGGTGGCGACCTCATCACAGGCCGTGCGGGCCAGCGCGGCGCCGGCGTAGTTGAGCTCGTAGCTCAGCTCCTCCATGCCGTAGTCGGAGAGCGAGACCGCGTTGGCGTTGAAGGTGTTGGTCTCCAGGATGTCCGCGCCGGCCTCGAGGTATTCCCGGTGGATTCCCTCGATGATGTGCGGTTGCGTCAGGGTGAGCAGGTCGTTGTTGCCGACCAGATCGCTGGGCCAGTCCTTGAAGCGATCACCTCGGTAGCCGGCCTCGTCCGGCCGGTCTCGCTGGATCGCCGTACCCATCGCGCCGTCGATCACCACGATCCGCCGACGCAACGCCGACGTCAGTTCGTCGGCGCAGTCAGGGCGGATGTTGGGCTCGAACGCGCTCATCTGATTCCTTCCTCAGCGGAAGGCGTCCTTGACTCTGCCGAGCGTGGCGGATTCCGGCTAGGCCGCAACCCGTTGCAACGCCTCTCGACCCGCAACATTCTACGTCGTCCCCAACAGTCCTTCCGCCGACTCGCCCTCCGCCGACTCGACGTCAGATCGTCGCCGGTCCTATCCGACTCATCGCGGCCGAGCAGGCTTTAGGCTGAAGTGATGAGTTCCTGGAGCCTCAGCGACGGCCGGGGATCTCCCCTGCCCGAACTCAACAACACCGTCGTCGTGGCCGCCTTCGAGGGCTGGAACGACGCCGGTGACGCCGCCAGCGACGCCCTCGAGCACCTCGACGCCATCTGGGACGCCCATCCGATCATCGAGATCGACGACGAGTCCTACTACGACTACCAGGTGAACCGCCCGGTGATCCGTCAGGTGGACGGCGTCACCCGCGAACTCGTCTGGCCGTCGATGCAGATCTCACACTGCCGCCCGCCCGGCTCGGACCGCGACGTCGTGCTCATGCACGGGGTGGAACCGAACATGCGGTGGCGCAGTTTCTGCGCCGAACTGCTCCAGATCGCCGGCAAACTCAACGTCGACACCGTGGTGATCCTGGGCGCACTGCTGGCCGACACCCCGCACACCCGTCCCGTCCCGGTGTCGGGGGCCGCCTACTCCCCCGAGTCGGCTCGGTTCTTCGGTCTGCAGGAGTCGCGCTACGAGGGGCCGACCGGTATCGCGGGTGTTTTCCAGGACGCCTGCGTCACCGCCGGAATCCCGGCGGTGACCTTCTGGGCGGCGGTGCCGCACTACGTCTCCCAGCCGCCCAATCCCAAGGCCACCGTCGCCCTGCTGCGCCGGGTGGAGGACGTTCTCGACATCGAGGTGCCGTTGGGCGACCTGCCCACCCAGGCCGAGGAATGGGAGCAGGCCGTCACCGAGATGACCGCCGAGGACGAGGAGATCGCCGAGTACGTCGCCGGCTTGGAGGCGCGCGGCGATGCCGAGATCGACGTCAACGAGGCCATGTCGAAGGTCGACGGCGACAGCCTGGCAGCGGAGTTCGAACGCTATCTACGCCGCCGGGGCCGATAGCCGGGCGATCCCGCGGGTCCGGCCCGGACTGAATCGCGACTGCGGTCAGGTGCCTGCGATAACGTGCTGGCATGAGACTGGCACTGAGCGACGCCGACTCCGCGTTCCGCGACGAGTTGCGCGAGTTCTTCAGCACCCGGATTCCCGCCGAGATTCGCGAGCGTGCACGCAACGACCAACTGCGCTACCCCGAGGACATGGTGACCACCCAGCGGATCCTCAACGAGGCCGGCCTGGCGGTGCCGAACTGGCCGGTGGAGTGGGGCGGTAAAGACTGGAGCCCGCTGCAGCACCAGATCTGGTCCGATGAGATGCGGCTGGCCGGCGTGCCCGAACCGCTGGCCTTCAACGCGAGCATGGTCGGGCCGGTGATCGCCCAGTTCGGCTCCGAGGAACTCAAGCAGCGCTTCCTGCCCCCCACCGCCAACCTCGACATCTGGTGGTGCCAGGGCTTTTCCGAGCCGGAGGCCGGATCGGATCTGGCCTCGCTGCGCACCACCGCGGTCCGCGACGGCGACCACTACGTCATCAACGGCCAGAAGACCTGGACGACCCTGGGCCAGTACGCCGACTGGATCTTCCTGCTCGCCCGCACCGACCCGGCAGCCCCCAAGAAGCAGGCCGGCATCTCGTTCATCCTGGCCGAGATGTCCACCCCGGGGATCACCCTGCGACCGATCAAGCTGATCGACGGCGGCTACGAGGTCAACGAGGTGTGGTTCGAGGACGTCCGGGTTCCGGCGGACCAGCTCGTCGGTGAGGAGAACGCCGGCTGGAGCTACGCCAAATTCCTGCTGTCCAACGAGCGCAACGGCATCGCCCGGGTCGGCACCTCGAAGGCGTGGCTGGCCGATGTCAAGCAGCGGGCGGCCAACACCGCGGTAGGTGAGCGGACGCTGTTGGAGGACCCGCTGTTCGCCGCTCGGGTCGCCGAGATCGAGAACGAACTGCTGGCACTGGAGCTCACCCAGCTGCGGGTCAGCGGCGACGAGGGCACCGGCAAGCCCAATCCGGCGTCGTCGATCCTCAAACTGCGCGGAAGCCAGCTGCAACAGGCCGTCACCGAACTTCTCGTCGAGGTGGCCGGGTCGGACGGCCTGCCGTTCGAGGCCCCCGAGGTGCTCGACTCCCCCGCCTGGGCCCAGCACGCCGCGCCGAAATACCTGAACTACCGCAAGACCTCGATCTACGGCGGCAGCAACGAGATTCAGCGCACCATCATCTCCTCGACCATTCTGGGGCTATAGACCATGAACTTCGACCTGACCGAAGAACAGCAGCTGCTGGCCGACACCACCCGCGACGTGCTGGCGGCTAGCTACGACACCGAGAAGCGAAACAAGGTCGTGGAGTCCGAACTCGGCTGGAGCCGGGAGGTCTGGCGCCAGCTCGCCGAGATCGGCGTCCTGGGGCTGGGTTTCGACGAGGACTCCGGGCCGACCGAGGTGATGGTCGTACTGACCGAGCTCGGACGCCGGCTGGCACCGGAGCCGGTCGCCGCGGCGGCGCTGATTCCCGGGGCGATCATCGCCGCACACGGCTCCGAGGAGCAGCGCGCCCTGCTCGATGAGGTCGCCTCCGGAGAACGTCTGCTGGCCTTCGCCCACACCGAGCCGGGCCGCCGCGGTATGGCCGAATTGGCCACCCGCGCAACCGAACAGGGCGGCGAGTGGCTCATCACCGGCCGCAAGAACCCGGTTTTGGCCGGGGACAGCGCCGACACGCTGATCGTCAGCGCAGCCCTGCCCGGTGGTGGCAGCGGTCTCTTCCTGGTCGATGCCCCAGCGACCACCCGCCGGTCCTACCGGACGTTCGACGGGCAGCGTGGTGCCGATATCGACTTCGACGGGGCGTCGGCCCGGCCGCTGGGCGCCGGTGGTGACGCGTCGTCGGCGGTCGAGGAGGCGGTGATCCGGTTCCAGTCGGCGCTGTGCGCCGAGGCGGTCGGAGCGATGGACGAGTCGCTGCGGCTGACCACCGACTACCTCAAGACCCGCAAGCAGTTCGGCGTGCCACTCAAGACGTTCCAGACCCTCACCCAGCGCGCGGCCGATATGTACGTGTCGCTGGAACTGGCCCGCAGCATGAGCCTCTACGCCGCGGTGTGCGTGGCCGACGGCCGGTTCGACCCGATGGTCGCGGCGCGGTGCAAGTTGCAGATCGGACGGTCCGGCCGGCACATCGCCCAGGAGTCCATCCAGTTGCACGGCGGCATCGGTGTGACAGCGGAGTACCCGATCGCGCACTACGCCGCGCGGCTGACCGCGATCGAGCAGACCTTCGGCTCATCGACCGATCAGTTGCGCTACCTCAGCGGGCAGGTCGGGGGCTACGGGGTCGCGACGCTGTAGGCCGGGGGGCTTGGCCTGGCCCGATCGAGCGGCGGCGGCGACGACTCAGCAATGCTCGATTCGCGACGGGCACCCCACGGCGCACATTGCGAAGGGATGGGCGTCTTCTGCGAGCGCCGGTGGCAGGTTGGGAGTCATAAGTTCAGAAGAGAACGGACCCCATCGCCACAGACCCCATAACCTCGAGGAAGCCCATGAGTTGGTCGACAAACAACATCCCGGATCTGCGCGGCAAGGTCGCCGTGGTGACCGGCGCCAACGGCGGCCTCGGCCTCGCTTCGGCCAAGGCGCTGGCCGGTAAGGGCGCACACGTGGTGATGGCCGCTCGCAACCAGGCCAAGGCCGCCGAGGCCTACGCGGAAATCATCGCCGCCCACCCGGAAGCCTCGCTGGAGATCGTCGAGCTCGACCTCGGCTCGTTGGCCTCGGTCAAGACCGCCGCCGAGGCGATCGCCGCCAAACATGACCGCATCGACATCCTGATGTGCAACGCAGGCGTGATGGCGATGCCGCAGGGCACGACCGAGGACGGCTTCGACACCCAGATGGGTGTCAATGTGCTCGGACACTGGGCCCTGCTGTCACACCTGCTACCCATCGTGGTCACCACCCCCGGCGCACGAGTGGTGACGCTGTCGAGCACCGCTCAACACGTGGGGCGGGCCATCAACCCGGCCGACCCGCACATGCGGCAGGCCTTCGACGCATGGCGCATGTACGGCCAAACCAAGCTGGCCATGCGCCACCTGGCCGTCGGCCTGCAAGCCCAATTCGACCGGGCCGGAGTCGATGCCAAAGCACTGTCGGCTCAACCAGGAATGACGAACTCGGATCTGCAGACCACAACCGTGGCCCAGGGCGAACCCGGACCGCTCGGCGCGTTCTTCAAGTGGCAGGTCAAGGCGATGGGGATGTCGACCGACCGCGGTGCGCTGAGCCAGCTGCGAGCGGCCACCGATCCGAAGGCCCCCGCCGGCGGGTTCTACGGACCGCTGTGGGTGACCAATGGTCCACCGGTCCTCAAACCCCTGATACGACCCGGCAGCGATGCCGCCGTCGCAACGCTGTGGCAGGTCGCCGAACGAGAGACCGGTCTACGGGTTGATGTCGCCTCTGCCGTGGCCAAACCGTGAGCGAAGCGGTCGCGCCGTTTCGGGTCTCGGGGCCGTTCGTGCGGGTGATGCTCGCCGAACTCAGCATTCGGCCCACCGATCTGCTGCGAGCGGCGAGTCTTCCCGGTGACCTGATCAGCCGCGATGAGGCGGTGTTGCCCGCTCGCCAGTACTACGCCCTTTTCGATGCGCTCGACCGGCTCACCGGTGAGCAAGATCTCGGGATCGCGATCGCTGACAAGCTCAGCCCGCAGGTCTTCGACCCACCGATCTTCGCCGCAATGTGCAGCCCCAACCTCCACGTCGCGGCCGAGCGGATCGCGCTGCACAAACGGCTGCTGGGCCCACATCGGATGCGCGTCGCACTCGATGCAGACGGCTTGGACCTTGAGATCGCCTGGCCGCCAGGCGATCCGCCGCCACCGTCGCTACCCGGCGTCGAAGTCGCGTTCTGGGTGGCCCTGGCCCGGCTGGGCACCCGCAGCACCGTCGTACCCGACCGGGTCGTCGTGCCACAACCTCCGAAGGACATCGTCGCCGTCGAACGGTGGTTCCGCACCCGGGTCGAACGAGGCGACACCACGCTGGTCCGATTCTCGCGCCTCGATGCCACCCGAGCGTTCCTCACAGCCAATGCCGGCATGTGGGAGTTCTTCGAACCAGAGCTACGGCGCCGGCTCGATGACCTCACCGGTGATTCCACATTCGCCTCGAAAGTACGCGCAGCTCTGGTCGAGCTCCTGGCCGCCGGCTCCGGCACCACGCAAGGCGTCGCCCGACACCTCGGCATCAGCACCCGGACCCTTCAACGGCGCCTCGGCGAAGAAGGCGTCACCTTCCAGCAACTCCTGGCCGGCCTTCGCGAGCAGCTCGCCCACCACTACCTGACCCAGTCCAGCTATTCCCTGACCGAGATCGCATTCCTACTCGGCTACGACAATCCGAACTCATTTCACCGCGCGTTCAACCAGTGGACCGGCCGCACCCCGCTAACCGTCAGAGCCAGTGCCAGCGCCTAGCTAGCGAACTCCCAGCAGGGCATCGACGGCGGCCGCCACCAGTGCGGGGCCGGCCGCGTCCTGACCCCCGTACTCCAACGCGTCGGCCACCCAACCGTCAACGGCGGCCAGCGTCCGCGGCGTATCGAGGTCGTCGGCCAGGTAGCGGCGCATCCGGGCGATGAGGTCGGTGGCGTCCGGGCCGGCCGGAAGGCTCGTCGCGCTACGCCACCGCTGCAATCTGGTCTGCGCCTCGGCCAGCACGTCGTCGCTCCAGAACCGGTCGGCGCGGTAGTGCCCGGCCAGCAGGCCCAGTCGGATGGCAGCCGGATCCACCCCGGCGGCCCGCAGCCGCGACACCAGGACCAGGTTTCCCCGGCTCTTGGACATCTTGTGCCCGTCCCAGCCGATCATTCCGGCGTGGACGTAGTGGCGAGCGAATCTCCTCTGCCCGGTGGCGCATTCGGCGTGCGCGGCGGAGAACTCGTGGTGCGGGAAGATCAGGTCGCTGCCGCCGCCCTGGACGTCGAATCCGAAACCGATGCGGCTCAACGCGATCGCCGCGCACTCGATATGCCACCCCGGTCGCCCCGGGCCGAACGGCGAGGGCCAACTGGGCTCGCCCGGGCGCTCGGCACGCCAGAGCAGCGCATCGAGCGTCTGGGCCTTGCCGGGCCGGTCGGGATCACCGCCGCGTTCGGCGAACAGTCGGAGCATGGTGGCGTGGTCGTAGTTCGATTCGTAGCCGAACTGCGGTGTGGCGTCGGCACGGAAGTACACGTCGGGATGGTCGGGGTCGTCGACGGTGTAGGCGGCGCCGGCGGCGAGCAGTTTCTCGACCATCTCGATCACCTCGTCGATGGCCTCGGTGGCAGCGACGTAGTCCCGTGGCGGAAGAACCCGCAGTGCGGTCATGTCGTCGCAGAACAGCCTCGTCTCCCGGGCGCCGAGTTCGCGCCAGTCCACTCCGTCGCGTTCGGCGCGTTCGAACAGCGGATCGTCGACGTCGGTGATGTTCTGCACGTAGTGCACCCGGTGACCGTTGTCCAGCCACACCCGCTGCACCAGGTCGAAGGCCAGATACGTCGCCGCATGGCCCAGATGGGTGGCGTCGTAGGGGGTGATGCCGCAGACGTACATGGTCGCGGTCGGACCGGGTGCGGTGGGGCGGACCTGCCGGTCGGCGCTGTCGTAGAGCCGAAGCTGCGGTCCCCGGCCGGGCAGCCCTGGGACTTCGACGCTGGGCCAGGGCCGCATCAGCCGGCCGCCCACATCGCGTCGAGCAACAGGCCGGCGATCTCGGGGCGACACATCAGCAGATCGGGCAGGTAGGGGTCGGGCCGGTTGTAGCGCAGCGGCGAACCGTCCAACCGGGTGGCGTGCAGCCCCGCAGCCTGCAGCACACCGGCGGGCGCGGCGGAGTCCCACTCCCACTGGCCCCCGGCATGGATGTAGGCGTCGGCGTCGCCCCTGACCACCGCCATGGCCTTGGCCCCTGCCGATCCCATCCGCACGAACTCGATGTCGAGCCGGTCGCGAAGCCGCCAGAGCACCGCCGGCGGGCGATTGGCGCTGGCGGTGATGCGGATCGGCCCGCTGCGGGTGGCCGGCAGGGCCGAGACGGTGTCGCTGCGATGCACCTCGCCGAGGGCGGGCAGCGCCACCGCGGCGTCCGTGATGGTCCCGTCCGGCCCTCCGGTGCGCTGCCACAGTGCCACGTGCACCGCCCAGTCCCGGCGCCGCGGGGTGGAGAACTCTCGGGTGCCGTCGAGCGGGTCGATGATCCAAACCCGGTCGGAGCGCAATCGCCTAAGGTCGTCGTGGGCCTCCTCGGAGAGCACCGCGTCACCCGGGCGCTCGGCCCGAAGCCGGTCGATGAGCAGGGCGTTGGCCCGCACGTCACCGGCATCGCCGAGCGCCGGCGGGAAATCGTGGCCGATTTCGTCGCGGACCGCGAGCAGCAGTCGCCCGGCCTGCTCGGCCAGATCCGCCGCAAGCTCGGCATCGGTGCGACTCACCACGCAAGTATCACCGAATCGCCGCCGCCGTCGCTCGCTGCCCCCGGCCAGCGGGGTAGATTTTCGGCATGCGAATCGGGCTCACCGCGGCAACCCTGGCGGTCGTCGCCGCCTTCAGCGCCACCGGCTGCAGCACGCCCGAGCCCACGGACCGGCTGACCGGTACGACCTGGCGCCTGCTCGACATCGAGTCGATGACCAGCGAAGCGCCGGGCACCGCCATCGAGGATCCCGCGGAGTACACCGTGACGTTCGGCCAAGACGGCAAGGCCGGTTTCCGCGTCGACTGCAACCGCGGCAACTCCACCTGGGCCGCCGATCCCCTCGTCGGCGACTCCGGGACGCTGAGTTTCGGGCCGATCGCTCTGACCCGGATGATGTGCCCGCAACCGTCGGTGGACACCGAGGTCGCAAAGGCACTGGGCCTGGTGCGCAGTTACCTGTTCTCCGACGGTCGGCTGCATCTGTCGCTGGAGGCCGACGGCGGCATCATGCACTTCGAGCCGCAGCCGACCCACCGGTAGGCCCTCAGAAGGCCGGCCAGGGCAGCGGGCTACGGCGGTCCGGCAAGGGCATCACCGGTTCCTCGATCAGACCGCGGACCCGGCGGCACAGCGCCTGGACTTCCGGGCCGGTGATGTGCTCGCGCAACCGCTCACCCAGCCCGCTGGATAGTTCGGCCTCCAGTGTCCGCACCGCGGCCAAGGTCTCGTCGTCGATCGGTTGGCCGGCCCACCCCCACAGCACGGTGCGCAGTTTGTCCTGGACGTGCAGCGAAACCCCGTGGTCCACTCCGTAAACCCGGCCGCGGGTGCTCGACAGGATGTGCCCGCCCTTGCGGTCGGCGTTGTTGACGATCACGTCGAACACCGCCATCCGCTGCAGTCTCGGATCGTCGGCGTGCACCAGCATCACCTCGTCGCCGGAATGGTCATAGGCACGTAGCACTGCCAGATAGCCAGTCGGAACGTCATCGGCCGGGCACAGGTCCACCAGATCCCTGCTCTCGGCGCCGGGCTGCTGCACCCACAGTTGCACCATCCCCGGTCCGGCCGGGCCGTCACGAATCACCGTGTGCGGAACGATGTCCCAGCCCAGCGCTTCAGAGATCAGGAAGGCCCCGACTTCACGCCCGGCCAGTGTGCCGTCCGGGAAGTCCCACAACGGTTGCTCGCCGGCGACTGGTTTGTACACGCAGCGCACGGCGACGCCGTCCCCGCCGGCCTCGCAGAGGAAGGTGGCGTTACTTGCGGAACGAATGCGTCCCAGAACGGTCAACTCGCCGTGCACCAGCACCTGACGCGGATCGTCGGGGCCGCTCACGAGTCGGGGTCGTCCCCGGGATCGACCGCGGTCTCGGACAGTCCGCCGCGCCGGTAACCGTTGGTGCGCACGCACAGATGCCCCTGCGGGTCCAGCGGTTCGTCGCAGAGCGGACACGGCGGGCGCCCGGCGGAGATGACCCGCTGCGACCGGGCGGCGAACTGCCGCGCCGATTCCGGGGAAAGGAAGACCCGCACCGCGTCGGGGCCCTCTTCGGCATCGTCGAGGATGACCGACGAGTCGACGGCGGTGTCGCTGACCGCGAGCAGTTCGACCACCACACTCTGGGCTTCGGAATCCCAGCCCAGTCCCATCGTCCCCACCCGGAACTCCGCCTCGACCGGCGTGAGCAGCGGGCGCAGGTCGGTGACGTCCTCGGATTCCGGCGGCAGCGGGGTGCCGAACCGGCGGTTGACCTCCACCAGCAGCGCACCGATCCGCTCGGCAAGGACGGCCACCTGCTGCTTTTCCAGCATGACCGAGACCACCCGGTTGTCGTGTGCCGCCTGCAGATAGAAAGTCCGGTTCCCGGGCTGCCCGACGGTCCCGGCCACGAATCGGTCGGGTGTGCGGAAGACGTGGATTGCGCGGGCCATGGTCACCTCCAAAGTACCGATCCGGACCGATCCGGCCGGCGGATTCAGTCCGTCGATCCGCCCACCACCGCGTCACCGCCGGAGCCCGGGGCGTCCGCCGGCGGCGGCGCGTTCAGAACCGAGGCCAGCCGCGCACCGGTGTGGTTGACGTGCAGGACGAAGGGGCGCAGCTTGGTGTAGCGGATCACACTCATCGATGCCGGGTCGGCGGTGATGCGCTGGAAACTGTCCAGGTGGGCACCGAGGGCGTCCGCGACGACGGTCTTGATCACGTCCCCGTGGGTGCACGCCACCCACAGCGTGTCGCCACCGTGCTCGGCGGCCAGCCGGCGGTCGTGTTCGCGCACCGCGGCCACGGCCCGGGCCGCTACCTGGGCCAGGCCCTCACCCTTGGGGAAAACCGCCGCGCTGGGCTGCTGCTGGACGACCGACCACAGCGGCTCGGCCATCAGTTCGCTGAGCTGCCGTCCGGTCCAGTCCCCGTAGTCGACCTCGGAGAGCCGCTCGTCGACGACCGGCTCGAGACCCAGCGCCGCGGCCACCGGCTCGAGGGTGCGCCGGCAACGCAGCAGCGGTGAGCGCACCAGCGCCTTGATCGGCATTCCGGCCAAGCGTTCGACCAGTTCGGCGGCCTGGCCGAGGCCTTTGTCGTCGAGATCGACGCCCTCGGAGCGGCCGGCCAGGGTGTGCGCGGTGTTGGACACCGAGCGACCGTGGCGCAGCAGGATGACGGTCACGGTCCCGCTTTCGGATGGGCCGCCCTCATGTGGCTGCCACCACCCCGGTGGCCAGCAGGGCCATCACGGTCAGCGACAGGATCACCCGGTAGCCGACGAACCAGTACATGGCGTGGTGGGTCAGGAAGCGCAGCAGCCAGCTCACCGCGGCGAAGCCGATGACGAAGGTGATGACCACCGACACCGCCAGTTGTGCACCGGTGGCGCTCATCCCCTCGCTGACCGGGTGGAAAGCATCGGGCAGTGAGAACAGCCCCGAGGCGAACACCGCCGGGATGGCGAGCAGGAAGCCGAAGCGGGCCGCCAAGGGGCGGTCCAGCCCGAGTGCCAGGCCGGCGCTGATGGTGGCGCCGGAGCGCGACACCCCCGGCACCAGGGCAAGACACTGGGCCAAGCCGACCAGCAGCCCGTCCCGCCAGGTGAGCTGGTCCAGATGACGATCCTGCCGGCCGTAGTACTCCGCGGCGGCGATCACCGCCGAGAACAGCAGCATGGCGGTGGCCACGATCCAGAGGTTGCGCACATCGGAGCGGATGGCGTCCTTGAAGGCGAACCCGATCACCCCGATCGGGATCGACCCGATGATGACGTACCAGCCCATCCGGTAGTCCACGTTGTCGCGGTGTGCCCGCGCCAGCAGCCCGCGGAACCAGGCCTTCGCGATGCGGACGATGTCGCGGGCGAAGTAGACCAGGACCGCGGCCTCGGTTCCCAGCTGAGAGACGGCGGTGAACGACGCGCCGGCATCGCCGGAGAAGAACACCCGGGACACGATCGCCAGGTGGCCCGAGGAGGACACCGGCAGGAACTCGGTCAGGCCCTGCACGATCGAGAGGACCACGACCTGAAGCCAGGACATCGGTGTCACATCCACGGGAGGACCGTACCCGCGCCGGACTACCGCGGCGCAGTCAGCGCTGCTCTGCGGCGACGGCGACCACGTCGCGAACGGCGGCGCACAGGCTGCGCGCGTCATCGACGTCGACGTCGAGCAGACCGCGACTGGCCGTCGCCATCATCTCCTCCGGCAGCGGCACGGGCCCGGAGAGCCGCGGTCGGTAGATCTCGACCACCAATTCGCCGCGGTGGACGTGGAACGAGAAGCTGCGACCGTCGCCGAGGTGGCCGAATCCACTGGCGAACGGGCCGGTGGCGACGTCTTCGAGGACGAATTCGGCCCCGTTGGACTGCGAGGCGGGCGCCAACGTCATACCTCCACCATAACGCCGGTTACGGCCTTTTGGGGCCGAACCGACACCTTGCCCATCGTGCCCGGCGCCTAGAATCGCCGCATCGGGCCGAAACCACGCCGACTCGAACCTGCTCGACCTGCGCGACCGACACCTCCGGGGGCTTTGTTGCCACAGCACGCACGCCGTCTGACGGTCGGCGGCCTCACGGCGGGATTTCTGCTGGCCAGCGCGGTCATCGGGGGTTGCTCGTCGAACCCCCTCGACCTCGCGCCGCCGACCATCGAACCGGCCCGCCCCGCGGCGTCGCCGCCGACCGGCACCGCCCCGGCCGGGAAGGTGCTGCCGATGACCGGTCGGCCGCGGGCCTCGATCACCGACGGGTCCACCAGATCCCTGGTGGTCCTGGTGGCCGGCCCGGACACCGGGTCGCCGGCCGCACTGGTCCTCGTCGACGGCTCCGACTCATCGCGAACGGTCACGCTTCCCGGGCCCGCCACGGCGGTCACCGGCGACGGCCGCGGGACGGTGTACGCCGCGACCCGAGGCGGCATCTTCACCGTCGACCTGGCCGGTGACCGCGTCGAGCGCACCCCGATCAGCGGGGCGGAAGGGACCGATTTCACCGCGATCGCCCGGCGTGCCGACGGCCGGTTCGTGCTCGGCAGCGCGGACGGGGTCGCCTACACGCTGGCCGCGGACTTCACGGTGGCCGAGAAGGCCGACATCTTCGCGCGGGTGGACGCCATCGCCACCCAGGGCGACTACGCCCTGGTTCTCGACCGGGCGCAGACCTCGGTCACCGCGCTGAACCCGGACGGCTCGGCCGGACTGGCGCTGCGGGCCGGCCTGGGTGCGACCACGATGACCGCAGATTCCGCGGGACGGATCCTGGTCACCGACACCCGCGGCGGGCAGCTGCTGGTGTTCGGGGTCGATCCGCTGATCGAGCGTCAGGCCTACCCGGTGGGCGGCTCGCCCTACGGGGTGGCCGGGTCCGGCAGCCTGGTCTGGGTTTCCCAGACCGCGAACAACACCGTGGTTGGCTACGATCTGGCTACCGGCATCCCCGTGGAGAAGGTGCGTTATCCGACCGTGCGGCAACCAGACTCGCTAGCCTTCGACGATGCCTCCGGCACCCTGTACGTGGTGTCGGGCTCCGGCTCCGGGGTGCAGGTGATCCCCGACGCGGCGGGTCCGCGATGAGCACCGCATACCGCGGCCGGATGCCCGCCGCCTGGGAGGTCGACCTCGCCCGGGACAACTCCGGCGACTACGAGTGGATTCCGCTGCGGCTGCCGCCGGACGTGACCCGGGTCAGTGCCTCCACGCGGCTGTCCATCGAGGCCGAGTACCGGGGCTGGGAACTGACCCGGGTGCGTCTGTACAACGACGGCAGCAGGCGGGTTCTGCTGCGGCGCAGGAAATCCCGTCCCGGGGAGTCGCCCGGCCCGACCGATCAGCCGGGACCGTGATCTACGACGCGGTGCGTCGGGCCCTGTTCCTGGCGCCACCGGAGCGCATCCACACCCTGGTGTTCGCCGCACTGCGTGGGGCCACCGCCACCGAGGCCACCCGCCGGCCGCTGCGCAGGGCGCTGGCACCGCACGATCCGATCCTGGCGAACACGGTATTCGGGGTGCGCTTCGCCGGCCCGCTGGGCCTGGCCGCCGGTTTCGACAAGGACGGGCTGGGCCTATCCGGCTGGGGCGCATTGGGATTCGGCTACGCCGAGGTCGGCACCGTCACCGCGCGTCCACAACCGGGCAACCCCGAGCCCCGCCTGTTCCGGCTGCGCGAGGACCGGGCGCTGCTCAACCGGATGGGCTTCAACAACCACGGCGCAGGCCAGTTGGCGTCGCGGCTGGCCCGGCATCGGCCCGACGTCCCGATCGGGGTCAACATCGGCAAGTCCAAGCTGACCCCGCCCGATCAGGCGGCCGAGGACTACGCCGCCAGCGCCCGGCTGCTGGGCCCGCTGGCGAGCTATCTGGTGGTCAACGTCAGCTCCCCCAACACCCCCGGGCTGCGCGATCTGCAGGCCGTCGAGTCGCTGCGCCCGATCCTGGGGGCCGTATTGGCTGAGACCACCACCCCGGTGCTGGTCAAGATCGCCCCGGACCTGTCGGACCCCGACGTCGATGCGGTGGCCGGCCTGGCGGTCGAACTGGGTCTGGCCGGCATCGTGGCCACCAACACCACGGTGTCCCGGGCCGGCCTGCGAACCCCGCACGTCGAAGACCTCGGCCCGGGCGGCGTCTCGGGACCGCCGGTGGCCCGGCGTGCGCTGGAGGTGCTGCGCCGGCTCTACGACCGGGTGGGCGACCGGCTGGTGCTGATCGGGGTGGGCGGTATCGAGACCCCCGAGGACGCCTGGGAGAGGATCACCGCCGGGGCCACCCTGCTGCAGGGGTACACCGGGTTCGTATACGGCGGCGGCCTGTGGGCCAAGCACATTCACGACGGCATCGCGCAGCGGTTGCGCGCCGGCGGCTTCAGCAGTCTGCAGCAAGCCGTCGGCAGCGCCTCCCCCTCTCCCCGCGAACAGACGTAAAGGACCCCTAGCTCACGGCGTGTCGGGGACGTTTACGTCTGCTCGCGGGAGGGGGGGCTGGCTACTTCTGCTCGTAGGTCCCGTGGATGACGGCGCGGGCGATGGACGTCATGAACAGGTTGAAGCCCAGGTAGGCCGGGCTGGCATCCTCCGAGAGGTCGAGCTTCTCGACGCTGAGGGCATGCACCGCGACGAAATACCGGTGATAGCCGTGCCCGGCCGGCGGGGCGGCACCGATGTAGCGACGCATCCCGGCATCGTTGACCAGGGTGAGCGCCTCACCCGGCAGCACTGAACCGTCGCCGACGCCGGCGGGCAGCTCGGTCACCGTCGCGGGCAGGTTGGCCACCGCCCAGTGCCAGAAGCCCGAGGCGGTCGGGGCGTCTGGGTCGAAGACGGTCACCGCGAAGCTGCGGGTCCCTTCCGGAAAGCCCGACCAGCTCAGCTGCGGTGAGACGTCCTCGCCGCCGGCGCCCATGATGCCGCTGACCTGTGCCATCTTCAGCGGCGCGCCGTCGGTGACGTCGGTGCTGGACAGCGCGAAACCGGGCAGTTTCGGCAGAAAGTCGTAGGGGTTGTACGGAAAGGCCATGGACTCAATCCCTCTCGGATCGTGCGGGTCAGCAGTTCTTCAGGAAGTGCTCGAGCACCCGGGCGCCGAATTCCAGGGCGTCGGTGGGCACCCGCTCATCGACACCGTGGAACAGTGCCGAGAAGTCCAGATCCGGCGGCAGTCGCAACGGGGCGAAACCGAAGCAGCGGATCCCAAGGCGGGCAAAGGCTTTGGCATCGGTCCCGCCGGACAGCATGTAGGGGACGGTGCGCGCGTCGGGGTCGAGGTGCAGCAGCGCGTCGTTCATCGCGTCCACCAGGGCGCCGTCGAAACTGGTTTCATACGAGGGCAGTTCGGAGATCCACTCGCGGGTCACGTCGGGACCGATGAGCTCGTCGACCTCACGCTCGAACGCCGCCTGCCGACCGGGCAGCACCCGGCAGTCCACCACCGCCTCGGCGGTGGCCGGGATGACGTTGGCCTTGTAGCCGGCCTTGAGCATGGTCGGATTGGCCGTGTCGCGCAGGGTGGCACCCAACATCCGGGCCATCGGCCCGAGCTTGGCGATCGCGCCCTCGAGATCCTCGGCGTCGAAGCTCAGGCCGGTCTCCTCGGACACCGCGGCCAGGAAGGCCGCGACCGTATCGGTGAGCACCAGCGGGAACTCGTGTGAGCCCAGGCGGTTCACCGCCCGCGCGATAGTGGTGACGGCGTTGTCGTCGTGGACCATTGAGCCGTGTCCGGCGCGACCGCGCGCACTCAGCCGCATCCACAGCAGGCCTTTCTCCGCGGTCTCGATGAGGTACAGCCGCCGATCCCCGCCGTCGCGACGGGGCACGGTCACCGAGAAGCCGCCCACCTCGCCGATCGCCTCGCTGACTCCTGCGAACAGATCCGGCCGGTTGTCCACCAGCCACTGGGCCCCGTACTTGCCGCCGTGCTCCTCGTCGGCGACGAAGGCGAACACCAACTCCCGCGGTGGGGTGATGCCCGCGCGTTTGAAGTGACGGGCGACGGCCAGCATCATCCCGCACATGTCCTTCATGTCGACCGCGCCGCGACCCCAGACGTAACCGTCGGACACCGCCCCGGAGAACGGGTGCACACTCCAGTCTGCGGCCTCGGCCGGCACCACGTCGAGATGGCCGTGAACGAGCAACGCCCCGCGAGCCGGGTCGGATCCGGGAAGCCGGACGAAGACGTTGGCCCGGCGGGGATCACCGGACTCGACGTACTCGGGCTGATAGCCCACCTCGCGCAACCGCTCGGCAACCCACCGGGCGCATTCGGCCTCCCCCTTGGTGGTCGCCGGGTCTCCGGTGTTGGAGGTGTCGAAGCGGATCAGCGTGCTGACGAGTTCGACGACCTCGTCGACCGGAGAAGTCACCCCCCTTTCCTACCATTGCCCAGTTCCGGCGGCAGGCCCGGAGGCTCTTACCACATCTTTAACTCCAACCACATTTACAACACGCCGAACATGGGGTTCCATTTACCCGATGACGACTTACCCGGTGAGGGCTCGGGTGCCCGCGATCGCCGCGCTGCTGTGCCTGACCGCGAGCGGCTGTGACGTCACGACCGCCGGCACCGCGATGCCGGTCGCGGCCCCGCCGGTCACCACGGCTGAGACACTGCCCGGCCTGATGCTGCCCGCCGCCGACATCGGATCGGCCCTGTCCGGATCCGGAACCGCCGGCGCCGATGTCGTCGTCACCCGCGAAGTGAGCGCCCCGTGGGACGACAGCGCGCGTCTGACCGAGGGCCTGGGCTGTCTGGCCCTGGCCGGGGCCGCGCAGCGGGCCGTCTACGCCGACAGCGGCTGGACCGCCCTGCACGGTCAGGTGCTCAGGGAGCCGCCGACGGCCCAGTGGGCGCATTTCGCCACCCAGGCGGTGGTGTTGTTCCCCACCGCCGAGGCGGCCGGTGATTTCTTCGCCCGGTCCCGCCGCAGTTGGGCCACCTGCGCCGACCGGGAGATGACCTACCCGCAGCAACTGGTCGGCGACCAGGTGTGGTCGATCGGCCCGGTGACCGTCGACCGCGACCTGATCGCGGTGTCGCGCAGCCAGCGCAGCCCGGAGCGCTGGTCATGCCAGCGCGCGCTGACCGTTCACGGCAACACCGCGGTCGACGTGGAGGCCTGCGATCTCGACGGCCCCACGTCGGCGGCCACGGTGATCGCCCGTGCGATAGCCGACCGACTGCCCAGCACATGAGCCCCACGGCGGGCTGGGTTTTGGCCGACGCCGACCGATCCGATAGCCTTAGGCGCCCATCGCGGGTGATTTATCGGGTCCGAGTGGCGGAATGGCAGACGCGCTAGCTTGAGGTGCTAGTGCCCTATTAACGGGCGTGGGGGTTCAAGTCCCCCCTCGGACACATCCGGCGACACGACTCAGGTCGGCAGTCGCCGTGACTCGCCGAAGATGCGGGTCGTAGTCGAGACGCAGGCCCAAGCTTGCGTACACCTCGGCGCGCTCAGCTCCGGTTGCCGCGCCGAGGATGACCGACAGTCCGCCTAACTCCTTAACTAACTCACTGATCTCGGCGGCACACATGGCGCGGGGCCGCGCCACTCGCTCAACGCGTGCCCTCAGCTCGTCGCGCTCGGCGGTACGTTGACGCAACGCAGCAGTTAGATCCTCAACGGCCACGCCAGACTCCACGGCGGTGATCAAGGCAGCCACTTTGGCATTCGCCTCGCTCAGCTGGCGCTGCAAGGCGGCGTAGCCAGGTCCGGCCGCCGGGTCCACGTCTTGCCCGCGTGCGAGGTCTTCTGGATCGGCCAGAGTGGCGATCCATTCGTCGAGTCGCGCTGTCACTGCGTCTTCGCGGAGATAGACGGTGCGCGGATGATCACTCAGGTCCACAGGTACAGAACGTGACTTGCCGAACTCACAACGGTAGAGGATCCGCGTTGTTTGCTTCCCCGGCCGGGCGGCGCCCTGCATGCGGCGTCCACATGCGGCACAGAACAGCAGCCCGCGCAGCGCATATGGCACCGTCGATTCTCTGCTACACACAAGACCCGGACCCCGCCGCGCCTGCATCCGAAGTCGGACAGCCCGCGCCAGCTCGTCAGTGATCAGCGCTTCGTGCGTTCGCCGGTCAGGTGCGATCCAGTCGACCTCGTCACGCCACCGCATGCGAGTCTCGTACCCGGCAGCGACATCGTCGGGGTTGACCAAGACCTCGTATTTCTCCTGCTTGCCCCACACACGAATACCGCGGTACGCCGGGTTGTCGAGGATTGCGCGGATCGCCGAATGGGACCATCCGCGCGGATCACGGTGCCGGTTCCGCTCCGGGTCATATTGGCTTGGTGATGGCACTCCATCGTCGGTGAGCTGCTGTGCGATGAAGCGCAAGCCAGCACCATCGGCGTACA
>JAGQTQ010000019.1:19389-72751 GCA_020438905.1 Mycobacterium sp.
CGCCGAGGTATCTGGTTGTGTCCTGCGCGAGTGCCGACATCGCGGTACGGACGCGCATCTGGATTCGTGCGCGTTCTCCCTTGCTCATACCGCCGAAGAGCGTCATCACGAGGTCGTGTGCCTCGGATCCGGGATCAACCGCTCCGCCGACTTCAGGCACCCATAGGCCAACCCCGTAGTGCGTGAGCACCGGGAAAGTGAGCGCAAATTGCGGTCCGTAGAACGCGCGAGCAGGTTCCCCGATCACCACGGCATCGAAGCCACGGTCACGAGAAGTGACATCTGCAAGCAGACGTGAAGCCTCCGGTCTGCGTTTCCAGGGAAGCGAACGGCTTTGACCTATATCGAAGTAGTCGACAGCGAGGACTCCGCCATGCGGAGTGATCAGATCGATGGCACGACGTTTCTGCCAGCTGCGGCTCGCCTCGGGATCTTGAGCGTCCTCGGTACTCACTCGGCCATAGAAAGCGAACCTGAGGCTCATGCCACTTCCCTTCGTGATCCGCGGGTCCGGTCCCGCACAGCCAGTATGACGTTTACCAGCGCGCGGTTGGCCTCGCGCGGAAGCCGATTCCGGTTCGGCAGGTCAATTTGAACACCTCCCTCTGACATGCTCGGTGCATTAATTCGAGCGTCACATTCGGAGCGAGCATGTGGGGTTGGGCATCGTTCAGCCATCGCTTGCCCCTGGTGGATCCCAATGCTGGCTGCGTGTGTGGCGACGGGCTTCCACTAGTCCGATGCGGCGGATGTGAATACGTTGGAGGGCCGCGGAATAGACGAGACTGCGATCGCCGAGGCTGCCGGGGCCGGCACGGTCAAACTCCCACGCCACCAGATCATCGCCACCGGCGAAGTCACAGTCGGGATCGTATTGGTATGCAGTGCTTTTCGAGCTTTCCTGACGCGTCCAAATGGCGCGCTGTTCGCGCAGCACGGTCATGGTAGTCGAATAACGGCGGGATTTGCTGGTGATGTGGCCGCGGAATCCGAGGGTGTGCAACCACCGCCCGATGCCGGACAGTCCTTTGTCCGCGAGATCGCTGATGGTGGTCAGGATGGTCCGCACATGCTCGGACACGTCCAGGTCGGGTATGGCTTCCGTAGATAGGCGGCGTGCGCTGATTCCGAGGGCTGCCAAGGATTTGGTGACATACTTGGCGAGATAGCGCGCCACCAGCCGGCTAGACATGGACCGGCTTGAGCCTGAATTGTGCTCATTTGGCGGCGGATCCACCGATGCGGTTAGCGGTTGGGTGTCGATCTGTGTGCCGAACCGTATCGTCTGCCCACCGCCATCGGCTGTCGGGTCGTTGACGGTGAGTGTGACGGTGCGGATGGCGTACTGGATGACCTTAGCGAGTTCGACTGCACCGATAGGTGATTCCCACCCGGGGCGGTCAAGGTCGTCGTGGGGATCCAGGCGGATCAGTGCGTGGATGTGTGGGATAGCGCGGGCTTGCAGTTCGACGATCTTGATGAAGCTCACTCGCACCGTATCCGGGTCAACTCCGGCGGCTTTCAGGCTTTTGCGTAGGGCGCGCCGCAGGGTGATGGTGAAGCGTCGCCACAGTTCGGGCAGGTGCCACGTGAACAGCACATGCCCGGCATAGTCGTAGCACTCCGGACACAGCGGCTGGCCGACCCGCTCGTCGCCATGATCATGGGACATGCTGCACCACAATTGTTTTCCATGCGGGCAGCGTCGGTAGCCGCCGACCCGGTGCTGGTCGCGGCACACCTGCGCTGCCTTCTCCCGTGACTTCGTGGCGGTGTGGACGGCCCCGAAGCTCGGTGCGGTGAGAGTGACAAACACTTGCGGATGATCGGCCACCGTGGTGGGCATGCCGTGGTGACCGCCAGCGGCACCGGCGTGCACGAGTTGCCAGGTGTCGCGGGCGTAGAGATCCGAGCAGGAGGGGCAGATGTGGGCGCGACGGTTGTTGCAGCGCGTCCATACCACCCGCTGACGCCCGTACTCATCGGCACCGATCAGCTGGATGGGGTGGGCGCAGAATCCGACGGATTCTGCTCGTCGCCACCAGGATTCGTATCCCATCGAGGCGGCGCGCCGCACCATCTGCTCGACCACCCGGGCGGTGTCAGCTGTATCCGGAACACCCGGTAGGACAAGCTGCGCCGATGTCGTGGAGCTATTCACCGCTGCCCTCACTCGCGGTGTGGCCGGTATCGGTGTTGTGTGGCTGGTGGGGCTTGTTCGGTCGCCTCGCGGTTCGGCGGAACCGGCTGGCCAGGGCGGTAATGTCGTGGTCGGTGACGTGAAAGGCCCGCACCCGCTGGGCGTGGGCGGTGCCGTCAACCATCATGTAGCCCACCCCGGGGGTGGTGTCGGGGATGCGGTCGCATTCTGCCCCGGCATCGCGCGCCCCTTGGCCGAGGACCATGGTGGTTTGGGTGGCTTCGGTCAGCCGCAACCCGATCCGCACCGTGAACAGCTGCCGTACCGGCAGGGTGTCTTTGGCCGGGTCTTGGACCGCGGCGACCACGCTGATGCCGACTGCGCGGCCTTGGGAGAGCAGCAGGCCCAGGAGTTGTTCGACTTCGGTGCGGACCTTGCGGTCGGTCACGTATGCGGTCAGTGCGGCGATCTCATCGATCACCGCAACGAACAACGGCTCCGACGTCGTGGGGGTGTGTAGGCGGGTGTGGCCGCGCAGACGATTCGCCCGGGCGTGCATCACCGTGACGAGCTGGCGTAGCAACTCCAGGGTGGTGTCGGTGGCGTCGTGGGTGAACACGGTGAACAGGGGTGCTCCGGCACCGAGTTCCATGCCGCCTTTGGGGTCGATGACACACAACCGGACCAGCCCGGTCTTCACCGCGGGGGCAATGCCGGCGATCAACGACCACAGCACTGAGCCTTTGCCTGCGCCGGTTGCCCCGGCGATCAGCACGTGGTGACCGAGCAGCGGCACCTGCCACCAATGTCGCGTTTCGGTGATCCCGACCCGCACCGACACCAGATCGACCGGGGTGGCCGGGGTTGGCATGGGCAGGGCGATCGGTTCAGCCAGCACGTCTGCGCGCATTAACGTGATGCGCAGTTCGCCGGGCGAGATGGCGGTGATGCTGATGCGGCCGGCGCGCCACGCGGCGGCCAGCGCGTCGGACTGTTTATGCCAATCTGCCACGGACTGGCCGGTGACGATCCGCACCACGAGCACATCGGTGGTTTTACCGATCGTCACCGTGCGCAGGGTGGGAGTGAGAGTGCGTCCGCCGAGGGTGGCGGTCAGGCCGTGCAAGGTGCAGGTCGATTCCCAGGTGCGGGTGTAGCGCGACCACGTGAGCCAGCGCCGCCGTACCGGTTCGGTCACCCAGGCGCGAAATGACCCCGGTTGGAGCCAGGCCCAGCCCGCATACCCGGCACTGCACACGATCGCGCAGATCAGGCCCACGCGTGGGCCGTGGCTGATAGCAAGGACGAGGCTGGCGATGATGGGCACGCTGATCGCCGGGAACAGCACCGCCCACCACAGCACATACCCGGATGCGGTGAACAGCGACATGACCAGTTCTCCGAACCAGTCGTCATCGCCTGATCCACTGTTGGTGGTGTTCTTCTTGTTCGATGTCATGAGAGATGCCCTCCGTGAGCGTGTGGTCAACAGCAATGCCCGGGGTGTCGGGGTGGCGGGGTGCGATGATCTGCTCACCGCACCCCACACCCGCTTGGGGGTTGTTACTTCTGCGGGCGTGTCTGCTCACTCGGCGCAGCACCACTGGCGGTGGCGGCGGTGAGGGCATCAGCACGGAACGCCACCCCGCTGCGATCACCTTGGGCCCACGGGATGGCCACCAGACCAACTACCGAAACAGGCTGCGTGACTGTCACTTTGGGGTCTCCTGCCACAGTGACAATGAGCACTTCGCCGCCGGAGTCATCCAGCGCGAGGACCTGGGTGGCGTACATCGGCATCCCGGTGGCGGTGTCGACTTTCGGGGCGCCGGTTTCGAAGTTCAGCCGTGGCTCAGGAGCGCGGGTGACGATAAAACGAGTCCCAGACGTATCGATTCTCAAACGCATTGTCCTACTGGTCCTTTCGTGAGCTGTTGACGCCGGTCCGGCGCTGGACTCAGTTCACGTGGACATCACGGACGTTGCGAGAGACATATGCCGACATTTCCGACACATCCACGGGCATTTCGGACACGGCCCGGACATACCCACGGACATCACACCGGCACTATCGCCGCCGGGTGGCGGCAGTCGCATGGCAAACTAGACACCACGCGCTGAGGGATGGATACGGACGACACGGGAAGATGTGCGCTGGCACGATGGACGAGCAGGACGGCACCGAGGCCGCCATCACTCCCAACGATCGCCTCGTGCAGCGGCTACACGCCAAAGGTCTGTCCTCGCAGCGGTTCGCCACCGCGGTGGGTGTCGATATCAAGTCGGTGCGACGCTGGCTGGCCGATAGCGACTACAGAATTCGCGAACACAACGCCCACAGAGCCAGCGAGGTGCTCGACTGCACCCCGCATGACCTGTGGCCCAACCAGTACCCACCCTCCACCGCGAGCGCAGTGGCAACAGCGTCTGCGGGTGGGCCGTTCACCGCGACCCTGTATGCCAGCCGCACCCAGCTACCCATCACCATGTGGCAGCAGCATTTCGCCGACGCCACCACCGGCATCGACATCCTCGTCCTGGCGGCCACGTTCCTGTTCGACACCCTCGACGGATTCCTCGACACCCTGCTCGCCGCCGCCGCCCGCGGTGTGACGGTGCGGTTTCTCGTCGGGGACCCCGACACCCCCACCACGATCCTGCGCGGCGAGGAGGAAGGGATCGGCGAGGCCGTCATCGCCCGCTGCCGCACGTCCGTGGAACTGCTCGCCCCTCACGCCGGCACCCCGGGGCTGGACATCCGCACCCACGACACCGCGCTCTACACGTCGATCTTTCGGGTCGATGACGCCATGATCGTCAACTTCCACATCTACGGCTCAGCCGGGCGCAACAACCCTGTGCTGGTTCTGTCACGTCACCACGAGCCACGGCTCTGGGCCACCCTTGAAGACGCTTTCACCCAGGTCTGGGACCATGCCAGACCGCTGACCTCGAAAGGCTGACCCCGATGCGCACCGACTACTACAACGACCCCAACGCCCCGGCGCCCAACAGTGTCGTTCCGTCGGCCTCGGCCATCGTCACCGACGAACACGGTCGCATTCTGCTGATCAAACGCCGCGACAACACCCTGTGGGCGCTACCGGGCGGCGGCCACGACATCGGCGAAACTATCGCCGACACCGCCGTGCGGGAAGTCAAAGAGGAAACCGGGCTTGACGTCAAAGTCACGGGTCTGGTCGGTGTCTACACCAATCCCCGCCACGTGGTCGCGTTCACCGATGGCGAAGTCCGCCAGCAATTCTCGCTCCTGTTCACCACCACGGTGCTCGGCGGCACCCTTGCCATCGACCACGAAAGCACGGACATCGCCTGGACTGCACCCGACGAGATCCCTAACCTGGATATGCATCCGTCGATGAGGCTGCGCATCGAGCACTACCTGCAACACCGCGACGGCCCCTACCTCGGCTAACCGGCTGGGTTTATAGCCAGTCGCGTACTCGCCGGACGGCCGCCAACAATTCGTCGCGGCCCGCGTCGACCGCCCGGTGCACCGGGTCCTCGGATCCATAACGCGACAGCACGTCGCGTAACCGATCGCGCGGTGATATCGGCGCCCCGTCAGGTCCGGTCGTCAGATCGCAAAAAGTCAGCACATCAAGGAAATCGCTGGGCGGATCACTGAACGCGGATAAGCCTGACAAGCCCCGCTCGGCAGCCTCCGCGTGCGCTCCGGTATGAAAGGCCACCAAGGAGGCGGCCAGCTCCCCGAAGCCGGCCGCTCGCACGTACTCCGCTCCATCGAGCGGATGAAACCCGGTCCGGCGCAACGACGATGCGTAACCGATATCGTGCAGCCACGCCGCTGCGACCAGACAGTCCGCTGTCTGGGGATCGAAACGCCGACTCAACCGCTCGGCAGTCGCCGCGACGCCCCGGACATGCGCCAACCGCCGCGGCTGCTCAGCCAGCCGCGTCTCGGTCTCGCGCCGTGCACGCTGCGTCAGAACCCCGCTCACAGCCGCCAGCTTACGAGCCACAGCACCATGACGCAGCCCCCTCGCAGCTTATGACGTAGATCCTGGAGGCCAGGATCTGCGAGGAACGGCGGCTACCTGCAGGCTTCGCTACGCTCGCTCTGCTCCCGTACGCTGGCGCTCCCGTCCGCGCCGCTCCCTGCGCTTCGCCCTCCGTCCGCCGCCACGCACACATGCACCCACGACCGGCGCCGGAACTAAGTCGCAGGCCACCACAGCTCTGGCATCACGACGAAGCGCAGCTGCCCTCGCTCCTCGCCGCATCGAGACGCCGCGAGCGGCAGGCTGGACCAACAGCCGCCTGACCGTCGTTGACCTGCGATGTGAGAACTTTCTTTACTGGTATCAAGAACTAGAGTCCGATACGTTTGGCAATGATCTCATTCATGATTTCGTTGGTGCCGCCGCCTATTCCGAGAATCCGGCAGTCTCGGTAGTGTCTCTCGATCTCAGACTCACGCATGTAGCCCATCCCACCAAAGATCTGAACCGCCTCATTGACCACGTAGTCGCACGCATACACAGCGGTGTTCTTGGCCATCGACACCTCGGCAACGACATCCTCCCCCGCTAGCCACCTCTGCATGACCGCACGGGTATAGGTGCACGCCACGTCGACCTGTCGAGCCATCTCCGCGAGCTTATGGCGAATGACCTGGCGCCCCGTCAAGGGTCTACCGAACGTTTCACGCTCCCGCGCCCAACTCTTGGCGAGATCGAGAGCCCGACCCGCCGTCGCGTACGCCTGGACGGCGATGCCGAGCCGTTCAGCCTGAAATTGCTGCATGATCTGCAAAAACCCGCTGTTTGCTGCCCCCACCAGGTTCTCAGCCGGTACGCGAACGTCGACGAAAGACAACTCGGCGGTGTCGCTACATCGCCATCCCATCTTGTCCAACCGGCGGGACACTTCGAATCCAGGCGAATTCTTGTCGATCACGAGCAATGAAACTCCACCGTAACCCGGTCCGCCGGTGCGTACCGCCGTAGTAACGAAGTCCGCCCGAACTCCGCTGGTGATGAACGTCTTTGCTCCGTTGACCACGTAGGTGTCGCCGTCGCGCACTGCGCGTGTGCGCAAATTCGCGACATCTGAACCTGCCCCAGGCTCGGTAACGCCCAGCGAGCCGATCATCTTTCCTGCGAGCGTCGGACGGACATATCGTTCAATCAGGGCGTCGGAGCCATTGGCGGCAATGTGGGGAAGGGCAATGCCATGGGTGAACAAGGCGGCGCAGACGCCAGTGGACCCGCCTGCGGCCAGGATGGCCTCAGTGACCAGTGCAGAGTCAATCGCATTGCCGCCGCTGCCGCCGACTTCTTCCGGGAACCCGATTCCGAGAAGCCCCACCTCGGCAGCATTGAGATGCAGGTCGCGCGGAATCTCACCCACGTGCTCCCATTCCGCTAGCTTCGGCGCGATTTCACGTTCCACGAAAGACCGCGCCATTTGGCTCAGCGCTCGTCGCTCCGGCGTGGTCCACACCTCCGGGGCGATAGCGAAACGAGCAGCCCCATCCCCGCTTGCCGTGGTCGTGCCAGCGTCCGTCATCTCAGCCTCCAGAGAATTTGATAAATGATCTATGAGGTGTCTGATGCTTGCCGTCCTCACGACGGGAAAGAAGGACGCGACGCCAACCACCCAAGCGGCCCGGCCGCATGATCTGCAGCGACGCAAGGACATGAAGACCAGCAGTGGGCATGATGCTCTTCAGAACCGGACCAGCCCTCGGATGTTTTTTCCTGAACGCATATCCTCGTAGCCCTCATTGATTTGGTCGAGGGAGTATTCGCGGGTGACCAATTCATCGAGCTTCAACAACCCAGCGGAGTACAGCTCGACCAGTCGCGGAATATCGTGCGGCGCATTGGATGAGCCATACAAAGCGCCACGAATCTGCTTCTCGTAAAGCGTCATTTCAAGCAGTGATCCTGAGATCGATGAGTCGTCGGGGTGCCCGATGGCCGTGACCACGACGCGCCCGCGCTTTCCGACCAAGGCCAGCGCTTCCGCGGTGTAGGAGGCCTCAGCCACATCGGTGGTGAGGATGCAGACATCAGCCAGCTTGCCCAGCGTCATATCGCTGACCAGCGACCAAGCTTCATCCATCGAGGCCGCGGTGTGCGTCGCACCGAACCCGCTCGCTTGCTCTCGCTTGAACTTCACCGGATCGACCGCCACAATCGCCAGCGCTCCCGCGATTCGCGCGCCCTGAATCGCATTCATTCCGATTCCGCCCGCTCCCACTACCACGACGGTGTCCCCGGCGCGCACCTCCCCAGTCCGCACCGCAGATCCGTAACCGGTCGTGACGCCGCAACCGATCAAGGCTGCCCGATCCAGGGGGATTCCGCCGTCAATCTTGACCACGGACGCCTGCGGCACCACTGTGTACTCGGAAAACGTCCCGAGCAAACACATCTGCCCGACGTCCTCGCCTCGTGCGTGAAAGCGATAGGTGCCGTCGATCTGCGGTCCCATCATGAGCGCCGCTCCCAACTCACAGAGATTGCCCATGCCGCGCGCGCAGTACGAGCAGCGCCCACACGAGGGAAGGAAGGTCAAGATGACAGAATCACCTTCGGACAGTTCCTCAACCCCTTCGCCGCACTCCACGACTGTGCCAGCACCCTCATGACCCCCCACTACCGGCAATGGGATCGGGAGGTCGCCGGTCACCAGATGTTCGTCGGAATGGCACAAGCCGGTGGCCGCCAGCCGCACGAGGACCTCCCCGGGACCTGGCGGATCCAAATCGACTTCTTCGACCTCCCACTTCTGCTCCAAGCCCCACAAAACAGCCGCACGTGTCTTCATGTTGAAGTCCCTTCTATCGAATTACGCTTCTCGAGTAGTTATCCCGACCGCGCACGGTGGTCGCGCGAACTGTCCTGGATGATCTCCGGGCACATCGCCCAGAGGCCCGCGCCGCTCACCCGTGCCCGGGCGCGGTACCGCACCGACATCACACATTGAGCAGGTCGTGACGCTTGTCGGCCTCAAGGATTGCCCGGTATTCCGGAAAGAGGTTCTTTGCCTGCGGTATGAGCTTGATCAGTTTGGTGACAGGACCTTTCGCTCGTACAGTTCCTTTCGCCATCGCCATGGTCAAGTTCACCTTCCCCAACCAGAACCTGTTGCCGGTATCCGCGGACATGAACAATTCGACATTCGGTGTAACGCCACTGTCCGCGCCGGTCTCTACGACCTTCTCCGGCATATCCACGGTTAGTACCGCATCCGGATCGGTGTAGTGGATCCGTAACACCACCCCGGACCCGGCAAGTCTGTTCGCAAGGTCTTCGTTCTCCAAACCTCGTCGAAAGATGCCGGCGAGGTAGCGGTAAACCTCTTCCGCATCAGCGAAGACAGCCATCGTGATTCTCCCTTCTTATGACACAATTCAAAGCGCTCAAATAAATCTGCTGGGTCGCAACCAGTTCGGCTTGCTCCGAAGCAATCAGAACTCATAGGAGTAGATCTCCTGCCTCCCTCAGCGCCTCCGCGAGTCGACGTTCGGCTGTCGGCAATTGCGCAGCCACGGACGCGGCGCCGCTCGCTCTTCGGTGCGGATCTGCACCGCGGTCATAAGCGGCGTGCGCAACCGCGGTCCACAACTCAGATGCGGTCTTTGCAGCCTCCGCTGCTTTAAACGCAGGTTCGAAACTCAACTCTTCAGCGACGCGCCGACATCCACGTGCTTGCAGATCTCGGAACAGACCGCCTCCGGTTCCGGCTTTTTCGATGAAGGCGCTCAGCGCAAACAAGGCTCCGTCGAGGGTGTCGTCGTCAAAGATCTTCGGCCACCGCTTGAGATCCTCCACAAAAGTCGATACCCCTGGTAGCCCACGCACCTGAATTTCACAATCGGAGTCCTCGGTGATCGGCGCGCTCACACACGAACCCTGCATCGCGTCCGCGGACCTACGGAAGGCCGACCGGGCAGCATTGCCGAGATCTGGTGCCGCGCCGGGCCACTCGACTACGTAGGTGGTGTGCCGCGTGGGGACGGGAAATCCCGTCGATGCCCGCGCCTTCCGTAGATTCTCGTAAGGCACGGCTTGAGGTGTATCGCGATCGTTATCGACCACGAAGGCGAGTTCCTCGTCGTCGTCGTACCCTACGATCACGACATCGTGCCGGCTCATACTCAGACGCGTTCTCAGATAGGGCAATTCGGCGATGTCAGTCCACACCATGACCGGCGTACCGGCATCGATCTGTTCGGTCACCCATTTCCACCCGAGATCGGGGTCGTCTGTCGAACGACACTCGAAGCGCGCGCCCAACCGGGTCAAGTATTCGTCTTCGAGGTCCGCGCTGCGTCCAACGAGGTAGATCGGTGGACGTAGGTGGGCCGAGCGAACATACGAGAAGTCGAGGGCCCCGCCGAGAGCAAACACGATGCCTTCGTCCGGGGTGTCATCACCCCAACGGATCCCGGCCCATTCGGTCAAATCCCGAAGAGCCCCCGATCCGCAGTGGCCGCCCATGTCGTGGCGATACGGCACCACCATCGATGCCATCAGTCCTCCTCCTCTAGATGACTAACGTGCGGGCGGCAACTCCTCTGAGTCATAGGGAACGCGAGATGATTTCCTTCATCACCTCGTTCGTGCCGGCATAGATTTTTTGCACGCGCTGATCCACCCACAACCTCGAGATGGGGTACTCGGTCATGTAGCCATATCCGCCGTGAAGCTGCATACAGTCATCGAGTACCTTCATCGCTCGCTCAGTGGTCCACCACTTCGCCATGGCGACGGTCTGCACGTCGAGTTGACCCGCAAGGTGCAGGTCGATGCAGTAGTCGAGGAACACTCGTGCGATGCGCGTTTCTGTCGCGGCTTCAGCCAGCGTGAACTTAGTGTTCTGAAAGCCAAAGACAGGCCGACCGAACGCCTCCCGCTCACGGGTGTACTTGAGCGTCTGCTCCAGGGCAAGTTCCATCGCTGCGACAGCCCCCACCGCGACGATGAGTCGCTCTTGTGGCAGCTGCGTCATCAGCTGAATGAAGCCCTGTCCCTCAGACTGGCCCAGTAGATGCGAGCGCGGAACTCTCACTTCATCGAAGAACAACTCGGAGGTGTCCTGGCCGCGCTGGCCGATTTTGTCGAGAACCTTGCCGCGCCGGAATCCCGCCCGGTCAGCCTCGACAACGATCAAAGAGATGCCCGCAGCGCCCTGGCTCGGATCTGTCTTGGCAACAACGATGATGAGGTCGGCCTGTTGGCCGTTGGTGATGAAAGTCTTGGAGCCGGTGATCACGTACTCGTCACCGTCCAGGAGGGCTTTTGTCTTGACGCTCTGCAGATCGGACCCGGTCCCCGGTTCTGTCATGGCGATCGCCCCGATCATTTCACCGGACGCCATCTTGGGAAGCCACTGCGCGCGCAGCTCTTCAGTCGCGTACTGCAGGATGTAGTGGGCGACGATTCCGCTGTGCAGTCCCGCGCCCCATGAGCTGTCACCTATGCGGGCCTGCTCTTCAAGCACGACCGCTTCGTGCGCGAAAGTGCCACCGCCTCCGCCGTATTCCTCAGGTATAGACATGCAGAGCAGGCCCAGCTCGCCTGCTCGGTTCCACAGTTCTCGGTCGACGTGGTGCTGGTCTGCAAAGCGGTTCGCATGCGGCGCCAATTCGGCCGAGAAGAACTTCGCAGCGAGGTCACGAAGCTCGAGTAATTCGGCATTCATCCAGGGAGAGATTGGTGAGGACATGATTACCTTCCGACAGTTGGAATTTCAGGGATTTGACGTTATGACGTTTCGATTTCGATGAGGTATTCGCCGGCAGAGTGGCGCGCACGGATGGCCTTTTTGTCGTACTTTCCGACGCTCGTTCTCGGAATATCGGACACGAAGCTCCATCGCTCGGGAATCCACCATTTGGCGACTTTGTCCGCAAGGAACGATCGGAGTTGGTCAATGTCAACATCGGTTCCGGGGTGGACGACGACAAGCGCCAACGGCCTTTCCTGCCATTTATCGTCCGCGACGCCGACTACCGCCGCTTCGTACACGGCAGGGTGGCCGATCAGCGTGTTTTCCAGCTCCACCGAGGAGATCCATTCGCCACCTGACTTGATGACGTCTTTCGAGCGGTCGGTCAGTGTCAGATAGCCCTCGGCCTCGATCTTGCCCACATCACCGGTACGCAGCCATCCTTCGTCGAACTTCTCCGTATCGTTGTCTCCGAAATAGGACCCGGTGATCCAGGGACCGCGCGCCTGGATCTCCCCAACTGATTGCCCGTCCCACGGCACGTCTTTCCCGTCGTCGTCCCGCAACCGGATTTCGACACCGCAGATCGGCCGGCCCTGGGATGCGCGCAGCTCCCAGCGCCGCGTCGCGTCGGCTCTGTGAGGCGGACGTGCAACGGTCGCCAACGGAGAGGTTTCGGTCATACCCCAGGCCTGCACAATGGGCACGTCGTACTTCTCTTCGAATGCCCGCATCAACGAAAGCGGAACAGCAGACCCCCCGCACGCGACCAGCCGTAACGAAGAAATGTCCCGCTCAGGGTGCGAATCCAGATATCGGTCGACATCGTTCCAGATCGTCGGCACTGCACCGGCCAAGGTCGGTCTGGTGTCTTCGATGATCGACACCAACGGTTCGGCTTGGAGATACCGGTCAGGCAGTACCAGATCCGCACCGGACATCAACGCTGCGTAAATAAGCCCCCACGCATTGGCGTGAAACATTGGGACGATGGCCAGCAGACGGTCGGCCTCGCTGACTGACAAAGCGTTAGCTGTGCAGGCGGTCAGGGAGTGAAGGTACGTCGAACGGTGGCTGTAGACGACGCCTTTGGGATCTCCGGTGGTACCGCTCGTATAACACATGGCCGCGGCGGACAGCTCGTCGAGCTCAGGCCAGTCGAATGATTCTTCTTGGCCGGCAAGCACTTCCTCGTAACGCAGAACGGTCTTCCCGCATCCCTGTAGCGGGGCAAGGTCGCCCTCTCCGGTGACGATGACGGTGTGCACCGACGCCATCGCTGGGAGCGCGCGCGCCAACAACGGGGCAACCGAAGCGTCGACTAGGACGATCTGATCGCTCGCGTGGTTGGCGATGTACGCCAGTTGCTCTGGGGCCAAACGAATGTTGAGCGTGTGCAGGACCGCGCCCATGGAGGGAATCGCACAGTAGGCCTCCAGATGTTCCTGGTTGCTCCACTGGAAGGTGGCCACGCGTTGGTCTGCCGTGACGCCAAGACTGCGCAGCGCATTGGCAAGGCGAGCCACTCGCGCCAGCACAATGCGGTAAGGCGTTCTCCGATATCCATTTCCGGTCGGAGTGACGACCTCGCTGTCACCGTGTATGGCTGCCGCATGCTGGACGATCGCCGACACCGTGAGCGGAACATTTTGCATTGTGCTTTGCATCGTGTAGTGCCCTTTCAGGCGAAGAGGTCGGGACGGCTGTTCGGCTGATCGATGAATGTGCCGTAATGCGTTCTCAGTGCTTGCAGGATGTCTGCTAGGGNNCTAGGGGTAGATCGTCGTAGGCTCCCCGGTCGCGCAGATACTCCATGTGCTGGGTGCCGTCAGCGGTGAAACCATGGAGTAGCGCGTCGCTACGGCCGTCGAACTCGATCGGCGAGACACCGAAGCGTGCGCACAGCTCGCGATTGAACGCCGGGGTGGCCTTTACCCACGCACCGTTGAGGAACATGAGACTGTAGCCGTGGTAGACGAAAACGTCGCTACCACCCATCCGCTCGCGCAATGCCTTGGTCTGGAGGTGGTTTCGGACGTCGGCGAACCCCAGCCGCGCCGGGATTCCCGCCGCTCGGCACGCTGCAGTCAAGAGCACGGCCTTCGGGACGCAGTAGGCCCGTTCTGCGGTCGCGACGGTGCTGGCGCGATACGCGTGCGGGTTGTCGGTCACCGTGTAGGGGTCGTACCAAATGGAGTCACGGACCGCGGTGAAGATGGCGATGGCCTTCTCGGTGTCGCCGCAGGCATCACGGATCGTCGATGACACGAAGTCACGTACCGAATCTTGTTGCCAGTCAAGAAACTCCGTGGGTTCGAGGTAGGGCCTGTGGTCGACGGTCATCGGCGCTTCAACTGCAACGGAAGTCCGTCCACCGGAATGGGCAGGGAGGTGTTGTCCCATCGGACGTGATAGTTCTCCGGCACCGTCCAGGTGAGCGAACGCAGCATCCTGTGCAGGATTGCTTTGACCTCGAGCGTCCCGAATTGCATGCCGATGCACTTGTGCGCTCCACCTCCGAACGGAACCCAGGCGAATCGGTGGTGTTGGTCTTCGCGCCGAGGCTCGTCGAAACGTGAGGGATCGAACCGCCCCGGATCACTCCAGATCGTTCGATCGAAGTGATTTACGGCAGGCGTTATAGCGCATAACGTGTTCGAGGGGATGTGATATCCATCGATGGCGACATCTCGAACCGTCTTGCGCATCACCAGCGGAACAGGTGCAAGCAGTCTGAGCGCTTCCTTGATCACGAGGTCGATGACCGTCATCTTCTCCAGGGCCTCGATGTCCGGCAACCCGTCACCGATGGCCGCGGCTTCCGCAGCCGCAGCCTCCTGCCACTGCGGATACTTGGCAAGGAAATAGGTGACCGCTGTGGTGGTGATCGTCGAGGTGTCGTGGGCCGCCATCATCAAGAAGATCATGTGATTCACCACATCCTCGTCGGAAAACCGCTCCCCGTCTTCGGTCGTGGCTTGACAGAGAGCAGCGAACAGATCCTCCGTTTCACCGGCTCGCGCGGCCGGCAGATGCCGGAAGAAGTAGTCCTCCAAAACGCGCCGCCCTTGCACACCAGCGCGGAATCTGGTTCCCGGAAGCGGAGCACGCACAAGGGAACTCGCCGCCCGGACCGTAGCGACGAACGCCTTGTTGACAGCATCGCTCTCGTCCTTGCCGCGGCCGCCCATGAAGACGTCGGTAGCGATGTCGAGGGTGAGTTCCTTCAACAGTGGGTAGATTCGAACCGACGGGCCCACCGGCCACGCAGGCACTGCCGAGCGAACGCATGGCGTTACCTGTTCGACGTATCCGGTCAGGCGCGGACGCGTAAACGCCTCCTGCATGATGCGCCGGTGCATCAAGTGCTCGTCGAAGCTCATGAGCATCAAACCGCGATGGAAGAAGGCGTCGATCAGGAAGGACCAGCCATCCTGAGAGAATGCCTTCGCTTCGCTCGTGAACGCCTCTCGAGTGGCGTCAGGGCCGGCGATGACCACCATCTTGGTGCCGAACGCGCCCATCCACGACACCGAACCCAGACGGTCGTAGCGCTCTCGACTGAAATCCGAGCCGAATCGGATGTAGTCGAGCGTGTGACCTACGAAGGGCAGTCCGGCATCCCCCCGGACGGCTTTCAATCCACTGCCCGCGGGTGCCGGTGCCAGTTCACGAACCGGCCAGTCCCGGCTCCATCGACGCCATCTGTCGTCGACGGCGTGAGGCGCGGGGACCATGATCACAGAGGACAACCGCTCCTTCACGTGGTGCGCAGGTGCGAGAAGGTGATTCGTCATGGTTCCTCCTGGACGCTGGGCCGCTTTGACGGCGTCCACCAGTCTTTACAAAGATGCCATTGATGTCAATATCTAGACATTATTGGCCTAGCGGTTAAGTGCGCGTCTCGTGCCCTTAGTCGGCCAGGCTCGGTTCTGCAGGGTCTCCGACCTTTAGACGCCCGACGTTTCTCAAGACGTAATCGCCGCTGTGCGGCTTCCGGGTAAGGAGTCGATAAACCAAGGTAGGCCCCGGCCAGTTCGTCGGGATTTCCCCGCTCGAGGTTCGATACCAGCTCGCACACAGCGCCCACACCGACCTCCGTAGTCGCCTTCTCAAGCGCGTGTTGTAGCGTTGCGCGCTCTCCGCCCTGACATCGATCGCATGACCCGGATGAGCAGCCACGGCTTTGATGAGCGTTGCGATGTGACGGACTTGTGACTCGATCATGTAGAGGATCGACCCCGAGCCCACATTCGTGTTGGGACCATAAAGCAGGAACAGGTTCGGGAACATGGGGACAGTGATGCCCAGATATGCGTACGCCTGGGTCTTCCAACCCTCGGCCAAGGAGACTCCGCGAGAGCCGCGCACGGACATCGGGGCGAGAAAATCGGTGGCGCGAAACCCGGTTCCGTAGATCACGACATCTGCAGGACGAAACTTTCCATCCACGGTCTTGACACCGTTGTCGCAGAGCTCTGCGATAGCCTTCGGCACCAACGACACGCGATCACTCGCGATTGCTGGATAGTAATCATTCGAGAACAGCACTCGCTTGCACCCTGGCGCGTCCGAAGGCATCAATTGCTCGCGCAAAGATGGGCTAGCAACCTGCCGATGTAGGTGGCGGCGCGCGATCGCACCGAGGACGCGTGAGAGGGGCTTCGCGTCGACTAGCGTCACAGCGAGCAACTCGAAAATTAGCCATACCGCGAAACGCTCGAGGCGCAGCGCCATCGGCAATAACTCGCTCACCCTGTCGTGAAGGACTCCATACCTGCTGTCCCACTTCGGCAAGATCCACGGAGCCGTGCGCTGATATAGCGTGACATGCTCCGCCTCCTGGGCGATGTGTGGCACGAATTGGATGGCACTAGCTCCTGTGCCGATGACGGCTACTTGCTTGCCGCGAAGCGAAACCGATCGGTCCCAACGCGCCGAATGAAAGCGCGGCCCCTGGAAGGTGTCTGCGTCGGCAATAACGGGTACGTGGGGCAAGGAGAGCTGACCCACGGCCGAGACGACGACATCGCAGGTTATTGTCTCGTTCGAGTTCGTAACCAGGGTCCAACGCCCTGGCTGGTCATCGAAGGTCATTGCGACAACTTCGGTCTGGGTACGCAGATGCGCGGCCAGTCCGCCACTCTCCACGAGTTGTTGGAGGTACTTGAGTATCTCGGGCTGCTCGGCATATCGCCGTGACCAACGAGGATTGGGCTTGTACGAGAGTGAGTACAACGCTGACGGCACGTCGCAGGCCGCTCCCGGATAGGTGTTGTCACGCCAAACACCCCCGATGTCTGCAGCCTTTTCCAGGATCGTGAAGTTCGTGAACCCGTCCTTCTTCAGCCGGTGGGCCATCGCAACCCCGGCGAAGCCGGCCCCGATGATCACGATCGACGGATCGTACGCGCGACAGGCCGTCGCGAAGTTGCTGCTCATGAGGCAGAGACGACTGACTTCACGCTGCGGCGGTCGAGGTGGTGTAGGTGTAGGAGCATTGCCTGTTCGGACACTTTCACCTGACTTCCGAGGCTTCAAGGAAGCGTCCCGCTCGATGAATCGCGTCTCGGGCTTCGGGAAGAATCCGGAACATAGCCTGGAATACATGGATCTGTCCCCGGTATACCTGGATGTCGACGTGGGATCCAGCTGATTGAAGTCGCTCGGCGAGACGGCGCGAGTCATCGATCAACATTTCTCTCCCGCCCACCTGAATGAGGATCGGCGGCATCGAGGTGAGGTCCGCGTCAAGCACGCTGAGGCGCGGATCTCCGCGATCTGCGCCACCTACGTAGAGGTCAAGAGCGCGCGCCGCTGATTGAGCGGAGGCAAAAGGATCCCGGCGGCGAAGTTCACGCGCTCTGGCAAGTTCGCACCTGAGATCCAGGACGGGAGACATCAGCAGCATCGCATCAGGGAGCGGCAATCCAACTGCACGAGCGCCCAAGGCCGTGGCCATCGTGAGCTGACCGCCCGCTGAATCGCCGGCAACCGCGACGGTGCGCTGACAAGAACCCGGGGACCCTCCGCTGGTAAGCCAGCGATACGCATTCAGCGCATCGTCCGCGGCTGCGGGATAGGGATACCGCGGGGCAAGACGATACTTCACTGCGAAGATGGGGCGCCCGCTCGCCGAGGCGAGTTCACCAAGAAGACCGCGGTGCGTCTCCGGCGAGCACATAGAATAGGCGCCGCCGTGGATGTACAGCAAAGGGTTGGCATGCGGATTAATGGCAGGCGTGGTGATCCAGTCCCCACGAACCGGGCCTCCGGCGAATACAGTGTCAACCTTGCGCACTGTGACGCCGCGCCGAGGCCGTGAGGCTACGAGCGCTGTTCGAAGCACGCGATCCATCACCGCAAGTCCGTAGGCGTTTGATGGCATCAGCTGCGCCAGTGGCCGCAGCGTGGTTCGCGAGGACATCGCGACGAGATGACTGGCAAGACTGGGCTGCCAGTCAGGGGCATCCATTCTGGTCACCGGGGACACACCTCTTCGGGCCGATTCTCGAATCGGTAGTCCGAGAGGCGAAAGGTGCGGCTCCGCCAATAGGTCTCCAGAGTCGTTGATGGACGGAGTGGAACGTCACCGTGCCTGTCGAAGTAGTAGCTGTTGGCACTGGAACAGCTCGGCTGCCAGAAAACCTGTCTGTGACGCCGCCTTAGCACTTCGGCGAAATAACGGTCGTTCGCCTCCTTCTTGACCTCCACCCAGTTAGCACCCAGCGCCCGCGCGCGACGAAGACACCGGACGATGTGCCGACTCTGCGCCTCGATGAGCGTGAAGTACGAGGAACCGTTGTAGCCGTACGGGCCGAAGATGTTGAAATGATTCGGAAATCCCGGGACGCTCACCCCTTCGAAGGCCTGCAGTCGATGCTCGCCCCACCATGTAGCCTGCTCCAGCCCGCCGCGTCCCTTCAATACGTAAGTAGGCATGTTGCCCGACTCCATCACTTTGAAGCCGGTGGCCAGGATCAAGACGTCAATGGGATGAGCTTTGCCGTCTCGAGTATGGACGGATGCATGGTCGATATGGGTTATGCCGCTCGTCTCGAGCGAAACGTTGGACCGGTTGTAGGTTGCGAGATAGGAATTGTGGAAGCTGGGTCGTTTACAGCCCAACGAGTAGCGCGGAATGAGTTGTTCTCTCGTCGTCGGGTCATGGACCTCACGCCGCATGTACCGCTTTGCGGCGCTCTCCATGACATCGGCGAACGGTATCACCGTATGAAAGTGAGCGGCGATTGGGAAAGTGATTTCCACGAACGCCTGGCTGGCGGTCCGGGTCGCCAATTGTGCCCCCGGCAGGAAATGTAGAAGCCTTCCACCCCACGTCGGTATGGGGAAGTCTGGCTTCGGCAGACAATAAATTGGAGTTCGCTGAAATACCGTCAGACTCTCTGCTTTCTTTGCGACTTCGGGTATCAGTTGCACCGCCGATGCACCGGTACCGATTACTGCAACCCTCTTCCCGCTGAGATCTTTGGCATTGTCCCATCTAGCCGTGTGGAGCGTAACGCCGGCGAAATCTCGCACCCCCTTGATTTCAGGCCACTTTGGCCGACTGAGAACGCCGGAGCAATTTATCACGAAGCGTGCCGTGAACTCCTCACCATTGGCACTGGTCAAATGCCACCGTGTTGCGTTCTCGTCGAAACAAGCCTCGGTAATGGTTGTGTTGAAACGAATATGGTCCCAGAGCCGATACTTTTCAACACATCGCTCGGCATAGGCTTTGAGCTCATTGCCGTGGGCGTACGTGCGCGACCAAGAGGGCCGCATTTCGTATGAGAATTGATAACTGAACGACGGTATATCGACAGCGATACCCGGGTAGGTGTTCCAGTGCCACGTACCACCTACGCCATCGGCGTCATCAACCATCAAGAAGTCGGTAAATCCCGCCTTCATCAAGCTAATGCCAGACCCGATGCCGGAAAATCCAGCTCCTATGATAATTATCTCGTAATTACGGTCGGACTTGCGATCCATTCCTGTATTTCACCGTTCTGACGGTCAGCCTTGCAAACTTGTATTCAGAGTGATTGCGTCAGCTCGACGTGTGTATCGTCGCGCCGGGTTATCACGTAATCATGAGGATCCAAGCGGGATAGTTCTCTCATAAACTGGGTCGCGAAACCTGGGTACATCGTGCCGTTGTAGCCGTCCTCGGTCAAATACCAACTGCTGCACCCCGAATTCCAAGTCGTTCGTCGAAGGCGGCGCTGAATTTCGGAGTGATAGCGGTCCTGACGATCCTCCCTCACATCCAAAGTGCCGATGTCATTTTGCTGAAGGAGCTTGATCGCCTTGACTATATAGTCAATTGCAGCCTCCATATATACGAGCGCCGAGTTGTGGCCTGGCCCCGAATTCGGTCCGAAAGTGAAGAATAAGTTCGGATACCCGGCCACGCTCACGCTCTTGAAGGCAAATGTCCCCTGAGACCATTCATCGCCGAGCTTCCGACCGCCGAGGCCGCTAATCGGGAACGGGGTGCCACGTTTGGCCACATCGAAGCCAGTGGCAAATACGATACAGTCCACTTCGTGCTCGACACCGTCGGCGGTCCGAACACCGTTGGGTGACAATGTGGCGATCGGCCAGCTGATCAGCTTGCAGTTATCCGCCTGTAGCGCAGGGTAATAATCACTGGTCATGAGCATGCGCTTGCATCCAGGCCTGAAATGGGGCGTCAACTGACGTCTCAACCAGGAGTCTTTCACCTGCCGACGGAGATGAGCCTTGGCCGCCAGCTGTATCGCGGACGTCGCGGCGGTGTTCCAGACCATACCCACTGCCATCACTTCGTGGGCCCAAAACCACGCGTCGCGGAGCGCTTGTTCGCTCACCGGCAGGTGTGTGAAGGTCGAACGCGCCCAGGCCGGATGCCTGAAGTTCACCCTGGGCAACACCCAGCCGGGCGTTCTCTGGAAGACTTTGACCGAGGCAGCCGACTTTACGAGCTCGGGAATGATCTGAACCGCGCTCGCGCCTGTCCCGATGACTGCAACCCTCTTACCGCCGAGATCGTAGCCATGGTCCCATCGAGCGCTGTGGATCTTTTTTCCACCGTACGAGTCAATACCCCGAATATCGGGAAAGCTGGCGTTGGCAAGTGGTCCACTGGCCATCACAACTGACCGGGTGTGATACCGCTTTCCATCTGCCGTGTCGGCCATCCAGATGCCGGCACTCTCATCGAATTCCAAGGCAGTCACGTCGGTATCAAACTGGATGAACCGGGCAAGATCGTACTTGGCGACCATATCGTCGATATATTCGAGGATCTCAGCGCTCCCCGAGTAGGTACGAGTCCAGCCCGGATTCGGCTCGAACGAGTAGGAGTAGAGAAGCGAGGGAATATCGCAGGCCGCACCGGGATAAGTATTGTCTCGCCAGGTGCCTCCGACGCGATCTGACCGTTCCAGGATGACCAAGTCATCCGTGCCCTCTTGAAGCAGTCTGATCGCCGCACCGATACCTGCGAACCCGGCGCCGACGATCAACGTCGTCGTGGTGCCTGTCATTTGGCAACCGGTTCGTAGGTCAGTTCGTCCGTCCAGGATGGCGGCCGACCGAAAATCTGAACAGGGAAAACATCGATCGCATTGCCAAGGCGCTGAGACACGAAGTGCAGAGGCTGGGACCGCTTGATGGACGACGACATGTGCGCCTTCAAGATGTGATAGCCGGGCACCCTCCGCGTATGCTCACTGCGATCGCCGACATTGGCATACCGCGTCACTGCGTTGTATAACTTCTCCTCGGACAGACCCATAGCGTTGAGATTCATCAACATGCGCGTCAGGAGCGGGATATACAGCAAAGCGCCGGTGAGAATTCGCGGGTCGACAAGAGCACCCGCAGTTTGAATGGCGTGGATTCGCATCGGGCTGGCGCCCAGGTCATTCAAGACCTGGAAGCCAACCGCGAGATGCCTTGATTCGTCGCTGTTGACCTTGTTGAACACCTCCCCGCACACAGGGTCGTCAACCTCATCGAGGAGAAACTTCAGCAGCGCTCCATCGAGCGCAGTCTCCAGTGCCGGAATCGCGGCCCCGATGACGGTCAGGGGCAGGGCTTCCGCATAACGGTCCAGCCATTCGATGACCAGCCGAATATTCTTGTTCGGGACCGGTTTCTCGCCTTCCTCGAGCATGCCCCAGCGACGCATCAAGGCAAGTTCGGCATTGGCGTGACGCTGCTCCTCGGCGTGAAAGTAACGGTAAATGTCTCCGAGCGCTTCGAATGGCGCCTTTGGAGCCATCGCGGCGAAGGCACGTGCTCCAACATGCTCAATCCACACCACGTCGGACATGAATTGCTTGAGTTTGGGACGCTGTTCATCGGTGATCAGTTCCGCGCCAGGGGCGTTCCAATCGATATCGGCAAGAGCCCATTGCTTGTTTTTGATTGTCTCGAGCATGTCACTGTATGCGAAAGCCATTTTCCCTGCTCCTCTACTCGGCTGAATCGTTCCATGAGGCCATGCGCTCCACGAGGCCCAGCGTGCGAGTAAAGGGGCCGGGTAGGGCTCTCTTGAGTTGCCACAAGACTTTGGCATCGAGTTGGGGTACTACATAAATTTGTCCGCGATCGTGCGCGTTCAACGTCGTTCGAGCAACGTGCTGTGGCGAAATGCCGGTCCATTTCATCAGGTTGGCCGCGAGTCTTGCAGCCGCCTCGTCGATTTGAGGATTGTTGACGATGTTCGTCTTCACGAAGGTGGGGCAAAGCACTGTGACGTTGATGTCAGTACCGCTCAGTTCGGCCGCCAATGTCTCCGACAGAGCGAGCACCCCGGCCTTGCTCACGTTGTAAGCCGCCATCCGAGGGGCCGAGCCAAAGCTCGCTGCCGACGCCACATTGATGACTCCGCCATGCCCATTGCTGCGGAGCCGAGGCACAAAAGTCTCGCAGCCGTAGATAACGCCCCAGAGGTTGACAGAAATCGCCGCGTTCCAGTCCTCGATCGACGTCGCGCCGATGCGGTTGCCGCCCGCACCGATTCCGGCGTTGTTGATGACGAGGCTCGCAGCCTTCTCGAACCAGTCTTCGCTCACATCAGCGAGGTTGCGGACCTGCTCAAGATCGGTGACATCGCATGCGATGTCGAAGCCCTCGCCGCCAGCCTGCCTCACCAACTCTGCCGACTCTTTTGCAGTGACGGGATCTTTGTCGGCGCACACCACGCGTCCACCTCGGCGCGCAAGCTCCACGGCGAATGCGCGGCCGATACCGCTTCCTGCGCCCGTGACGACTGCATCGGCGCGGTGCGTTCTGCCTGGTGCGCCGCCGAAGGGCAGCAATCTCATCCGTCTGCCTTTCGGGTCGCGACATGGACGTCTGCTGTGGGGAAACTCTCATCTGGGGGCACCAGCCACCATTGGTGTCGCATGCCACCAGTTTGGTGGTGGAACGAGCACCTTGTCAAGATGGAGAGGTGCGGTCGAGAAACAAGCGCTGGGGTGGTCGGACCGGGGCCGAGCGTCGTGCCGAGCGACGGCAGCAATTGATCGAGGCCGCAACCGAGATTTGGAGTGAGAGCGGTTGGGCCGCGGTCACTATGCGCGGCGTATGCGCCCGCACAGGGCTGAACGATCGATACTTCTACGAGGGCTTCAAGACGCGCGATGAGCTGCTCGTTGCTGCGTGGGATGGCGTCCGCAATGACATGCTCGGCGAGGTCGCCGCGCTCTTCAACGAGCGTGCGAATCGGCCGCCGATCGAAACCATCACCGCGGCGATCACCATCGTGGTCGACCGGATCGCACGCGATCCCGGCCGGGCACGCATCCTCCTCGCTCAGCATGTCGGTAGCTCACCGCTACAAGACCGCCGCGCCGTGGCGCTACAGGAAGCAACGCAGTTGGTCGTTGAGGCAAGCCGGCCACACCTCCGACAAGATGCCGACGAGATAGCCCTTCGCATGGACACCCTGATCGCTGTCGGGGGATTCGTCGAAGTCATCACCGCCTGGCACTCCGGTTTGCTTGCGGTGACCGAGAAAGAAGTGGTCGCGCACACCAGCAGACTTGCTGAAACCCTGGCTCAACGCTATGTCATCAGCGACTGATCGAGGCTCACAACAGGGCCAGCCAGCCCCGTGGCGATCGCTGCGAACCGCATTTGCGGGTCCGACCGCCACCTTCACCGGCCACCGAGCACCGAATCCGTGAGTCGACCGACGCGTCGCACCCTGTTCGGAAGGAGCGACGCAGGAACGGTGCTCCTGCGTCGCCGCACTTCCGCATCTTTGCTATCCCGACGAAGCGATAACTCGCTGTGAACCGTCTTGGTCGAACAGTTCTTTGCTCCAATGCTCCAGGACCGCGGCGCTGTCCCAATCATCAGGATGGAAACCCGGGCGATTGTAGGAACGGAAACGCCGCAGCGCATCGGCGGTGAACATCGGGGTGCGACTGAAGCGGTACAGACTGCGCACCAACGTGACCGGGTTATATGAGGCTTTGTCAGCGGCCATGGACAGGGCAGTCTGCAGAATGAGTTCGCCGAACAGAATTACTGAAGCGATCCGCATGCCGCGTACACGGGTGCGCTCGGTTCCTCCCACGAGCCGATAGACATCGAAGGCAACCGCTTTGTGCTCCGACTCCTCGAAGGCATGCCACAGCAGAATCGGTCGAACCTCTGTCTGTCCGATGAGCTTCTGGGCGTCTTCGCTGGTAAGAATGATTTCTGCCAGCGTAGCGGTGTAGTGCTCCAACGCGGAGGTCATGGACAGCCGCATTTCCGGCGAAAAGCGCCGTTCCAATCGCTTGATCAGGCGTGCGACATGACGGTCGATTCGCGCCGTCGGATACCCCATGACCTGGAGTCGCTCGTTGAGGAGACGATGCTGGTGTCGATGTGTGGCCTCTTGTCCGATGAAACCCTTGACCGCTGTATCCAATTGGGGATCGTCGATGGAGCTCTGGAAGTTCCTGACCGATCGGATGAAGAAATCCTCGCCTTCCGGGAACGTCGCAGAAAGCACCGAGATGAAATGGCTCATCACCAGGTCGCCATCCACGAAGTGTTGCCGCTTCGTGGAGGTCGGCATCGGAAAACGAACACGCCTGGGTTTTGGCAGCACGCGGGTCCTGGTCCGGGCTTGATCTTCCGACACTGGAGGTCCTTCCTCGAAGTTGGATCTGACTTTATGCCTTGTCAGATAAGACTGCCAGACTGTAGGACATGAGTCCAGCACGTGTTTATGGCGGGCTGTCCGCAGCTCAACGCGATGCGCAGCGCCGCGTGATGTTGATTGATGCCGCGGTCTCAATCATGGGCACCCACGGAGCTACCGCGTGCACCGTGACCGCCGTGTGTGCGAAGTCAGGAGTGACGAGCCGGTACTTCTACCAGCAGTTTCGCGACCGAGACGCACTCTTGCGCGCGGTATTTGCCAAGATCTCCGCCACCTTCCAGGCGGTGATAACCAGCGCCATTCCGGACGACACGGTTGCTCCTCAAGAACTCGCTTACGCTCCGATCAAGGCCCTGGTTCAGGTGATCGAGAACGATCCCAGCATGGCCCGCATACTGTTTGTCGAATCGGGCGCAGAACCCCTCCTTCGGCAGCTGCGAAGCGAGCTGATGACCGATTTTGCGGAGCTGGTGCTCAGAGAGGCCCGCTTGCACCTCGATATACCCAGCGAGGTGCTTCAAGTCGCAGATCTCGCCGCCACCTACGGTGTCGGGGGCCTGTTCGAGATACTCCGTCGCTGGATAGACGGACAACTGAACCTCTCGACTGAAATGCTTATCGAGCACTGTGCGGGTTTTCTCGGCAGTCTCGGCCTATATACCCTCGGGCAGGCGCCTGATCAGGCCGCTCCGCGGCTGGCCGCAGTTGACGAGACCCGATAGATTCTGACCGACCCGGATTTATATACGACTCGGTTGGCTGAGGCGCATGGCGCGACGCTGATAATCACTGCTGGCGTTCACCCGAGATCGCGACCGTAGACTCCACGCGCGCCGGACGAGGAACTCGATACGACCTAGCAAGGGCCCTGTGTGTGCCGTCGCGCCCGCAGTCAATTCCTTTGATCGCTCGATCTGCAGCGAAGCGCACCGCTTCGATCCATCGCGCTTCGACGGAATCGCGGCGCGGGAAACAAATCTGACGCAAGCCCTGCCGCCGTTGTCACCTGATGTTAATTGCGGCTAACATCAGCGCCTAGCAGATGACGTCGATGCTCGCCCGGAGGGAAAATTTTGGTACAGGTCTTGCCCGACCGGGTCGACGACACCGCGCCCGGGTATCTCAAGAACCGCGAAGGACTGAGCGCGCAACTCCACACCATCGTGGAGCAACTGGCGCTGGTCAACGGCGGCGGAGGCGCGAAATACGTTGCGCGCCACCGCAAGCGGGGCAAGCTGCTCGTCCGCGAGCGCATCGAGCTGATGCTCGACCCCGACACGGCGTTCCTCGAACTATGTCCCTTCGCCGCCTGGGGCAGTAAGTTCCCCGTCGGCGGTAGCGTGGTGGTCGGCATCGGCGTAGTCGAGGGCATCGAGTCGATGATCATCGCCCACGACCCCACCGTCCGCGGCGGCGCATCGAACCCCTATACCTTCCGCAAGGTGTTCCGCGGCATGGCCATCGCGCGGGAGAACCGACTGCCCATCATCAACATCGTCGAGTCTGGCGGCGCCGACCTGCCCACACAGGCAGACATCTTCGTGCCCGGCGGACAGCTGTTCCACGACTTGACACAGCACAGCGCAGCGGGGCTGCCGACACTGGCCTTGGTCTTCGGCAACTCCACCGCTGGAGGTGCGTACGTCCCGGGCATGTGCGACTACGTCGTGATGGTTCGCAACCGTTCCAAGGTGTTCCTCGGGGGTCCGCCGCTGGTCAAGATGGCCACGGGCGAGGTCTCCGATGACGAGTCGCTCGGCGGCGCCGACATGCACGCCCGCACCTCGGGGCTGGCCGATTACATGGCCGAGGACGAGCAGGATGCGATCCGCATCGGCCGTCGCATCATGGCGCGGCTCAACTGGCGGAAGAACGGCCCCGGACCCACCACGCCGCCGCACCCACCGGTGCACGACCCCGATCAGCTGCTCGGCATCGCGTCGGTCGATCCGAAGGTGCCCTTCGACCCCCGCGACGTCATCGCCCGAGTGGTCGACGGCTCGGCCTTCGACGAGTTCAAACCTCTCTACGGCACGTCACTCGTCACCGGCTGGGCCTCGATCCACGGCTTCCCAGTCGGCATCCTCGCCAACGCACGGGGCATCCTGTTCAGTGAGGAGGCCGAGAAAGGTTCGCAGTTCATCCAACTGGCAAATCAGATCGACACCCCCCTCATCTTCCTGCAGAACACCACCGGTTTCATGGTCGGTGCCGAGTACGAACAGGGCGGCATCATCAAGGACGGCGCCAAGATGATCAACGCCGTATCCAACAGCACGGTCCCCCACGTGACCATCACCATGGGTGCGTCCTACGGTGCCGGGAACTACGGCATGTGCGGGCGATCGTACTCGCCGCGTTTCCTATTCGCTTGGCCTAACTCGAAGTCGGCCGTGATGGGTCCGGCGCAACTGGCCGGAGTGCTGTCCATCGTGGCGCGCGAGTCCGCCGCCGACCGCGGGCTGCCCTTCGACGAGGAGGCCGACGCCCAGATGCGCGCCGCCGTCGAGGAACAGATCGAGCGCGAATCCGTCGCACTGGCCAACAGCGGCCGACTTTACGACGACGGGATCATCGATCCCCGCGATACGCGGACCGTTCTCGGGTTCTGCCTGTCGGTGATCCACAACGGCGAGGTCCGTGGCCAGCGTGGCTACGGCGTGTTCCGGATGTGATGGCGATGCCCAAGATCCGCAAGGTCCTGGTCGCCAACCGTGGCGAGATCGCGCGGCGGGTGTTCCGCACTTGCCGCGATCTCGGCATCGCCACCGTCGCGGTCTATTCCGACGCCGACGCCGACGCGTGGCACGTCGCCGACGCCGACGAGGCCGTGCACCTTCCCGGCTCGTCTGCCGCTGAGACCTACCTCGACATCCACCGGATCATCGCCGCTGCCTCGCTCACCGGCGCGGACGCAGTACACCCCGGCTACGGCTTCCTTTCGGAAAACGCCGGGTTCGCGCGCGCCTGTGCCGCCGCCGACCTCGTCTTCATCGGTCCGCCGCCCGGGGCGATCGACGCGATGGGCTCGAAGCTGCAGGCCAAGAAGACGATGTCCGACGCGGGGGTGCCTGTGCTGCCCGGTGGCGACACGACGGGGCTATCGGCCGAGCAGCTGGCGAAGCTGGCCGCCGACGTCGGCTACCCCGTGCTGGTCAAGGCCAGCGCCGGCGGCGGTGGCCGAGGCATGCGCATTGTCGCGTCGCCGGACGAGCTCGACGAAGCGGTCACCTCCGCTTCGCGTGAGGCCGCCGCCGCGTTCGCCGACGGCACCGTCTTCCTCGAGCGTTACGTCCAGCGCCCACGCCACGTCGAGATCCAGATCATGGCCGACACGCACGGAAACGTCGTCTCTCTGTTCGAGCGCGAGTGCTCCGTGCAGCGTCGACACCAGAAGGTGATCGAGGAGGCGCCGTCACCGGTCGTCGACGACGCGTTGCGCGCTCGGATGAGCGAGGCCGCCATCGCCGCCGCGCGCGCCGTCGGCTACGTAGGCGCCGGGACGGTCGAGTTCGTCTACGACGCCGCTCAGGATGGCAAAGCCGACTCCTTCGCCTTCCTCGAGATGAACACCCGGCTGCAGGTCGAGCACCCGGTTACCGAGCTGATCACCGGCCTCGACCTGGTGCGTGCCCAGCTGCTCGTAGCCATGGGCCGCCCGCTGCCTGAGGAGATGCACAACCCGCGAATTCGCGGTCACGCGGTCGAGGCCCGTCTGTGCGCCGAGGATCCGGCCGATGACTACCGGCCCTGTACCGGCACCCTGCGCACCTTGGATGTCCCGGCGCTTGCCGGCGTGCGGGTTGACTCGGGTTTTCGTGCCGGTTCGGTCATCAGTCATTACTACGATTCGCTGCTGGCCAAGGTCATCGCGTGGGCACCAACGCGCGACGAGGCACTTGCCAGCCTCTCGGCGGCGCTGGCCGGCGCCCGTATTCACGGCGTGACCACCAATCGCAACCTGCTTGTTCGCGTCCTGCGCCATGACGAGTTCGCCGGGCGGGGCACCGACACTGGGTTCCTTGACCGACACGACGTCGCCCAACTCGGCGCTGCCCTCCCAGACACGCAGTCCGAGCGCCTGCACGCCGTCGCGGCGACCGTGGCCGGGGTGGCCGCGCGGCGTGCCGTCGCAACTCTGCAGGCCACGTTGCCCGCCGGCTGGCGCAACAACCCTTCGCAGCCGCAGACCACGACCTGGCAGACCCAGGGTGGGCGCGAAGTGCGCGTCGGGTACACGTTAGGTTCGACAGGGACCTGCCTGCAGGTCGACGACGAGCCGTTGGCCGACGTCGAGGTTGTCGAGGGCAGTAGCGAGCGGGTGGTGCTGCGCGTCGACGGGGTGCGCCGCACTTATGATGTCGTCCTCGACGGCGATGTTGCCCACCTCGACTCGGTCGCCGGCTACTCCGCCCTGCGGCTGGCGCCACGCTTCGTCGACCCGAGCACTCTCAACCCGCCCGGGTCGCTCACCGCGCCGATGCCGGGCTCGGTGATCCGACTACCGGTCGCCGAGGGCGAGACGGTCTCGGCGGGCCAAACCCTTGTCGTCCTGGAGGCGATGAAGATGGAGCACACCGTCGCGAGCCCGATCGACGGGGTGCTGAGCGCCCTGCCGGTCCAGGTCGGCCATCAGGTCTCGAGCGGTGACGTCCTCGCCGTGGTCGAGGCGGTGGACGGCGGTGAAGTGGCGTCGGACGCCACCGAGCTCTAATGAACCCGGCGCGCTCCCGATCGGTGGCGCGTCGATACCGATGTGAGGAGTGTCATGGAATTGCACGAGACAGAGGAACGTCAGGACCTGCGCAAGGCGGTCGCCGAGATCGCCAAGGACTTCGGACACGAGTACTACCTGGAAAAATCGCTGGCCGGCGCGAAGAGCACCGAGCTGTGGCAGGCCGTGGGCAAACAGGGCTTCCTCGGGGTGAACCTTTCCGAGCAGTACGGCGGCGGCGGCGGCGGCATCTACGACATGCAGATCGTCGGTGAGGAGCTCGCCGCGGCGGGCTGCCCGCTGCTGATGACCGTCGTCTCGCCAACCATCTGCGGCACGATCATCCAGGCATTCGGCAGTGAGGAACTCAAGCAGCAGTGGCTGCCGGGCATCGCCAGCGGCGAGACGATCATGGCATTCGCAATCACCGAGCCGGACGCGGGCTCGAACTCGCACAACATCTCCACGACCGCGAAACGCGACGGCGACGACTGGGTCATCAACGGCACCAAGTACTACATCTCCGGTGTCGACGAAGCCGAAGCGATCCTGGTCGTCACCCGAACGTCTACCAACGACAGTGGTCGCGGACTACTCAGCCTGCTCGTCGTGCCCACCGATGTCCCCGGGCTCACCAAGTCACTCATCCCGGTCCAGGCGGTCACTCCAGAGAAGCAGTTCACTCTATTCTTCGATGACGTCCGCGTGCCGGCCGCCAACCTTATCGGCACGGAGAACGAGGGCCTGCGCCAGGTCTTCATGGGCCTGAACCCGGAGCGAATCATGGGGGCAGCGCTCGGCAACGGCATCGGCCGTTACGCGCTGGATAAAGCCGCCGATTACGCCCGCAACCGCCACGTGTGGGGAGCGCCGATCGGCTCGCACCAGGGCGTATCGCACCCCCTCGCCCACGCCAAGATCCAGGTCGAGCTGGCCCGGTTGATGACCCAGCGTGCCGCCGCCCTGCACGACGCCGGCGATCCGGGGTCGGGTGAGGCGTCGAACATGGCGAAATATGCCGCAGCCGAGGCGGGCATCCTGGCGCTCGACCAGGCGATTCAGACCCACGGCGGCAACGGCATGGCCACCGAGTACGGCCTCGCCACGTTGTGGGGTCCGGCCCGGCTCATGCGCACCGCGCCGATCAGCCGCGAAATGATCCTCAACTTCGTGGCGCAGCACAGCCTGAAACTGCCCGCGTCCTACTGAGTCGCCGCGGACGGAAAGGGAATCGCATGCAACTCGGCATCGGTCAGTGGGTGACCCGGCGCGCCTTCCTCAACGGCGGGCGCACCGCGTTGATCAGCAACGGCGCGCACATCACCTACGCCGACCTCGATCGGCGCACCAACCAGGTCGCCGCCGCACTCATCGCCCTCGGCGTGCGCAAGGGCGATCGGGTCGCGATGCTGCTGGTCAATTCGACCGAGTTCATCCAGGTGCTGCTGGGCTGCGCCAAAATCGGCGCACTTGCAGTTCCGCTCAACGTGCGCCTTGCCGGACCCGAGATCGGCTACATCCTGGCCGACTCAGGCGCCGATGTTCTGGTCTTCCACGAGCCGTTCGCCGCGCAGGCCAAGAGCGCCGTCACCGAGTCCGGAGTCCGCGTGCGCCATGTCGTACGCGCCGGTGGGGCGCCGGCGCCGGGCGAGCTCGGCTACGAAGACGTCGTCTCGGGCGCCGCGCCCGAACCGCTCAACGGTGACGTCGACGGCAGCGACCCCGCGTTCATCATGTACACGTCGGGGACGACGGGCCGACCCAAGGGCGCGATCCTCACCCACGACAACCTGCTATGGAACGCGATCAACGTCCTCGGCACCGACATCGGCCTGCGGGGCGAGGACGTCACCGTCGCGGTGGCGCCGTTGTTCCACATCGGCGGGCTGGGAGTACACACCCTGCCGCTGCTCTACGTCGGCGGCACCAGCGTCATCATGCCGTCCTTCGAGCCGCGAGCTACGCTGCAGGCGATGGCCGACCACCACGTCACGGTTCAGTTCATGGTGCCGGCCATGTGGACCGCTCTCACACAGGTGTCCGACTTCGACTCCTTCAACCTGTCTGCGCTGCGTTTCGCCATGGGCGGCGGGTCGCCCGTCCCCCTCACGGTCATCGACTTCATGCGCGAGCGAGGCGTGCCCTTCACCGAGGGCTTCGGCATGACCGAGACCGCTCCCCTGGTGACCGTCCTCGACGCCGAGAACATCAGCACGCGGGCCGGGTCGATCGGCCGCGTCGCGATGCATGTCGACGCCCGCATCGTCGACGACGACGACCGCGACGTCGCGACCGACACCGTGGGCGAACTGATCGTGCGCGGTCCGAATGTGTTCACCGGCTACTGGATGAAGGCCGATTCGAGCGCCGAGGCGTTGCGCGGGGGCTGGTTCCACACGGGCGATCTCGGGCGCATGGACGCGGAGGGCTTCATCACCCTCGTCGACCGCAAGAAGGACATGATCATCTCCGGCGGCGAGAACATCTACTGCGCCGAGGTGGAGAACGTCCTGGCCGATCACCCCGCGATCGTCGAGGTGGCGGTGATCGGCCGGGCCCATCCGAAATGGGGTGAGGTTCCGGTGGCGGTGGCGGCCGTCTCCGAGGCCGGACTGCTGCTGGAACACCTCGAGGAGTTCCTCAACGAGCGGCTGGCGCGCTACAAACACCCGAAGGGTCTCGAAATCGTCGACGCTTTGCCGAGAAACCCGGCGGGCAAGGTGCTGAAGACCGAATTGCGTATCCGCTACAGTGCCGCTGAGCGTGGTGGAGACGACTCCGAAAAACATTCGGCCTCAGCCGGATCCGAATAGGCGACGAAATCTTTACCCGGGCGGAAAAATGACGGAAAACCAGGTGGGGGATCAATAGTGCGGATGCGGTGCACGCCCCAACGGCCATCGGGTACATTCCTGTGGTCCGCCTTACTACTGAGCGGTAAGGAGACGCCGCTCACAAGCAACAGGTCGGGGCAAGGAGGGTACGTGCCGCACGGTCTGTCGTTGCGCGGTGGCACACGTGGTCGCGCCCGGTGGGTGTCGCGATGACGACTGCAACCGGGGTTGGCGGCCTGATACGGGCCCGCATGCAGGGGCCGCTGAACGCCGTCGGCGGCTTCTTCCAGATGTGCGTGCTGGTGGCCAAGGCCACCACCAANNATCTCCGGCGGCGAGAACGTCTACCCGATCGAGGTCGAGCAGGTCCTCTTCCGCCACCCGGCGGTGTTCGACGCCGCCGTGATCGGCGGTAAGGACGCGAAGTGGGGCGAACGCGTCGTCGCGGTCGTGGTTGCCGACCCGGCGACGCAGGCGCCGAGCGCCGAGGAGATCGTGGCGTGGTGCCGGGAGCGGCTGGCACACTTCAAGTGTCCGCGTGACGTGCACTTCGTCGCCGAACTGCCGCGCAACGCCACCGGCAAGCTGCTCAAGACCGAGCTGCGCGCGCAGTTCACGGGCATCGAGGGCGGAGTCGTTTTGCGCTGAGTCGTGCCGCTGCACATCGCGGGTTCGGAGCAGGGCCCCTAAATCATGAACTGAGAAAAGGATCGACAGCATCGGCGGGGGCTAGCGGTTTCGTTCACCTCCCTCGATTCGGTGCGGCGGGTGCCGACGCAGGCAACCCCAGCGTCGGTAGGATCCCAGCCCAGCGGATCGGACGGCGAACAACGTAACCACAAATCGACAGGAGGCCTGAAAGTGGCCGGTTTGCGCCGCAAACTGCTCCTCGAGGCCGCCGCCGACCTGTTCGCGCGGCAAGGCTTTCACGCCGTGGGCATCGACGACATCGGTGCCGCAGCAGGGGTGAGCGGGCCGGCCGTCTACCGGCACTTTCAGAACAAGGACGCGATCCTTCGCGAGTTATGCGACGCCGCCATGACTGAGCTGCTGGCCGGCGCCCGGCGCGCCACCACGGCCGGCACACCGACGGAGGTCCTGCACGCCCTTGTCGACCTGCACGCGGCCTTCGGCGCGCGACGACGCGGCCTGTTGGCCGTCTACGCCCGCGAGCACCGCTCGCTGTCGCCGCTGGCGACCCGTGCCCTGCGACGCCGACAGCACAGCTACGAGTCCTTTTGGGTCGAGGCACTCGTACGAGCACGGGGCGATCTGGACCGTGAGCGCGCACAGGGCCTGGTCGCCGCCGTGCTGTCATTGCTCAACGCGTCCGCGTACATGCCGGCGTCGCTGGACGACGCGACGATTGAGGCGATGCTGGCCGCCGCGGCCGTTGCGGCGCTGTTCAGCCGCGCGGTTACACAGCAGGTAGACGGCGCCCCGCACCGGATTTAGTGTGTGTCGAGCAGCGACTGGGGAATGTCCACCATGCGGGACCGCACGTATTCCCCGAGCCCCTTGGCCTGTGCGTCCAGCCGGGTCGAGGAGGCCACCCCGTCACCGAGCAAGCCGTGCACCACCACGTTGAGGGCGCGCAGGTTCGGCAGTTCGAAGCGCTCCATGGGCAGGTGCGCCGTCTCCGGCCCGAGCAGAGTGCGCAGCCGCTCGACGCTGAGGTAGTCACGCGCCCACGCGTACCCAGGGTCATCCCGTGCCCACAGGCCGAGGTTAGCGTTGCCGCCCTTGTCTCCGGACCGCGCGCCGAGTACCGACCCGAGCGGCGCGCGACGTGTCGGCCCGGACGGCACTGGCAGCTTCGCGAGCGCGGCGATCCTAGCCGGCGGGACGGCACCGGTCGGCGGGTCGGGGATCTCGTGCCGTGTGCCGTCGGCGTCGACGAGTACGTGCGTGAGGGCCGACCGCGCTACGTAGGCCGGCCGGTAGACGCCGAAGGCGGTCTCCGAGGACGGTGGCGTGGTGGTGTGGAAGCCGGCGAAACCAGCCAGGGCGATCTCCATGACCCCCCCCCCGGAGAAGGCTCGGCCCACCTTGCGCGGGTCGGCGTCCTTCACCGTCACACGCAGGTGCGCGCAGGCTTGCTCGTTCGTCGGTGCGTCGGAGACGTCGAAACGCAACAGCCTCACGTCGACTTCGTCGAAGGCGTCGCGTCCGCCGAGAACGTCGAAGAGCTGCTGTTCGGCGAAAGCCGCCTTGGCCCCGATGTCGAGGCCGGTGAGCACCATGGTCATTGTGTTACGGAAGCCGCCCACCTCATTCAACGCCACCTTCAACGTGTCCGGCGGCGGACTGCCTTTCGTACCGCTGATCGCGACGCGGTGCTCACCCTGTTGAGCCAGCCGGATGGTGTCGAAGTGGGCGACGACGTCGGGGCCGAGGTAGGCAGGTTCAGCGGTCTCGTAGAGCAGCTGGGCGGTGACCGTGCCGACTGAGACCAGTCCCCCGGTGCCGGGATGCTTCGTGATCACCGAAGAGCCGTCCTCGGCGACCTCGGCGATCGGAAACCCCGGGTAGCGGCGGTCCGTGATCTCGTCCAGGAACGCGTAGTTGCCGCCCGTCGCCTGAGGGCCGCACTCGATCACGTGCCCGGCGACGACCGCGCCCGCGAGCCGATCCCAGTCGGCGGGTGCCCAGGCGTGCCACCAGGCGGCTGGACCGACGACCAGGGATGCGTCGGTGACCCGGCCGGTCACGACGACGTCGGCGCCCGAACGCAGCGCCTCGGTGATGCCCCAGGCGCCGAGGTACGCGTTGGCCGATACCGGTTTGATGTCGCCGACGGGCGGCGTGATTGCGTGGAGGTCGCCACGTAGGTCGTCGCCCTCGACGTGAGCGACGCGCGCGGTGAGGCCGAGACGGGCGGACAGCTCGCGCAACGCGGCGGCCAAGCCGGCGGGATTCAGCCCGCCCGCGTTCGCGACGACCTTGATGCCATGATCGAGACAGGTGCCCAGCACCTGTTCCATTTGGGTGAGGAAAGTCCGCGCGTACCCGCCGGACGGGTCTTTGGCCTGGGCCTTGGCCAGGATGAGCATGGTCAGCTCGGCCAGATAGTCACCGCACAGGACGTCGATCGGTCCGCCCTCGACCATCTCGCGGGCTGCGGCGATGCGGTCGCCGTAAAAGCCGGAGCAGTTGCCGATGCGGACCGGGACGCTCACCGCTGACGCCCTGCAAACTGGCCCGCCACGCGCCCGCCGCCAGGGGGCCCCGCGAAGGCCTGGGCGATCGCGAGCCACTGGTCGGCCAGCGGGCCGTCGGCGACCAAAGCGGTGTCGTCGCGGTGGCGGCGTTGGGTGACCAACAGGCAAAAGTCGAGCGCCGGCCCGCTCACGCGGTTGGCCGCGTCGGCTGGCCCCCACGTCCAGACGCTGCCGTCCGGAGCGGTCAGCTCAACGCGTACCGGGTCCGCGGGCAGGTCCAGACCGTTGGCCAGGTAGCTGAACGCGCGTGCACCCACCCCGATGTGGGCCACGTGACGCAGCCGTGCCGTGGCCTCGCGGGTCGCGCCGAGCGCGTCGACGACGTCCTGGCCGTGCGCCCAGGTCTCCATGAGTCGCGCTGTCAGCGACGAGACCGCGCTCATCGGCGGCCCGAACCACGGCAGGCGGGTCGCCGGGTCAATGTCCGCGAACGCCGCAACGAGGGCGGCACGCGACGTGTCGAACCACGCGAGCAGGTCGGCAGCCGGCATTTGACGGTAGCGCTCGGCGATGACGTCGGGTGAGATGGCTCCGTCGGCCATCATCGGCAGGTAGTCGCTGCTGAACCCGTCGGGGTCGGTGGCCGAGCGCACCGCGACGTCGTCGAAGAACGCCAGATGGCTGATCTGGTCGCGGATCGTCCAGCCCACGGCCGGAGTCGGCGCGTCCCAGCCGCGCGGACCTTCGGTCAGCGGCGCGACCAATCCGCGTAGGGCTGCCGTCTCCGCTTCGATGTCGGTGATAACCGACTGCATGCTCACCGCCATGTCAGTGTCCCTTCCACTGCGGCGCGCGCTTCTCGCGGAACGCCGCCGGGCCTTCCTGCGCGTCGTCGCTCAGATAGACCGGCTCCCATATCTCGTCGGCCAGGTCGTACGCGGCGGCGAGGTGGTGCTGCGCCGAGAGGTACACGGTGCGCTTGGACGCGAGCACGGACAGCGGTGCGTTCGCGGCGATGCTGAGCGCCAACTGCTGGGTACGCTCGCGTAACTGATCGGCCGGCACCACCTCATTGACCAAGCCGACCTGGTGGGCGCGCGCGGCGGTGATCGGGTCGCCGGTCAGCAGGATTTGCATGGCAACGCGCGGGGGCACCAGCCACGACAGGGGTGTCGCCCACGGCGAACCGCGGCCGACCTTGACCTCGCTGACGGCGAAGGTCGCGTGTTCGGCGGCCACGACCAGGTCGCACTGCTGCGCGAGCAGGAAGCCCCCGGCGAACGCGACACCGTTGACGGCCGCGATCGTCGGCTTCGCGACATCGATGTTGCGGCCGAACTGCGGAGCGAAGTCCTTCGGGGGCACCTTGAGCGCGTTCTGCGCCATCTCCTTCAAGTCCCCGCCGGCGCAGAACGCCTTATCGCCCACGCCGGTGAGGACGAGCACCTTCGCCGCGTCGTCGTCATTGAAGCGGAGTACCGCGTCGATAAGCCCCGTGCGCACAGCGTTGTTCAGCGCGTTGCGCGCCTCGGGCCGGTTGATCGTCAGCCAGGCCACGCTGTCGACGACCTCGTAGCGAATCGGTTGCTCGGCCACCGAGCCTCCGTCCCTCACCGTCGTCTCGCATGTGAGTGGCAGTTCACCCCGGCACCTCGACAAACGGGTCGGCCAGCTCAACGGTGGCTTCACTCGGCACGCACGGACCATCTTCGCTCGAGACGAGCAACTCGAGGTCGACGAGGCGCCGTCCGCCATCGTCGCGTTTGGCCACGACCTTGCCGCTCAGGGTCGCGGTCTGGCCCGGGTAGATCGACCGGATCATTGAGATTCTGCGGCGCCGGATGAGCGCGTCGGGTCCGGCCCATTCGTTGAGGCCGCGGTCGATGAAGCCATGGAAGAAGAGGGTTGACAGGTAGATTGTGCGCTGGCCCTGGCTGCGCGCGTAGTCGGGGTCGTGGTGACCGGGGAACCAGTCCCATGTCGAAGCCGCGTTCATGCAGATGCGCTTGTAGCTGATCTCGATCGAGACGGGCGTCAGGGTGTCGCCGACGGCGATGTCCTCGAACCGCACGGGGAAGCGGACCATGCTGTGCTCGGTGGATCCGTTCATGATGCGCCTTCACTATCGGCGGTGTCGTATCGGAAGAGCACGTTGGTGTTGCGGCCGATGACCTCACCGTGCTGGTCGGAGAACGTACTCACCGTGGTGATGAACACGCCGGTGCCCACCCGCGTCGTCTTCGGCTCGGAGATCGAGGCGATCTCCTCCACGATCGACACGTGATCGCCTACCCGGGGCCGGCGTTCGAACTCCGTCGTCGTCGAGGCGTTGATGATGTGGTGGCCCGGCAACGGGACGCTGAGCGCGAACATCATGTCGGCACGCGCTAGGTACCCGGGCACCCACTGCGGCGCGAAGCCGAGGCTCATCAGCAGCCCGGGCGGGCAGTCCTCACCCTCCCAGTAACGGGGGTTCGCGTCCTCGACGAGCGAGCAGTAGTACAACACCATCGAGCGGTCGATCGGGAACCACGCACGCCGCGGTTCGGAGCGATGACCGACCCACGCCCGGCCTTCGTCGAAGGTCCCGAATGTCATCCCGAGGCCGGTGACGTCGCTCGTTGGCGCGCTCACCGGGCCACCTGCACGACGGCGCTCCCCTTTATCGCGGGTTCGCCGGACTGGCGCGTGACCACGAGTTCGAGGTCTGCCACCTGCTGCCCTCCGGCCTCGCGCACGCCGGTGACCCTGCCGCCGAAGCTGAGCAGGTCACCGGGCCATACCTGACCGGTGAACCGGATGCGGAACGAGCGGATGTTGGCCAGCCCCACCCAGGCGGTCAGCCGCTGGGCGAGCACACCGCCGTGCAGCAGTCCCATACCGAACACACCGGGCATGCCGGCCGCGCGGGCGAACTCCTCGTCATGGTGGATCGGGTTGAAGTCGCCGCCGGACCCGGCGTAGCGGACGATGTGCGAGCGCGTCAGCGGGCCGAACTGTGAGCTCGGCATCTCGTCGCCGGCGGCCAACGCCACCGGCGCGGGGGATGTCGTCATTGGGTGGAGCCTCCGGTTTCGATCAAGACGTCGGTCTGGCGCACGACGAGTTCGTCGCGCTGGTTGGTGAAGTCGGTCTCGATCGTCACGATTGTCATGGTGCCGCCGCGCTTGCCCTCGCGGCTGGTCACGTTCGACACCCGACGCGTCTCGGTGAGCTCGTCGCCGACGACCACCGGCGCGAAATACTCCCAGCCGCACTCACCGTGCAGTACGCGTCGCAGGTCGAGCCCGAGGGCGCCGAACATGTCGTCGTCGGCGCGCCAGTGAGCCGAGGAGACGACGAAGGTCGGCGGAGCGGGGATCGCGCCGAAGCCGGCGGCGCGGGCCGCTGCGGCGTCCTGGTAGATCGGGTCGTGGTCGTCGAGGGACAGCGCGAACTCGCGCACTTTGGACCGGTCGACGGGAAATGTGGTGCTCCCGAGTTGCGTCCCGATGAGCGATGCGTCAGCCACTCTGGTCACCTTTCCCGCCGGCGAAGGCCGGTGCACAATCGCGAATGAGGCTGCCTAGGTTCTCGGCGATGCGCTCGGGCGCGAGGCCGATCGAGGGTGAGTAGAGAACGATGTGGTCCAGCACGCCCTCGTAGCGGCGCAGCCCTTCTCGGACCTCGGCGGCGGTGCCGGCCACCGCCATCGCGTCGATCATGTCGTCGGTGACGGCTGCGAACATGGCCGGCAGGTCACGCCGCGCGAACGCGTCGCGAATCGCCGCCCCCTGCCTGGCGAAGCCGCTCACATCGAGAACGTGTTCGTAGGTCTTCACCGAGGAGTAGAACGCGATCTGCTGCGCGGCCTCACGGCGTGCGATCTGTGGGTCGTCGTGCACCGCGCAGATGACCATCGAGACGATCTCAATGTCGGCGGGATCGCGTCCGGCCCGCTCCGCACCGCGCACGACGGCTGGGCGGGCGACCTCCTCGACGTAGGTCGTGGTGAATAGCGGATGACCGGCCAACCCGTCGGCGACGCGCCCTGCCACCTCGCACATCCGCGGACGCACGCCCGCGGTGATGATCGGGATGGCCCGCTGCGGCGGCGCGACGTCGCCGGTCGGGACGAGATTCATCCGATAGAAGCGACCCTCATGGCGCACGGGGCCCTCGTGCAGGTTCCAGATCCGACGCACGAGCGGGACCAGCTCCTCCATGCGCAGAGCGGGAGCGGAGGTGTCCTCCACGCCGTGCCAGTCGCTCATCATGCGGCGTGTGCCGTTGCCGAGCCCGAGCACGACGCGCCCGCCTGAAAGCTCGTCGAGGTCACGCGCCTCGGTGGCGAGCACGAGCGGGCTGCGCCCGACGCCATACAGGATCGACGACCCGATGCGGCAGCGCTTTGTGCGCGCGGCCATCGCGGCCATCGAGATCGAGCCGGAGCGCGAGTAGAACTCCGAGGCCCAGGCGGCGTCGAAGCCGGCGAGGTCGGTAGCCTCGGCGGTCTCGACAAGGGTGGCCAAGTCCGCGCCGAGCACCGAGACCCCGTACGTGCTCACGACGCCGCCGGCCTGAATCGGACCAGCCCAAGGTCCTCGTTCACCCGCTCGAACACTGCGCGCACTCTTGCGCCGATCGCAACTTCATCGGGGGCCACGCCCTCGAGACTGGCCAACAACTGCGGCCCCTCGTCCAGACGAACGAGCACGACGACGTACGGCTCGCTGCGCGGGAACGAGTCCCACGGGGGGCGGTACACCGGCGCGAAACTGACGATCTCACCAGTACCCGCCGCGGTCTCCCAGGCCAACTCACCGTCATGGCAGACGGGACACACCAGCCGCGGGTAGAGGAACGGGTGGCCGTTCGCGCACCGCTGGAAGACGAGTACGCCGCGGGCCGCTGCTGCGAAGTAGGGACGGTTGACATCGGTCAGCGGCGGCAGCGCCTCAGGATCGTGCAGACCGTCGAGGGAACTCGAAGCTGCGGTCATGACGCTCCCTCCATCACCATGCTGACGTGACTGCACAGCATCGAGCCGTAGCTGTGCACGAACGCGGTGTCCGCCCCGAAGACCTGACGGCCCTCGGCGCGACCGGGACAACTGCCAATAACCCTCGAGGATCTGCGAAATGCCAGAGGAGGTCCCGGTGTGCCCGAACCGGATCAGGCCGCCGTCGGTGTTCACCGGAAGGTCGCCCCCCGGATCGGCGCGGCCGTCACGGTAGAAATCGCCTGCCCCGCCGGGCTTCACGAAGCCCGCCTCCTCCAGGATCATCGCCGGGTTTGAGGCGAAGGCGTCGTAGAGCAAGGCGATGTCGATGTCGGCCGGCGCCCGTCCGGAGCGCTCGAAGGCCATCGGACCCGAACGGGCGGCCCCGGTACGACCCGGGCGGGCCAGCGAGGTCAGAAAACCGTGGGTGTGACCCTCTCCAAACCCGAGCAGGTGTACCGGCCGGTGTTTGCCCGCGCGAGCCCGGCGGGCCGAGCCCAGCACGAGCGCGCCACCGCCCTCGCAGGGAATCGAGCAGTGGTAGAAGTGGAACGGCCCGGCGATCGGGCGGGACGCCAGCACGTCCTCCACAGTCAGGCGTTGTGAGCGGTGCGCGATCGCCGCGGGATTCAGCGCGGCCCACCGGTCCTGCGACGCGGTGACCTCGGCGATGTCCGCCTTGCCCTGTCCCGTCTCGTGCATCCAGGCCTGCGCGATCAAACCGTACAGCGCCGACACGGAGGGTCCGTAGGGCATCTCGAACGCGTGGTCACACACCAGCGCCATCAGTTCGCGCCCGCCATCGCGGATCGGTGGAAACTTGCCCGCCGACACGACCAGCACCGTCTCGGCCTCGCCCCGGGCGATGACGTTACTCGCCATGCGCGTCATGGCCAGATGGGTCCCGCCGCCAAGCTGACAGGTCATCTGAAGTTTCAGGTTGTGCAGCCCGAGATAGTCCATGAGGTCCTCGGACAGGAAGATCGAACCCTCGTTCGTCATCGGCCCGGCGCACACGAGACCGTCGACCTCGTCTGGGACCACCCCTGCGTCGGCGAGAGCCGCGACCGCGGCGCGCACATGCAATTCAGTGGAGGTGTACGGAACGTTTCTTCCTGGAGCGACTTCGGCGGCACCGATGATGGCCGGCTGGTCGTGTGGCATCCGGACTCCTTCCGACCACGCGTTCAACGCCGGTCCCGACGTGAACGACGGTTAGCATAGCGTGACTAGGGGGTCCGCGTCACCCCCGGCCCGCACCCGCCGCCAGCGCGGTATGGATTCTCTGGATGTCGTTGCGCCTCTTCCCAAGAGGGTGCTGCGATGACCGAAACCCGCGCCGATCGTGTCGTTTCTCGACGATGTCCAGGTGACAGATGAGGCCGATCGCGAAGCCCGCTGGTTCCGGTGGACGCCCGGCACGCGCCCGGGCGGAACTTTGCGCGCTCAGTCGCGCGTTTTTCTGAAGTGGCGCGGTGACCGACCGGTCCACCGTTTGAACGCATGTGTGAAGTTCGTGAGGTCCGCGTACCCGAGTTCTGCCGCGATCTCGCTTACAGACACCGATCTGTCGAGAATTCGCAGAATTGCTCGCTCCTGCAAGAACGACTGACGTAATTCTCGAAAGGTGGTCCCCTCTTCGCGCAGGCGCCGCTTCAACGTGCTCGGGGATATCGAGAGCTCGCCCGCCGTCCGGCTGATGTTCGTTTTTCCGGGATCTTTCTCGAGCAGGTCCCTTACTTTTTCGGAGACCGACGTGTCACGTCGTTGATCGAGAGTTCGCTGCAAATCGGTGACGGCAATCCGGTACGCCACAGGATCGGAGAATCGACAGACCTCCTCCAGCGTAGCCGCGGGAACGTGGACGAACGAGCTGGGGGCGTCGAAGAAGATCCGACCCGCCAACACTTCGTCATGAAGAACCCACGACTCCGGCGCTGAATGACTCAGATGCAGTTCAATATTCGGTACGGCACCCGCGAGCATGTCGAGCAGACGCAACAGCGCCAGCCCACCGTAGGTGACGGCCAGGCAGTTCAGGCCCGCGTCACCGGTGCGACCGGTGAGCCCGATCGTGAGGCCGCGTTCCGTCGAATGGAACGACGGGCTGAGGGCTGTGGTGATCACCGGCAGATAAGCAAGCAACTCGACAACCTCGGCTACCGAGCCCGCGCTGACCAAGGGAACACTGAGTGCCCCAAAGGACGTCAGTTTGGCGTGTTCAGCGAACGCGAAACCCAGACGGGTTCCCTGATCACAATCGAAATCGGAATATATCTCCCTGAACCACCGTAAGGGGACCTGCGCGTCGCGGCCCACCAACATCGACTCGGTGACGTGCTCGCGAACCATGATGCTGCGCAGCGCAATGCTGGCGTCATGCCCCAGCGCCTCACTGTCCAGCATCTGCAGGAAAGCCAGCGCTGGCATACCCGAGTCGTCGAGTTTCACGTGCCTCCCTGCGCGTGAGCTAAAAACACAACTCTTTGACTCCTGCGAGTCTAGCGACGCTGGTCACGCGCGACAACACTAAAAAGAGAAGTTCCAGATTGAGGAGAGTTAATCATGGCAGTCGTCACCTTCGTCTCTCATGACGGCGAGAAGTACGAAGCCCCCTTGGCCGAAGGGCAGTCCTTGATGCAGATTGCGGTCAATAACGCGGTGCCCGGCATCGACGGCGATTGCGGAGGGGAAGCCGCATGCGGAACATGCCACGTGATCGTCGCTCCCGAGTGGTCGGACACGGTGGGACTCTGCGGCGCCAACGAAGAGGAGATGCTCGCGATGAACCCCGAGCGTCAGCGGACGTCGAGGCTGTCCTGCCAGATGGCCGCCTCCGAGGCATGGGATGGCTTGACGGTCGAGCTACCTGAGTTCCAGCTCTGAAACAACGTCATGGATTTGGAGGAAACAATAATGAGTATTCCCGCGGCAGTGGCCGCCAAAGCCCAGTCTGCCGTGCCTCTGGAGCTGCAAATCCGCGGCGCACACCTCTACGACAAGACACGTCGGTGGGTAACCGGAACCAATGGTAAGAAGATCTTCACCGAGACGCCCATTCCTCCGGTCGAGGACGTCGATATCGCCGACATCGATCTCAGCAACCCGTTCCTCTACCGCCAAGGCCGCTGGAAGTCCTACTTCGAACGCGTGCGCAACGAGGCGCCGGTGCATTACCAGGCTCGCAGTCCGTTCGGCCCGTTCTGGTCGGTGACCCGCCACGCGGACATCATCGCCGTCGACAAGAACCACGAGGCTTTCTCCGCAGAGCCGTTCATCATCATCGGGAGACCGCCTCGTTTTATGGACATCGCCATGTTCATCGCGATGGATCCGCCACAACACGACTTGCAGCGCGCTTCCGTCCAAGGGGTTGTCGCGCCGAAGAACCTGCGCGAGATGGAGGGGCTGATCCGCTCGCGTGTCCAGGAAGTGCTGGACGATCTACCGGTGGATCAGCCGTTCAATTGGGTGCACCACGTCTCCATCGAACTGACAGCGCGCATGCTCGCGACCCTGCTGGACTTCCCGTACGAGCAGCGGCACAAGCTCGTGGAATGGTCGGACCTCGCCACCTCCATGGAGCAAGCCAATGGCGGTCCTTCCGACAACGACAGAGTGTTTCGTGGCATGGTCGACATGGCGAAGGGGCTCAGCGCTCTCTGGCATGACAAGGCGGCCCGTACCGCCAACGGGGAGCGACCGGGCTTCGATCTGATCACGATGCTGCAGGCCAACGAGGACACTAAGGATCTCATCGACCGCCCGATGGAATTCCTCGGCAATTTGGTATTGCTGATCGTCGGGGGAAACGACACGACTCGCAACTCGATGAGCGGAGGGGTTCTCGCCTTGAACCAGTTCCCCGATCAGTTCGAGAAGTTGAAGGCGAACCCTGACCTGATTCCCAACATGGTGTCCGAGATCATTCGCTGGCAGACCCCGTTGGCGTACATGCGCCGAGTCGCGAAAAAAGACATCATGTTGAACGGGCAATTCATCCGCAAGGGCGACAAGGTCGTGATGTGGTACGCCTCTGGTAACCGCGATGAGCGTGTCTTCGAGCGGGCCGATGAGTTGATCATCGATAGGAGCAACGCCCGCAATCACATCTCGTTCGGGTTCGGCGTGCACAGGTGCATGGGAAACCGACTTGCTGAGTTGCAGCTTCGAATCCTGTGGGAGGAATTGCTCCCTCGCTTTGAGAACATCGAGGTGGTCGGCGAACCCGAGTATGTGCAATCGAATTTCGTCAGGGGTATCAGCAAGCTGATGGTTCGCCTCACTCCCAGGCCGAGTGCATGACTCCCGAACGAGCGGTGATCGTCGGCGCGAGCCACGCCGGCGCGCAGTTGGCAGCTAATCTTCGAAGGGAGGGGTGGTCTGGGGAGGTCGTGCTCATCGGCGACGAGGGGGGACTGCCCTACCACCGGCCTCCGTTGTCGAAGGGATACCTGGCCGGCAAGAACGGCCTCGACGACCTCCTGATTCGCGGCGCTGATTTCTACGAAAAGCAGCACATTCGACTCTTGAATGCGACCGTGGAGGCGATCCACCGGAGTGCCAAGCGTGTGTCTCTGAGCACCGGCGACACGCTGACGTACACCAAGCTCGCGTTGTGCACCGGCGCAAGGGCCAGACGACTCCCCACACCAGGGGTGGATCTTCCCGGAATTCACTACCTGCGTACCGCTGCAGACGTCGAGTTGATCCGTGCCGCCGCCACACCGGGTCGGAGGGTTGTGATCGTGGGCGGCGGTTACATCGGGTTGGAAACGGCGGCCTCGCTGTGTTCGCTCGGCATGAACGTCACCGTCCTCGAGGCAACCGAGCGTGTACTCGAAAGGGTCACCGCGCCGGAGGTTTCCGCGTTTTACACGCGAATCCACCGCGGCGAGGGAGTGGAGATCCGAACACACGCCCTCGTCGAAGCCTTCTCCGGTAACGGTGGGGTGCAGGAGGTCGTGCTGGCTGACGGCGAATCGATCCCCGCCGACTTGGTCATCGTCGGCGTCGGTGTGGTGCCGAACACCGAGCTCGCCTCGGCCGCAGGATTATCCGTCGACAACGGCATCGTGATCGACGACCAGGCCCGCACCAGCGACCCCGACATCGTGGCCGCCGGCGACTGCACGAGCCACACCATGGCTCGATACGGCTCGCGTATTCGTTTGGAATCCGTATCGAGCGCCGGCGAGCAGGCCAAGATCGCTGCGGCGACAATCTGCGGAAAACACAGCGCAATCGCTGCGCTTCCGTGGTTCTGGTCCGACCAGTACGATCTCAAACTCCAGATTGCCGGTCTCAACGCCGGATACGACGAACTGTTGCTCAGTGGTGACCCGTCGCGTGACCGTGACTTCAGCTGCTTCTACTTCCGCGAGGGCGAACTCATCGCCGCCGACTGCGTCAATCGTCCTCGCGATTTCATGTCCAGTAAGCGGGCCATCAGCCAGCAGCTCCGAGTTGACCGCTCAGAGCTCCTCGCCGGCTCGATCTGACACGAGAGCTTGCTGGCTACAAACTGTGGACAACTCCCAGGTACCTGAGTGCTACGCGGGAGATCCGCTCACCGGTGGTGGCGATGTCCGCGGCGGGGAGTACAACATGACTCACTGTCAGTCGCACCAGAACATCTGCGACCTCCTCAACGTCTTCGGGATCGAGATCGTCGAAGTGGTCGTTAAACCACGTGATCAGAGCCGCGGAGCAGAGCTGAAGCAGGGAAGCCGACGTCGGCAGAAGAGGTAGGACTCCAGTAGACGACGAGCCACCGCGATCATTCCCCGAAGCGTTGGACGTCAGAACTGCCTTGAGGAGCGGGCTGTCTTCTGCTTCACAGAGGGTGAATTGCACCGCTGCGGTGATGCCGCCCCGCACGTCGCCCACGTGTTCGGCAAGGACGGCAAGAATGCCTTCCATAAAGCGCTGGCCCTCCGACACCACAAGCGCGTCGCCGAGCCCCTGTTTGTCGCCGAACTCTTTGTACAACGTCGGGCGGGAGACGCCGACCGATTCGGCAACCTCGCTCATCCGGACCTGATCCCAGCCCTTCTCGATGGCGAGTTCTCGTGTCGCCCTCAAAACCTTTTCGCGCACATGCCGGCGGAAAGACACCCGCACTGGTTCAGTTGGCATAGGAGCAGGATAGGCGCCAGCCCTACATGGGCAGTCAACCGACAGCAGGGTTCATATGGTCCTGTCGAGGAATTCGACGACCGCCGTCGAGAATGCGTCGTTGTTGTCGCCGGCAATCATGTGTCCCGCGCCCGACACGTCAACGGTTTGCGCGTGCGGAACGACGGTCAGGAAATGCCTTACTGTCTCTTCGGAGACGATGTCAGATAGTAGGCCCCGGACCAGCAGCGTTGGCGCGGACACCTGCCGCGCACCATCGAGAAGGAAGGCGCTCATCATCTCGAAGTACTCAGCGCCCTCGTCTGGATCACCCTGCAGGAACTGGAAATTCGACGTCACGAAGGCTGGATCCCATCGCCAGGACCAGCGACCGTCTTCGCGACGGGCGAGGACTTTTCGGAGCCCGTCGAGGTTTTCGGGGCGAGGGCGGTGCGGGTTGTAGGCGGCGATCACGTCAGCGGCCGACTCTAGGCTGTCGAAACCTTCGGGGTGTGCCGACATGAACGCTACGACTCGTCGGGCGCCGTCCATCTCCATTCTCGGAGTGACGTCAACCAGCACGACGGCCTGCCATAGATCCGGCGGGGCGAGCAAGTGTGTTCCGAGAATGGTCAACCCGCCCAGAGATGCGCCGATCGCGGCGACGGGGCGGCCGGAATCGGCGTATGAGCGCACGGCCAATAGGTCGGACCCCAGCCGGTCCATGTCGTAGCGTCCGTCGGGGTCCCAGTCGCTGTCCCCGTGTCCCCTGGTGTCGTACGCGGCCACCGTGTATCCCCGCTGGTGCAGGCGTTGGGCGGTGACGTCCCAGGCGTGTCGGCTTTGACCGCCGCCGTGAAGGAGCAACACGACCGCCCGCGGTGCGTCACAGTGGTAGAGGTCGACGGCCAGCGCCAGCCCGTCTGCCGTGGGCACGCGCTCGACCACAGGAGCCGACGAATCGCCTGTTCTCTTTGCCGACATCAGGAGCTCGTCTTCGGTGCGACGACGGTGACGGTTCCCTGGGCCGCACACACCGCTCTGCCGTCGTTGCAGATGTCGATCCGCGCCACCCCGCTGGTTCTGCCCAGCGCGATGATCTCAGCTGTGGCTACACAGGTGCCGCTGGAGACCGGACGAAGCAGATTCAGTTTGAACTCCGTTGTCGCGACCCAAGATCCCAGTGGAATCACGGGATAAAACACCACGCCGAGGCAGTGGTCGACCATGGCCGATAAGCAGCCCCCATGCAGGTTGCCGAACGGCGTCTTCAGGTCGTCGCGTGCGTCCATCTCCGCGACGAGCCGTCCCGCAGCGAATTCGGTGTGACGGAAGCCGAGGTAACCGGCCAACCCGCCCGTGGTTTCTGCTGCGCTCTTGAGTTGCTCAGCGACCTGTTCGTTGAACGTGGTGAATTGCACAGGCCCTCCTACCTCATCTGCCGTCGAGACATTACTCCATAGATGTCACATCGGTCGAGCGTGGTCACCCGCCAGGATCGCCGGAAGGAGAAACCTCGACAGAAACGCCCGGAGTCCGTCACGACTGCGCTCCCGCGGCCCTCGAACAGTCAGCAGGCTCAGTATCGTGCGGACAACCCACTCGGCGGCGTCGTCGACGGAGACGCCCGGTTCCACGCAACTCCAGTGTCTGGTGAAGATGGGACGCAGAAATTCGGTGACGATTTCGAAGAGGGACGTCGAGGTCCCCGCCGCGAGACCCACGCCGGCTAGTTCCTCGTCGCTGCCGAACAACAATCCGATGATCTCTTCGCGGCGCGCGGCCTCAACCGTGTATTCCACGAAGTCGACGAGCGCGGAGCCCAGGTCGGCGTGCGCCGCGATCCGCGGGCTGATGCGGTCGAGATAGCGCTCGGCGGCGCGAATGATGACGCCCGACATCACCGCCTCCCGACTGGGGAAGTAGCGATACACCGTTGCCCTGGACACACCCGCTGTTCTGCCGATGTCCTCCATAGTCGTGCCCACCACACCGCAACTCTCGAGGCACCGCTCGGCAGCATCGAGCAACCGGTCGCGAGCGGACCCACGATCTGTCGGCGCGGCGGCGCCCCATCTCAACAACCTCGTCGACACACAGCCAGTATGCCGCGCGCGCACACCATTGTGACTTGCCCACGCACATGACACCATCGCAGTTATGTCTCAAGTCAGCCCCGTGGCCCTGAGCGGATGCCGATGCCGATGTTGGTAGAAGCGCGTACCCCGGTTGTCGTCGGCGTGGGCGAAGTTACCCATCGCGGGAACGACTTCGTGGACCCGATCGACTTGGCGGTAGAAGCCGCACGCCGCGCGGTCAAAGACGCAGGTCGCCCGGTCGAGCGGCGCATCGACACCGTCGCGACTCCCGGCATCCTGGTCATACCGCGCGACAATCCCGCCAGCAGGATCGCCGAAGCGATGCACATCAGTCCCGCCCGCCGCATCAGCTGTCCCGTCGGCGGAAACACCCCGCAGTATCTCGTCGAGGTGTTGGGTGGCGAAATACGCGAAGGCCGTGCAGATGTCGTCCTGGTCGTCGGGGCGGAGAGCGGGCATTCCGCACGCAAGCTTCAGGGCAGGGCACTTCTCGACTCGCCGCCCCCACCCCGCTCCGGCGACGAATCCCTGGGCGACGCCCGCCCCGGGCTGAGTCAAGCCGAATTGTCGGTGGGTCTGAGTTGGCCGCACGAGGTGTATCCCATCTTCGAGTCCGCGATCGCCGCGCGCCACGGCCGCGACTTCGATGCTCAACGGGAGTGGCTGGGCACGCTGATGGCACCGTTCACAGCCGAGGCGGCACGCCATCCGGAACAGGCCTGGTTCCCACGCGCACGAAGTGCCACCGAACTCAGCGAAGTCACCGCGGAAAACCGCATGGTCTGCTTGCCCTATCCCAAGTTGCTCAACAGCATCATGTCCGTCGACATGGCTGCCGCCTTCATTCTCATGGCGGCCGAGGTGGCGGACGAATTGGGCGTCGCGCGCGATCGTTGGGTCTTTCCCTGGTCAGCAGCGACTTGCAACGACGTGTACTTCCCCGTGGAACGGCCGGACCTCAGTCGCTCATCGGGTATCGAGGTAGCGGCACGGAAGGCTCTCAATGCGGGGCGGTTGACCATCGACGACATCCGGTGGTTCGATCTCTACTCCTGCTTCCCGTCGGCAATTGAGATGACTGCCGAGGCTCTCGACTTGGACCCCCTCGACGACAGAGGCCTCACAGTAACCGGAGGCCTGCCGTATCACGGCGGTCCCGGAAACAATTACGTCAGCCACTCGATCGTTGAGATGGTCCGACGGTGTAGACGCGACCCAACCGATGTCGGACTCGTCACCGGCCTCGGGTGGTATTCGACGAAGCATTCGGTCGGTCTGTGGTCGGCCACCCCGCCACCAACCGGGTGGCGACTGCTCGACACGGCGGTCGAGCAAGCTCAGATCGATTCATCGAGGTTGGGTGTCGCAGGCGTCGACGAGGCGACCGGTTGCGCGACAGTGGACGGATACACCGTCGTCTACGACCGAGACGGGCAACCTCGATGGACTCCGATCATCGCGCACCTGTCCGACGGGCGAAGAGTCGTCGCACGCAGCGACGATCCGCAGATTGCCGAGGCGATGGGCGGGGAAATGTATGTAGGTAAAACGGTGTGCCTCCGAAACACAGGGTCGTTCACCGGATTCGAGCTTCCATGATCGCCGAGGCGATGGTGCTGACCGGACCGCGGAGTCTGCAGCGGCGCCAGATGATCATCCCCGACGTCGGCGACCGGGGTGCGATCCTGCGAGTTGAAGCATGCGGTCTGTGCGGAACAGATCACGAACAATTCACCGGACACCTGCCTGCCGGCTTCTCATTCGTTCCAGGGCACGAAATCGTCGGCATCGTCGAACATGTCGGCGCTGCGGCCGGCCAACGCTGGGGTGTACAAGCCGGCCAGCGCGTGGCCGTTGAGGTGTTCCGGTCCTGCCGAGACTGCCCCGAGTGCCGCCGCGGCGAATACCGGCGGTGCGCGGTGAACGGCATCGCCACCATGTTCGGGTTCGTCGACGTGGAGATCGGCGCGGGCTTATGGGGCGGATACGCCACCCATGTGGAGCTTCCGTGGGACGCGATGCTGCTCCCGATTGCCGAAGACATGGACCCCGTTCTCGCCACGTTGTTCAACCCTCTCGGGGCCGGTATCCAATGGGGGGCGACTCTTCCCGACACCAAGGCCGGGGACGTCGTAGCGATCCTGGGGCCCGGCATCCGCGGAATCTGTGCGGCGGTGGCGGCCAAAGAGGCGGGAGCCGCGTTCGTCGCGATGACCGGCGTCGGCCCACGCGACGAACAACGACTGGCCATCGCCAGATCATTCGGTGTCGACCTGCCCATCGATGTATCGCAGGACGATGCAGCGACCGCGCTTCAGCGTGAGACAGGCGGACGGCTTGCCGACGTGGTCGTCGACGTCACCGCCAAAGCACCCTCCGCGTTCGCCGATGCCGTCGGCCTTGCCAGGCCCGGCGGCACAATTGTGGTGGCCGGCACCCGCGGAGGAGGCGGCGCGCCCCGGTTTGAACCAGACTTGTTGGTCTATAAAGAATTACACGTCGTAGGCGCACTCGGCGTGGAGTATCCCGCCTACCGGGCAGCCCTCGAGATTCTCGCCATGGGCCGCTGGCCGTTCGACCGGATCACCAGAGAATCAACCGGATTCGCTGGGCTCGCACAGCTGCTCACTTCGCTTGCAGATGAAAGTGCCCGATCAAGTGGGGCGCTCCACAACGTCTTTTTGCCCACGCCCTAACGGCGGTGCAGAGGTTCAACAGAGAGGGCCACCCGTGACCATGGCGGAACGCGTACCGATGCTCGACCGTGAGCAGGCCCAGCTGCGAGCTGCCGAATGTGGGTTGCCCGAAGAGTTGGCAGAGCTGTCGGTATTCCGCGTGGCACTTCATCAGCCGCGTGTGGCGGTTGCGCTGTATGGGCTGCTGGACGCGTTACTCTTCCGCGGTTCCCTTGACGCGCGGCTACGCGAGCTGGTCATCTTGCGCATCGGCTGGATCACTGGCTCCGAATACGAATGGACTCAACATTGGCGAATCGCCACACTGCTCGGCGTGCCTGAGCGTGATCTCCTCGCGGTGCGCGACTGGCAGAATTCCGAAAGCCTCGGGCCAGTCGAGCGTGCGGTCCTCGCAGCGACCGATGATGTGGTACGCGACGGGGTCATCTCCGAGGAAAACTGGGCTGGGTGCCAGAAGGCGTTCAATAGCGATCACGCGGTTTTGGTCGAACTTGTCGGAGCAATCGCCAATTGGCGGCTCTTTTCGATCCTGCTTCGATCTCTGAATATTCCGCTTGAGTCCGGTACCGACGGCTGGCCGCCCGATGGGCGAGCTCCTCGGCGTCGCGATTGAGCGAAAAAGGTGGACCGGTGCTTGACCGAAGCGGTCAGCGCCCCAATCGCCAGACCACGACCCGTGTCGTAGACGGACAAGTCCCCCCTCGGACACACCTGACTTACTTGTTTTCCGGCCGGCCCACCCGGTCACGGGTGCGCAGCAGGCTCGCAACCGTGGTGATGAACAGCACGACCGCGATGACGCCGATCGACATCACCGTGGAGATCTCGGGCACGTCGACGTAGTCGCCGTTGTTGATGAACGGCAGCGTGTTCTTGTGCAGCGCGTGCAGCATCAGCTTCACCCCGATGAAACCCAGGATGATCGCCAGGCCTGCCGACAGATAGATCAACCGATCCAGTAGCCCGCCGATGAGGAAGTAGAGCTGGCGCAGGCCCATCAGCGCGAAGGCGTTGGCGGTGAAGACGATGTAGGGCTCTTCGGTCAGCCCGTAGATCGCCGGGATCGAGTCCAGCGCGAAGAGCAGATCGGTGAAGCCGATGGCTATCAGCGCGAGCAGCATCGGGGTGACGAGCCGCTTTCCGTTCAGCCGGGTGACGAACGCGTCGCCGTCATAGCTGTCGCTGGTCGGCACGAACCGGCGAACCAGCGTGACCAGACGGTTCTCCCGCTCCACCTCCGCCTCGCGCTCGTGGCCACTCTCTCGGGCCAGCTTCAGCGCGGTAGCGATCAGGAAGATGCCGAAAACGTAGAAGACCCAGCTGAAGGTGTTGATCGCAGCGGCGCCGGCGGCGATGAACACCGCCCGCATCGCCAGCGCCATGACGATGCCGATCAGCAGCAGCTTCTGCTGATAGATCCGCGGAACTCTGAAGGAGGCCATGATGACCGTGAACACGAACAGGTTGTCCACCGACAGCGCTTTCTCGGTGACGTAACCGGCGAAGTACTCCCCGGCGTACTCGCCGCCCCACTGCCACCAAACGATGAGACCGAAGATCACCGCCACGGTGATGTAGACCGTCGACCAGATCGCCGATTCCCGGAAGCTCGGATCGTGCGGAACCCGCACGTGGGCGAAGAAGTCGAACACGAACAGGCCCAGGATGACCGCGCAGGTGATGATCCAGACCTGAGTGGATACGCCCATACCCGAATACTATTTCGGAAATTATT
>JAGQTQ010000115.1 GCA_020438905.1 Mycobacterium sp.
TCGCGGGCTCTGGCGACAGTGCGCCCGGGCGGTCGAGCAACGGATTCGACGACTCGTACGACGACGAGGACGACTGGCGGCGCTGAGCCGCCAAGCAATGACTTCCGGACCCGGGGCGGGCCGGCTTCCCGGCTAGAACCGCGGGTGCTGGCCCACCAGCTTGGCCCGGGGTCCGTGCTTGCCCTTCCTGACCCCGCCCAGCACCCAGGAGTCCAGGTGCCGGGCGGTCAGCACCGCCAGAGCCCGATCGACATCCTCTGGGGCCACGATCGCGACCATGCCGACGCCCATGTTGAACGTCCGCTCCATTTCGGCCCGTTCGACCCGCCCGCGCTGGGCGATCATCCCGAACACCGGAGCCGGCGTCCAGCTGCCCCGGTCGACCTCGGCGACCAGCCCGTGCGGGATGACCCGTTCCAGGTTGCCGGCCAGGCCGCCACCGGTGACGTGGCAGAAGGTCCGGACCTGGGTTTCGGCGATCAGGGCCAGGCAGTCCTTGGCGTAGATCCGGGTGGGTTCGAGCAGTTCCTCACCCAGGGTCCGGCCGAACTCCTCGACGTGGCCGCCCAAGTCCATCCGGTCGATCTCGAGTAACACCTTGCGGGCCAGCGAGTAGCCGTTGGAGTGCAGCCCGGATGACCCCATGGCGATGATGACGTCCCCGGGACGGACCCGGTCGGGCCCGAGCACGTCGTCGGCCTCGACCACCCCGACTCCGGTCGCCGAGACGTCATAGTGGTCGGGCGCCATCAACCCGGGGTGTTCGGCGGTCTCGCCGCCCAGCAGCGCACAGCCCGCGATGACGCACCCTTCGGCGATACCCGAGACGATGGCGCTGACGCGCTCGGGAACCGTACGTCCGACCGCGATGTAATCCTGCAGGAACAGCGGTTCGGCCCCGCATACGACGAGATCGTCGACGACCATCGCGACCAGGTCCAGCCCGATGGTGTCGTGCTTGTCCATCGCCTGCGCGACGGCCAGTTTGGTACCGACCCCGTCGGTGGACGAGGCCAGCACCGGCTCCCGGTAGCCGCCGCGCAGCGAGAACAGTCCGGCGAACCCGCCGAGCCCGCCGAGCACCTCGGGCCGGCTGGCACGATTGGCCAGCGGCTTGAACAGTTCGACCGCGCGATCGCCGGCCTCGATGTCGACACCGGCCGACGCGTAGGAAATGCGGGCGCCCTCACCGCGGTCATGGCTCGTCGACTTGCCGGACATCGGCGATAAGGCTACTCGTCCCGCCGGAGACCGGAGACCCCCGACCTGCAGACCCGGTCGATCAACTCGACAGCCAGCGCGAACGCGGAGGTCGCGGCCGGGGACGGGGCGTTGCGCAGATGGGTCACCGCCCCTTCCCGGGAGATCACGAAGTCGTCGACGAGCGAGCCGTCCCGGCCCACCGCCTGGGCCCGCACCCCGGCGTGCGCGCTGCCGTCGAGGTCGGCCACCGACAACCCCGGCAGGTAGCGGGCGGCCGCCGCCACGAACGCCTTCCGGCTGGCCGCCATCCGGATCTCCTCGATCCCCACCCGCCAGTACCGGCGACCCACCCGCCAGGTGCCCGGCCAGGTCAGGGACTCGAAGGCGTCGCGGCCGCTGAAGCGGCGCAGCGAGTAGCCATCCCGGGCACCGACCATCATGGCCGTGGGGCCGACGGTGAGCGCTCCGTCGATATGTCTGGTGATGTGGACCCCCAGAAACGGCAGGTCGGGGTCGGGAACCGGGTAGATCATCCCGTTGATTTTGGTCGCCGGGGTGGTCTTCACCCCGAGGTAGGCGCCGCGGAACGGCACGATCTGCGGATCTCGCGGCGCGCCGGAGCTGCGGGCCAGCCGATCGGCCCACAGGCCCGCGCAGACGATCACCGACCGGGCCCTCAGCGGTCCGCGGGAGGTGTGGACGGTGGCCGGTTCGCCGGGGTCGACCGCGGTGACGTCGACCCCGAACCGGACGTCGACGCCGCCTGCCCGCAGTTCCGCTGCGAGCACCCGGCCAACCTCGGCGTAGTCCACGATCCCGGTGTTGGGCGCGTGCAGGGCCTGCAACCCCACCGCATTGGGCTCGATCTCAGCGATCTCCTCGCGGCCGATCCTGCGCAGCCCGGGAACGGCATTGGCGATCCCCCTGGCCTCCAGATCGTCGAGGCGTGGCAGTTCGCCGGCGTCCAGGGCGACGATCAACTTGCCCGACCGTTCGTAGGGGATCCCGTTGTCCTCGCAGTACCGGTACATCAGCCGGGCACCTTCGACGCACAACCGGGCCTTGAGTGAACCCGGTGTGTAGTAGACCCCGCCGTGGATCACCCCGGAGTTGTGTCCGGTCTGATGCTGCGCCGGTGCGGTCTCACGCTCGAGGACGACGACATCGTCGTACGGACGGCGCGCCCTCCACTCCCGGGCCACCGCGAGGCCGACGATCCCGGCCCCGACCACAATGAGGTCGTGCATGTCAGTCCACGTACCGGGTCAGCCACTCGTTGAGCGGCACCCCCGCCCGCAGCGTTTCGATCACCCGGTCCTTGGCCTTCGCAGTTCCCAGCCACGCCCCGACCGGCCAGGATTTCATCATCGCTATTCCCTTGTGCCGCAACAGGTCGATACGCGGATGATCCTTGTCGAATCCCCGCGGTGCGGTCTTGAGGACCTCGTGGGCCATGGTCTGGTAGCCCGCCTTGTGCAGGGCGGCGACGATCGCGGCGAGCTGGGTTCCGGACTTGTCCCGATCCACGGCGGTGCGGTAGCGCCGCAGCGTCGCCGCGTCCGGCATGTACAGGCCGCCGCCCACGGACAGACCTTCGGCGGAGAACGAGACGTAACCGCGCCCCAGCGTCGCCGCGCAGGTGGTCTTGTACGGCGTCTTGTCGGCGCTGAACCGCACGTCGCGGTAGGGCCGGAACAGCTTGCCCGGTCCGAATTCGCCGGCGAGGTCGGCCAGCAGTGCTTCCATCGGCCCGCGAACGTGCTGCTCGTAGGTGTCTTTGTGGCTCTGCCAGTAGACCTTGGAGTTGTCGGCTTCCAGACCCTCGTAGAACTCGACCGCCTCGACGGGCCATCCGGTGAACGCCATGAGCCATTCCTACCGTGCGTCGTGGGTGATGCGCCCGTCCATCATCGTCAGAACCACCGGAACCGCGTGGATCTCGCGCGGGTCGACGCGGAACAGGTCGGCGTCCAGGACCGTCAGATCGGCGGCCTTCCCCGCGGTGAGGGTTCCGGTTCGGTGTTCCAGACGCAACTGGTAGGCGCCGTTGGCGGTGTATCCGCGCAACGCGTCGTGCAGTCCGATTCGCTGGCGGGCCACCAGGGGTAGATCCTCCGGATGACCGGGCCGGGTGCGGGTCACCAGGGCCTCGATCTGGATCAGCGGCGGGATCTCGGGGATGTCGACGCCGGGGATATCGCTGCCGTAGGTGACGGTGGCCCCGGAGCGCACCAGGTCTCCGTATGGGAAGAGTCGTTCCTCGACCCGGTCGGCGCCGAGCAGGTTGGTGTAGATGTCGCGGTACTGCCCGTTGTAGTCGGTGCCCCACAGTGGGGTGCAGTTGGCGATGATGCCCATGGCGGCGTACCGGTTGATGTCGGCGGGGTCGACCATCGAGTTGTGCGCCAGCACATGCCGCCTGCCCTCGTGCCCCCTTCGCTCCAGCACCCTTTCGTAGGCATCGAGGACCACCCGCGCCGACCCGTCGCCGTCGATGTGGATGTGCATGTCGAACCCGGCGGCCTGCACCGCCTCGATCTGGGCCTCGATGTTCTGCGCCGGGAACGTCATGGAGCCCAGGTCGTCGGCGCCGTGCCCGCAGCACGGGGACAGCAGCAGCGCCCCGCCGCTCATGAAGGTCCCGTCCGCCCACAGCTTGCAGGTGTTGATCGATACGTGCTCGGAACGCAGTTCGCGATTCCACCGGGTCAGTCCGTCGGCGACGGCCGTCGGATCGTCCTGCGGGGTGCGGGTCCAGTACGAGCCGACGACCCGCACCGGCAGTGTGCCGGCCCGATCCTGGGCGACGAGGTCCTCGAACACCCAGCGGGAATCCTCGCTGGCGGCCCCGACGATGGTGCCGGCCTCGAAGTAGGATGTCATCCCCCACGACGGTGTCGGTTCGAGCGTGAGTTGTTGTGCGGCATGGACATTGGCCACCGAGAACAAGCCCTGGCCCACCACGATCGCGATGGTCGGCGCCCCCTCCACGCCGTGCCCGGTCGGCGTCCCGTCCGGGTCGCGCACCCAGTACTGAGCCCCGGGGTCCGGGTCGGGGCTGTCCGGCCCGATACCGGCGTCGCGCATCGCGGCGGTGTTGAACCAGACGTCGTGCCCGTCGGCGGAGAACAGGTACATCGGCCGGTCGCCGGTGATCTCGTCGAGCCATTCACGGCGCGGTGAGCGCTCCGCGAACGAGTCCGGCATCCAGGCGTGGCCCCGCAACGGAGCGTCCGCCGGTTGAGCGGCGACCCAGTCGCGGACCGCGGCCAGCACGGCGTCACGTCCGACGATCCCGGACAGGTTGACGCCCAGTTTGGACAGCGCCATCGAGGCCAGGTGGTTGTGTGCGTCGACGAAGCCGGGCAGGCACATCCGTCCGTTCAGGTCGATCAGTTCGGTCGAGGCGTCGACGAAATCGTCGGCGCCGTCCCGGGTGCCGACGTGAACGAGGTCGGCGCCGCGAACCACGACGGCCTGCGCCCACGACTGCGCGGGGTCCCCGGTCCAGATCGGCCCGTTGGTCAGCAGGTAGGAGTTCGCCACCCCCCGCACGGTAGCCCTGTGACACCCTTGACAGTCATGAAAGCCATGCACTTGGCCGTGACTCTCGTCGCCGTCGCCGCGACCCTGGCTCCCGGCGGGCTGCGCGGTTTCCTGACGGCACCGTGACATCGGCGCCGCATCGCTGCCGTCGCCCACCGGCAGCGGGTTCAATGATTACCGAACGAAGGAGTGGTGCCCGTGGCGAGTGAGCAACTTCGCTGCCTGGTGACCGGAGCCACCGGCTACATCGGCGGCCGTCTGGTGCCCCGCTTGCTGGACAACGATTTCGCGGTGCGAGCACTGGCCCGCACCCCCGAGAAACTGGCCAACGTTCCATGGCGGTCCCGGATCGAGGTCGCCAAGGGCGACCTCGGCGACCCCGCGTCGCTGGATGCAGCCTTCGCCGGCGTCGACATCGTGTACTACCTGGTGCACTCGATGGGTTTCGAGAAGGATTTCGCCGCCGAGGAGCGCCGTGCCGCGCAAAACGTCGTCGCCGCGGCACGCCGGGCGGGCGTTCGCCGCATCGTCTACCTCAGCGGACTGCATCCCGAGGGTGCCGAGCTGTCGACGCATCTGTCCTCGCGCACCACCGTCGGGGAGATCCTCATCGCGTCGGGCATCGAGACCGTTGTGCTGCAGGCCGGTGTGGTGGTCGGATCCGGCTCGGCCTCTTTCGAGATGATCCGGCACCTGACCGACCGGTTGCCGGTGATGACAACGCCCAAGTGGGTGCACAACAAGATCCAGCCGATCGCCATCCGCGATGTGCTGCATTACCTGGTGGCCGCGGCGACCTGCCCGGTTCCGGAATCCCGGGCCTGGGACATCGGCGGGCCCGATGTCCTCGAGTACGGCGAGATGATGCAGATCTACGCCGAGGTCGCCGGTCTGCGGCCGCGCCGCATCCTGGTGCTGCCGGTGCTGACGCCGCGGATCGCCGCCCTTTGGGTCGGGCTGGTGACCCCGATCCCCTCCGGTTTGGCCCGGCCGCTGGTGGAGTCCCTGCACTGCGACGCGGTGATGGACAACCACGACGTCGACACCATCATCCCGCCACCTGAGGGTGGTCTGACACCCTACAAACGGTCGGTGTCCCTGGCGCTGGCCCGCATCGCCCGCGGCGAGGTGGAGACCACCTGGAACACCGGCACCGCCGCGCAGTTGCCCAGCGACCCGGAATGGGCCGGCGAAGTGGTCTACACCGATACCCGAGCCCGGCACACCTCCGCCAGTCCGGAGCAGTTGTGGAAGGCCATCGAGACCAGCGTTCCGGTGCACTGGCATGTCGAGGAGCGCGACACCGGCCGGGTGCTCAAATTACGCGCCGACCGTCGCGGGCCCGGCGACAGGTGGCTGGAGATGCGAATCACCCCGGAGGGCAACGGAAGTCGCTACGAACAACGCGCGATCTTCTACCCCCGCGGACTGCTCGGGCGGGCGTACTGGTACGCCGCGCGCCCGTTGCAGGCCGTCGCGCTGGACCGCAGGGTCCGCCGGGTCACCTCGTCGGTGAGCGGCGGCACCTGAGCTGAGGGTTGATCGAACTCAGGGCCGACTGAGCGCCGAGACGTTGTCACTGCCGGCCTGCACCGCGGCCAACATGTTCTCCACGACGTTCTTGCCCAGCACCGTCGCACTGGGCAGTTCGATCGGGTACTCGCCGTCGAAGCAGGCGCAGCACAACCGGCTGGCGGGCTGTTCGGTGGCCGCGATCATGCCCTGCTGGGAGATGTAGCCCAAAGTGTCCGCTCCGATGGCCTGCCTGACCGCCTCCAGCATCTCCCCGTCCCCGGTCTGGGTTCCCGGCGCGTTGGCGATCAGTTCGGCGGGGGTGGCGAAGTCGATGCCGTAGAAACAGGGCCATTTCACCGGCGGTGAGGCGATCCGAACGTGCACCTCCACCGCACCGGCCTCGCGCAGCATCCGCACCAGCGCCCGCTGGGTGTTGCCGCGCACGATCGAATCGTCGACGACGATCAGCCGCTTGCCGCGAATGACCTCTTTGAGCGGGTTGAGCTTGAGCCGGATACCCAACTGGCGGATGGTTTGCGATGGCTGGATGAACGTGCGCCCGACGTAGGCGTTCTTCATCAGGCCCTGCCCGAAGGGGATGCCGGACTCCTGGGCGTAGCCGACCGCCGCCGGGGTGCCGGATTCGGGAACACCGATCACCAGGTCTGCCTCGACCGGCTTCTCCCGGGCAAGCCGGCGGCCGATGTCCACCCGGGCGGCGTGCACGGAGCGTCCTCCGATGACGCTGTCCGGGCGGGCCAGGTAGACGTACTCGAAGACGCAGCCCTTGGGGGTGGGCGGCGCGAACCGGGTCGAGCGCACCCCGTCGGAGTCGATGGCCAGCAGTTCGCCGGGTTCGATATCGCGCACGAAGGACGCGCCGACGATGTCGAGTGCGGCGGTCTCCGAAGCCACCACCCAACCCCGGTCCAGCCGGCCCAGGGACAGCGGCCGCACCCCGTACGGGTCCCGCGCGGCGTACAGGGTGGTCTCATCCATGAATACCAGGCAGAACGCGCCCCGCACCCCCGGCAGCAGTTCGAGGGCGGCCTGCTCGATGCTGGAGTCCGCGGCGCCACCGGCCAGAAGCGCCCCGAGGATGTCGGAGTCGGTGGTGGCTGCGCCGGGCTGGTTGTGGTTGATCAGGCCGGCCTTGCGCGCACGGCCGGCCAGTTCGGCGGTGTTGACCAGGTTACCGTTGTGGCCCAGGGCGACTCCGGTTCCCGCCGCGGTGTTGCGGAACACCGGTTGGGCGTTCTCCCAGCTGGTCGAGCCGGTGGTCGAATAGCGGCAGTGCCCGACGGCGACGTGACCGGGCATGGCCGCCAGCGTCTGCTCGTCGAAGACCTGACTGACCAGGCCCAAGTCCTTGAACACCAGCACCTGCGAACCGTCGGCGACGGCGATACCGGCCGCCTCCTGGCCGCGGTGCTGCAATGCGTAGAGGCCGTAGTAGGTGAGCTTGGCGACTTCTTCCCCGGGAGCCCAGACGCCGAAGACGCCGCACTCTTCCCGAGGTTCGTTCTCCTGCTGATCCGTCACGATCTGATCCGTCACAAGTCTGCTCCGCTCTCGGCGCTGCCCCGCTCTCGGCGACGGGCTTAGTCTACGGCGAGCCGACCCCGATCCGGCAATCGAACGGCGGGGTTTCAGCCGCTCTCCTCGCCATCGATTCTGACCAGCGGAAACAGCGGTGTGATCTCCACCGCACGCGAGCCCGAGAGCCGCAATGCGCCGTCGGACACCGCGTCCTCGACCGTCGTGATCCCACAAACCAGCAGCAGCCAGGTCCGCGGGTCGGTCTCGACCACATTCGGCGGGGTCCCGCGAGTATGGCGCGGACCGGCGATGCACTGGACCGCCACGAAGGGCGGCACCCGAACCTCGACACTGGAGCCCGGTGCCAGCGCCGCCAGCGTCCGGGCGGTGAGCCGTACCGCCGCCGCGATCAGCGCACGGTCCGGCTGCGGCGCGGCGTCGTCGCGCAGCCACGAACCAACCGCGAGAACGGCGTCCCGGGTGGCGCGCGGGTCGATGCGCCGGCTCACGGCCGGGACCTACCGACACTGCGCAGGAACAGAGCCGCGAGCGCGCCGGCCTCGTTGACGGCGAGATGGGCCAGCATCGGGGCGGCCAGGCTGCCAGAGCGTTCGGCCAGCAGGGCGAAACCCCAGCCGGCCAGTCCGGTGACCAGCACGGTGCCCAGCAGCGGTTCGCCGGTCTCCAGGGCGTCGGGGACATGACTGAGCCCGAAGGACGCCGCCTGCAGCAGCCGCCCGGCGCCAGGCCCGAAGCCGTCGGCCGCCACCGCGGCCAGGGCCCCGCGGAAGGCGGTCTCCTCCGACCACACCGTTCCCAGCGGAATCTCCACGGCCAGCCAGTGCACCGGTCGGGCGGGCAGTTCGCGCTGCGCCATCGCCGCCCGGACCTGGGGCAGCGCGCTGCCGGTCGCGACCCCGGCCGCAACCAGCCCGGCCGCGGCGGCCCCCAGCCGAAGCCCGGGGCCCAACTGCGGCGGTCCGAGTCCGAACCGGGCCCGGGACACGCCGGCCAGCGCCGTGCCGAGCGCCGCCAGCGCCAGCGGGTGCCGGCGCCAGGGATGCTCGAGGCCGGCGGTGAAGCTCCAGCCCACCAGCGCGCAGGCCAGCCCCAGGGCCCGCGCCCGCCGCCGGTTCACGCGAACTCCGGTCCGCCGGCCGCGATGGCCTTCTCCAGCGACCGCCGGATCCGGTCGGTGTCGAAATCGCTCCAGCCCTCCGGTGCGGCGACGGCGACCCAGCCGTCGAGCTGGGCGTCGCCGTATTGGTGGCCGTGTCCGACCGGCGTGCCGGTGGAGTTGGTGACGTTGCCCGCCATATCGGCACTGACCTGCCAGAACGTGACGATCGGATACCAGCGCATCGACGGGGTCCGGTCGATACCCGGTGGTTCGGTCAGCCAGTCGGGACGCTCGACGAGCAGATCGGGCGACCACCACACCACCGGGTCGGAGGCGTGCTGCAGGTACATGACCCGGGTTTCCCGCCACGGCGGCGAGGCCGCGACGGCGGCGATCTCGGCGGCGCCGGAGGCCTGGGCGAACCGGACGGTGCGGCCGTTGTCGTACCGGGGCTGCACTTCGGGGGTGCCCGGATCGCGGCGGACGGTCAACGCCTTCCACAGCCGGCTGGCATTGGGCGGCCCGACCCACAGCACCGACGAGAAGTTCTTCTCCGCCACGTCGGGCAGGTACCCGAACGCGCCCTGGCCGGCCATCGCGCCCAGACTCTCTCCGTAGAGCGCCAGCTTGGGACGGGCCGTCTCGGGCCAGCCCAGCCAGCGCTGGTGGATGCCGTCGATCATCGCCCGGCCCGATTCGACGGATTTCTGCTGGTCGGCAAGGAACGAGATCCAACTCGGCAGATACGAGTACTGCATGGCCACCAGTGCGGTGTCGCCGTTGTACATCGCCTCGATCGAGCGGGCCGCCACCGGGTCGACCCAGCCGGTGCCGGTGGTCGGGATCACCACCAGCAACTTGCGCTGGTAGGCCCGGGTGCGTTGCAGCTCCGAGAGCACCACGGCCACCCTGGCCTCGACCGTCTCGCCGGATTGCAATCCGGCGTAGATGCGGATCGGTTCCCTGGCCGGGCGCCCGTTGAGCTCGGTGAGTTCGGCGGCAGTCGGTCCGGTGCCGACGAAGTTGCGGCCCTGGAAACCGAGGGTGTCCCACTGCGCGAAGGAGTCCGGGCTGCCGGAGCGTTCGGGCTGGACGGGTTGTTCGACCCCGGCGCGGGTGGAGGAGTTCTTCGGCTGGAACATCGCGCTGGCCCCGGCGATGAAGCCGCGGACCAGCACCCCGTTGACCAGGGTGACGATCAGGACGACGACGATCGCGGTGCCGATGAACACGGCGATCTCGTCGTTGATGTCCCAGCGCCGGATCATCACCCGGGCCAGCAGTCTGATCGCATCCTTGATCACCCGGGCGGCGGCGATCAGCACCGCGCCGGTCATGACCGCGACGAGCAGGGACCGCAGATAGCCCTCGGTGGCCGGACCCTCGATCCCCATCAGCGCCGCGACCTCACGTTGCCAGGCCGCGGCCGGCAGGATCATCAGGACACTGGCCCCGATCGACCCGGCGACCACGGCCACCGTCAGCGTCCGGCGGGCCCGCGGGCTCAGCGGCCACCAGGAGCGACCGTTCAACACCGTCCGGCGCACCACAGCGCCGAGCAGCACACCGATTCCGTAGCCGATCGCACCGTTGAGACCACCGATGACGCCGCCGGTCAGCCAGTCCCGCGGTAGCAGCGACGGGGTCAGCGAGAGGCAGAAGAACAACGCCGCGAACGCGACACCGGTGAAGTCCAGACGAACCAGGCTCCACAGCCACCGGGCCGTCGACCCGCGTGTCATCCGAAGATCCTGGGCAGAACCCCTTCCGAGATACGGCGCAGTTCCTCCAATGTGACGCTGAACAGTCCTTGAACCTCAACGGAATCCGATCCGGGATCCGACACCCCGATCCGGGTGGCGGGAAGTCCGCGCGCCTCGCACATCGAGACGAACCGGCTCTCCTCGGTACGCGGTATCGCGACCAGTACCCGGCCGGCGGATTCGGAGAACAGGAACACGAACGCCTCGGCGACCGAATCCCACTCCCGCGGAAGCACCAGACGGCAACCGGTTTCGCCGGCCAGTGCCGCCTCGACGACGGCCTGGATCAACCCGCCCTCGCTGAGGTCGTGCGCGGCCGAGGCCAAGCCGTCCCGGGAGGCGGCGGTGAGGACCTCGGCGAGCAGTTTCTCCCGGGCCAGATCCACCCGCGGCGGGACTCCCCCGAGATGTTCGCCGGTGACCTGCGCCCAGATCGAGCCGTCGAACTCGTCGCGGGTGTCACCGAGCAGATACAGCGTCTCCCCCGGCTCGTTGCCGAGCCCGGTCGGAAGCCGGCGGCGCACATCGTCGAGGACCCCGAGAACACCCACCACCGGCGTCGGCAGGATGGCTGTGGAACCGGTCTGGTTGTAGAAGCTGACGTTGCCGCCGGTGACCGGGATGCCCAGTTGCGCGCAGCCGTCGGCCAGTCCGCGCACGGCCTGGGCGAACTGCCACATGACGCCGGGATCCTCGGGGGATCCGAAGTTGAGGCAGTTGGTGACCGCGACCGGAGTGGCCCCGGTGACCGCGACGTTGCGGTAGGCCTCGGCCAGGGCGAGTTGGGCACCGGCGTAGGGGTCGAGCTGGGTGTAGCGGCCCGAGGCGTCTGTAGAGACCGCGACACCGCGGTTGGTCTCCTCGTCGATGCGCAGAACCCCGCCGTCGGCGTGCTCGGCCAGCACCGTGTTGCCGCGGACGTAGCGGTCGTACTGCTCGGTGATGAACGCCCGGCTGCACAGGTGCGGACTGCCGAGCATGCTCAGCAGCGTCGCGCGCAGTTCCTCGGCGCTGCCGGGCCGTGGCAGCTTCGACGACGCGTCCGCGTTGAGCGCATCCTGGGTCTCCGGCCGGGCCAGCGGGCGCTGGTAGACCGGCCCCTCGTGGGCCACCGTGCGAGGCGGGACGTCGACGACGGTCTCGCCGTGCCAGGTGATCTTGAGCCGGTCGCCGTCGGCGACCTCGCCGATGACCGTGGCCAGCACGTCCCACTTGGCGCAGACCGCCATGAATTTCTCGACGTTCTCCGGGGCCACCACCGCACACATGCGTTCCTGCGATTCGCTGGAAAGCACCTCGGCCGCGGTCATATCGGCCGCGCGCAACGGCACCTTGTCCAGCTCGATGGTCATGCCGCCGTCACCGGCGGAAGCCAATTCGGATGTGGCACAGGACAATCCAGCACCACCGAGGTCTTGAATACCGATCACCAGCCCGGCCGAATACAGGTCCAGGCAGCATTCGATGAGAACCTTCTCGGTGAACGGATCACCGACCTGGACGCTGGGCAATTTCTTACGCCCGGCCCCGCTCTCGTCACCGGCAAAGGTGTCGCTGGCCAGCACCGAGACCCCCCCGATGCCGTCCAGCCCGGTGCGGGCTCCGAACAGGATGATCTTGTTGCCCACCCCGGAGGCGAAGGCCAGGTGCAGGTCCTGCTTGCGCAGCACTCCCACACACATCGCGTTGACCAGCGGGTTGCCCGCATAGGAGGCGTCGAACACCGTCTCCCCGCCGATGTTGGGCAACCCCAGGGAGTTTCCGTAGCCGCCGATACCGCGCACCACCCCATCGAGCACCCGGCGGGTGTCGGGCGCCTCGGCCGGGCCGAACCGCAGCTGGTCCATCACCGCCACCGGCCGGGCTCCCATGGCCATGATGTCGCGGACGATGCCGCCCACCCCGGTCGCCGCCCCCTGGTAGGGCTCCACGTAGGACGGGTGGTTGTGCGACTCGACCTTGAAAGTCACCGCCCAGCCGTCACCGATGTCGACCACGCCGGCGTTCTCCCCGATCCCGGCCAGCATGCAGCGGCGCATCTGCTCGGTGGTGGTCTCCCCGAAATAGCGCAGGTGCACCTTGGAGGACTTGTAGGAGCAGTGCTCGCTCCACATCACCGAGTACATGGCCAGCTCGGCATCGGTGGGCCGGCGCCCGAGGATGTCGCGGATGCGCTGGTACTCGTCGTCCTTGAGGCCCAGTTCCCGGTAGGGCTGCGGATGGTCGGGGGTTGCCGAAGCGTGCTCGACGGTGTCGACGGAGGTCACGGGGGCCCAGTCTAGTGAGGGCTCAGAGCCGGGTTGCGGCCACGCAGAACGCGTTGCCGTCCGGATCGGCCAGCACCGCCCAGCGGAGCCCGCCGTCGACGGAGTGCCGAGCGGTCTCGATGGCCCCGAGACCGACCAGCCGCTCGACTTCGGCGTCGAGATCGTCGGCCATAAGGTCCATATGCAGGCGGTTCTTCCCGGGTGTCGGTTGGGCGACGCGCTGGAAACCGAGCGCCGGCCAACCCTCCCGGGCAACAAGAACAAACTCCGTACCGGACAGCGGAACGACGTCGCCGCCCACCGCACCCGCCCACCAGCCGGCCAGCCGAGGGGGGTCGACGCAGTCGACGGTGATCATCTCCAGCGACAGGCTCATGGTTCCGCTCCGGTCAGTCCGGGGCCAGGAAGGCGTTCAGCGCCGCGGCGTAGGCGCCGACGTCGTCGGCGCCCATCAGCTCCCTGGCCGAGTGCATCGCCAGCTGCGGCGCCCCGACGTCGACGGTCGGGATCCCCGTCCGGGCGGCGGTGATCGGTCCGACCGTGGACCCGCACGGCAGGTCGGCCCGGTGCTCGTAGCGCTGCAGCGGCACCCCGGCCTTGCTGCAGGCCAGTTCGAACACCGCCGCGGTGCGGCCCTCGGTGGCGTACCGCAGGTTGGGCTGCACCTTCAAGACCGGGCCGCCGTTGACGGCGATCAGGTGTCCGGGTTCGTGGCGGTCCGGGTAGTTGGGGTGGGTGGCATGGGCCATGTCCCCGGAGGCCACCACCGAGGCGGTCAGCAGCCGCAGGAAGTCCTGCCGGTCCCCACCCCAGCCGAGCACGATGCGCTCCAGGGTGGTCAGCAGGAAATCCGACTGCGCCCCGCGGTCGGAGGACGAGCCGACTTCCTCGTGGTCGAAGAGCACCAGCACCGGCAGGTAGCCGCCCGGTTCGGCGGCCAGCAGGGCCTCCATACCCGCATAGCAGGTGCCCTGGTTGTCCAGCCGCGGCGCGCTGACGAGATCGCCCTGCGCCCCGATGACCCGCGAGGGCGAGAGGTCGTGGGTCATCAGGTCGGCCGCCAGCAGATCCCGAGGCGCCACCCCGGCCCGCTCCGCGAGGTGGTCGTGCAGCGACCGCGGCCTCCCTCCGGAACCCCAGACGGCGTTCAGGTGGCGCTGCGGGTCGATTTTGACCGTTGCCCGGTCCTCGGCGAGGTGGATGGCCAACTGCGGGACCCGCAGCAGCGGCTCGTCGATGCGAACCAGTTGCTCGCGGACACCGCCCTCGGCGTCGGGGTCGCGGATCGAGAGCCGGCCGCTGAGCCCTAGGTCGCGATCCATCCAGGAGTGCAGCCACGCCCCGCCGTAGGGCTGCAGGGCCACCACCTGCCAGCCCGCGACCACCCGGTCAGGGTGCTGTTTGACCCTCAGGTTGGGACTGTCGGTGTGCGCCCCGACGATCCGGAACGGCTGTCGGGGCCCCGCCCCGCTCCAGGCGACGACCGAACCGCCCCGCACGGTGAAGAACCGGCCCCGGTCGGTGCCGGTCCAACGATCGGTCTCGGCCAGTTCGGTGTAACCGGCGGCGCGCAGCCGTCCGGCGACGGTGGCGCAGACGTGGAACGGCGACGGGGAGGCGTCGACGAACTCGCACAGTCCCTGCGCGGTGGCGCCAGTCATCTCAGCGCCGGTCATCCTCAGGCGGCCAAGACCGCGTCGAGTGCGGAGTAGAAGATCCCGAGCCCGTCGTCCGACGGCCCGGTCAGCGCTTCGGTGGCGTGCTCGGGGTGCGGCATCAGCCCGACGACCCGACCGTCGGCCGAGCTGACCCCGGCGATATCGCGCATCGAGCCGTTGGGGTTATCGGCATAGCGGAACACCACCCGACCCTCGCCCTCGAGTTCGTCGAGCACCGATTCACTTGCCACATAACGGCCTTCGCCCGACTTGAGCGGGACCAGCAGCTCGGCGCCCCACTCGAAGCGCGACGTCCATGCGGTGGTGATGGAGTCCACCTTCAGCCACACGTCCCGGCAGACGAAGTGCAGACCGGCGTTGCGGGTGAGCGCACCCGGCAAGAGCCCCGCCTCGCACAGGATCTGAAAACCGTTGCAGATGCCCAGCACCGGCATTCCCCGCCCGGCGGCGGCCACCACCTCGGTCATCACCGGGGCGAACTTGGCGATCGCCCCGCAGCGCAGATAGTCGCCGTAGGAGAAGCCGCCCGGAACCACCACCGCGTCCACTCCCCGAAGGTCGGCGTCGGCATGCCACAGGCTCACCGGCTCGGCGCCGGAGAGCCGGACCGCCCGAGCGGCGTCGACGTCATCGAGGGTTCCCGGGAAGGTGATGACCCCGATGCGGGCCGTCACGACGGTTCCCGGGTGATCGACCAATCCTCGATAACGGTGTTGGCCAGCAGCGATTCGGCGATTTCGGCGAGTTCGTCGTCGGTCACGGTGTCGTCCACCTCGAGTTCGAATCGCTTGCCCTGCCGGACCTGCGAGATCCCCGGATGCCCGAGCCGACCCAGAGCGCCGACGATGGCCTGGCCCTGGGGGTCGAGAATCTCGGCTTTGGGCATCACTGCCACAACTACCCGAGCCACTGCAAGCTCCTCTGACGTCGGCGGACGATGCGGACCGAATCCTACCGGCGGGTCACGGGCAGGAGTCGACGTAGGCCGTGCACAGCGGCGCGCCGAGCGCGTCGAGGACGGCGGTGTCGGTGACCGACGGCCACGCGGTCTGCGCCGGAGCGTCTGACCAGAGCGCCAGTTCGGTGACGGTGCTGTTGACCGGATCGGCCAGCAGGTACTGGTGCAGGACCACCGGTCCGCTGACCACCGCGGCCATTCGGTCGGGCTGGTCGACGATCAGCGACCCCGAAGCGCCGGCGTTGGTCGCCTGGCAGTCCCGCAGCGCGGCCGCGGCGGCGGCGACGGTGTCCTGCGCCAGCTGGCCGCCGCGCCAGGTCTCACCGCGCCAATGCAACACCTGGGCCTGCAACTGCCACTGCCCCGCCGGATTGGAAACCACCGACCGCTCGGCCACCACGTACCCGCGGGGGTCCCCGGGTGTCGACGGGGTGGCGCACAGTTCCTCGAACAGGAACCGCGGAGTCCGGGCGGTCACCGCGAGCCCGGCCAGCTCCGGCCAGGAATAGACATCGTCCAGCGGGATCGCCGACGGCGCGATCCAGGCGGTCTGGGGGATCCGGTCGCAGGCCGGCGGGCAGGTGCTCAACGGCTCCGCTGTCGACGGCGGAGAGACGGCGGGACTCACGATCAAGGCCGAACCCGCCATCAACACTGCGAGGGCCATTCGCATACGCCGCCTCCTGTGAGCGCACAATCGTAAACATGGAATTGACGCATTTCGGACATTCATGCCTGCTTGCAGAATTTGGTGTCGCGCGCATCCTTTTCGACCCGGGCAACTTCTCCCACGGGTTCGAGGGGATCACCGGACTGTCGGCGATCCTGATCACCCATC
>JAGQTQ010000116.1:0-2481 GCA_020438905.1 Mycobacterium sp.
GCACCAACACCTACCACCACACCGAGCGGCTGTTCAAACGGGATTAGCCAATCCGTTACCGGCGAGACGGAACCGGACGGGAGGCGCTGGGCGTTCCCAAAGCATGGTGACACGACAGTCTCTGCGCTCTCCGGCCCGTTTTGTAGGCCTCTACGCGCTCGTCGAACTTGCCGCACTGGCCCTCCTGATCTGGGCCGTCGGTCTGGGCTGGACGCTGGTGGTCGTTGCCGCGACGTTCATGGCCGGGGTTCTGCTGGTCGCTTCGCAGGTAAGGGGGCAACTCGCCGCGGCGCGCCGGGCGGGTGCAGATCCGCGGGCCGCCGTGACCGATGGGGTTCTGGTCGCGTTGGGCTCCTTCCTGGTTTTCCTGCCCGGCCTCGTCAGCACCGCCGCCGGCGTTCTGATGCTGGCCCCGCCGACCCGCGGGGGGATGCGGCCGCTGGCCACCGCCATGCTCACTCGCGGGGTCAGCCGCCGATTGGAGGGGCTGAGTTGGACCGCCGGAACGCTCTGGACGGCCGGACCGAACCCCGGCCCGTATTCCAACGGGCCCTATGGCTATCGGGACTACCCCAACACGCCTCACCCCAATACAGGGGCAGGTCGCGGCGACTACATCGACGGCGAAGTGATCGGCGAAGTCATCGAGGAACTGCCCTCCCGCCGCTGACCGGAGAGGCCGCGGGGCACACTGTCACCCGTGACCACACCGCGGCCGTCACCCGTGACCACACCGCTGCCGTCAGCCGTGACCACGCTGCTGCTCAACGGGCGCGTATACAGCCCGACGCACCCGGATGCCACCGCCATGGCGGTGCGCGACGGCGTGGTCGCCTGGCTGGGCAGCGATGCCGTCGGCGCCCACCAGTTCCCCGACGCCGCCCAGATCGATCTTGCAGGAGCCCTGGTGGCACCGGCCTTCGTCGACAGCCATGTGCATCTGACCGCCACTGGATTGCGGCTCACCGGCTTGGACCTCGGCCATGCCACCAGCCCGCAACACTGTCTGCGGCTTGTCGCCGACCACGTCGCCGCCCATCCCGGCCGGCCGGTCTGGGGTCACGGCTGGGACGACACCGCCTGGAGCGGGCCGCCGAGCACCGCCGACCTCGACGCGGTCGTCGGGACCACCCCCGCCTATCTCGCTCGTGTGGATGTGCACTCCGCGGTGGCCTCCACCGCGTTGCGTCAGCGGGTGTCCGGGCTGTCGGCGGTGGCCGGTTTCGACCCGCAGCGGCCGCTGTCGGCCCAGGCCCATCATCTGGTCCGCGCCGAGGCGCGCGGTCTGCTCACCTGGCAGCAGCGCGACGAAGCCCGACATGCCGCCCTGGACGCGGCGGCCGCCGCCGGAGTGGTCGCGGTGCACGAATGCGCCGGCCCGGATATCGGTGGCGCGGAGGACTGGGCGGAGATCCGGGAGATCGGCCACGGTGTCGAGATCGTCGGCTATTGGGGCGAGCTGGCGTCCACCCCGGCGCAGGCCCGCGCCCTCATCGACGCCACCGGCGCCCGCGGCCTGGCCGGTGATCTCTTCGTCGACGGTGCGCTCGGTTCGCGCACCGCCTGGCTGTCGGAGCCCTATTCCGACGCCGCGGGCTGTACCGGCAATCGCTACCTCGCCCCGGAAACCATCGCCGAACACCTGACCGCCTGCACCGAGGCCGGGGTGACGGCCGGCTTCCACGTGATCGGCGACGCCGCCGTGGGCGCGGTCGTCGACGCGATCGAGCGCATCGTCGAGCGCTTCGGAGCTCCCGCGGTGGCGCGGTGCGGCCACCGTCTCGAACATCTGGAGATGGTGTCGGCCGAGCAGGCGGTGAAGCTCGGCGCCTGGGGCATCATCGCCAGTGTCCAGCCGGGCTTCGACGCGCTCTGGGGTGGGCGGGACGGAATGTACGCGCGACGTCTCGGTCCGGCACGGGCCGCGGGGCTCAACCCGCTGGCGCTGTTAGCATCGGCAGGCGTGCCCCTGGCTATCGGCTCGGATTCCCCCGTGACCAGCATGGATCCGTGGTCATGGGTGCGGGCGGCAAGCCGGCACCGGACTCCGGGCAGTGCCATCTCGCCACGGGCGGCCTTCGCGGCCGCGACCCGCGGGGCGTGGCGGGCCGGCGGGGTCCGCGACGGGCTGACCGGCACGCTGGTACCTGGGGCGCCCGCCTCCTACGCGGTGTGGGAGACCGGCGAACTCGACGTCACCGCCCCCGCCGACGCCGTCGCGCGGTGGTCGACCGATCCCCGCTCGCGGGTGCCCGCGCTGCCGGATTTGGATTCCCCCGACGCGCTGCCGCGGTGCCGGCAGACCGTGCACCGGGGTGTCGTGCTCCATGGCTGAGCGTGCCGGAGGTTCCTCGGTGGGGACGCGCTTGGTCGCCGTGCTGTCGCAGCGCGCGATCCGGCTGGCCGTCAGCGTGCTGGCCGGACTGCTGATATGCGTGAGTTTCCCGCCGATCGGCTGGTGGTGGTCGGCGGTGCCGGCGC
>JAGQTQ010000116.1:2524-45175 GCA_020438905.1 Mycobacterium sp.
GGCTGGGGTACGGATTCCTGTTCGGCCTGGCGTTCTACCTGCCGCTGCTGCCGTGGGTCAGCGGACTCGTCGGGGCGATGCCCTGGATCCTGCTCGCGGCGATGGAGGCGATGTTCCCCGCGCTGTTCGGCATGTTCGCGGTTCTGCTGGCCCGGCTGCCGGGCTGGCCGCTGTGGCTGGCGTTCCTATGGTCGATGCAGGAATGGCTGAAGTCCAGTGTCCCGTTCGGCGGCTTTCCCTGGGGCGTCGCGGCGTTCGGTCAGACGAACGGACCGTTGCTGGCACTGGCTCAACTGGCCGGCGCGCCGTTGGTGTCCTTCGCGGTGGCGCTGCTGGGCACCTCGATGTACGCCCTGGTCGCCGAGGTCGTCCGCGGCGTCCGGCGCGAGCATCCGCATCCGGGTGTGGTGATGCTGTCCGGCGCCTGTATCAGCGCGGTGCTGATCGCGACCGCCGTGGCGGCCCCGGGGGTCCGCCGTGCGGCCAGCGCGGTCGGAGACGAACCGCGGGTCACGATCGCCGCGGTTCAGGGCAATGTGCCCAGGCTGGGACTGGACTTCAACAGCCAGCGCCGGGCAGTCCTGGACAACCACGTCCGCCAGACGCTGAAACTCGCCGAGGACGTGCGAGCCGGCAAAGTCCCTGCCCCCCAGTTCGTGATCTGGCCGGAGAACTCCTCTGATATCGACCCGCTGGCCAACACCGACGCTGCGGCGCAGATCGACGTCGCGGCCCGCGCCATCGGAGTGCCGATCATGGTCGGCGCCGTCGTCGTCCGCCCGGAGGCCACGGCGCAGAACCCGGCCTCCTCCAATACCGTCATCGTCTGGGACCCGGCCCATGGCGCCGGTGAGCGCCACGACAAGCAGATCGTCCAGCCGTTCGGTGAGTACCTGCCCTGGCGGGCCTTCTTCACCCGGCTGTCGTCTTATGCCGAGCGGGCGGGTCACTTCGTCCCCGGCAACGGCACCGGGGTGGTGCACCCGGCCGGGATACCCGTCGGGGTGGCCACCTGCTGGGAGGTCATCTTCGACCGGGCGCTGCGCCAGTCGGTCCGCAACGGCGCCCAGGTGCTGGCCGTTCCGACCAACAACGCCACCTTCGACGAGGCCATGAGCGAGCAGCAACTGGCATTCGCCCGGTTGCGCGCGGTGGAGCACGGCCGCTACCTGATCGTCGCGGGCACTACCGGAATCAGCGCGGCGATCGCCCCGGACGGCCGCGAGATGGTCCGCACCGCGTTCTTCACCCCGGCCTACCTCGATGTGGAGGTGCGGTTGAGGACCGCCGAGACACCGGCCACCCGGTGGGCCGCCACGCTCCAGTGGGTCCTGGTCGCGGTCGCACTCGCGGCGATCGGCGCGGCGATACTGCAGAATAGTGGATTCGTGCGGCCGCTGAGCAGTCGGCGCAGCACCCAGGACGATCCCGGTGTCCGGCAGGACGCCGCCCATGAAGGAGGCGCATGAGCACCCCTGGAGGCAGGCCGGGAAAGGCCCCGCGCAAGAAGACACCGGCGAAGAAGACACCGGCGAAGAAGACACCGGCGAAGAGGGTGCCGGCGAAGAGGGTGCCGGCGACAGCGGCCTCCGCCGCGCAGCCGGCGGCCGAGACGGTCCCCAGCCGGCGAACCCTGGTGATCATCCCGACCTACAACGAGTCCGAGAACCTTCCGCTGATCCTCGGGCGGGTGCGCAAGGCCCGCCCCGACGTCCACATCCTCGTCGTCGACGACGGCAGCCCGGACGGCACCGGCCGGCTCGCCGACGAGGCGGCGGCGGCGAACCCCGACCGCGTCCACGTCATGCACCGCACCGCCAAGGACGGTCTCGGCGCGGCATATCTGGCGGCGTTCGCCTGGGGCCTCGAGCGTGGCTACGGCGTGCTGGTGGAGATGGACGCCGACGGCAGCCACGCACCCGAACAGCTCTACCGTCTGCTCGACGCCATCGACAACGGCGCCGACCTCGCGATCGGCTCCCGGTACGTCGACGGTGGCACGGTGCGCAACTGGCCATGGCGGCGGCTGGTGCTGTCCAAGACCGCCAACACCTACGCCCGGGTGCTGCTGGGTGTCGGGATCCACGACATCACCGCGGGCTACCGCGCCTACCGCCGTGAGGTGCTGGAGAAGTTCGACCTCTCGACGGTCGACTCCAAGGGCTACTGCTTCCAGATAGACCTGACCTGGCGGGCCATCAACGACGGTTTCAAGGTCGTCGAAGTGCCGATCACCTTCACCGAACGTGAACTAGGCGTGTCGAAGATGAGCGGATCCAACATCCGCGAGGCGATGGCCAAAGTCGCCCGGTGGGGGATCAGCGGGCGGCTCAACCGCCCGCGCCGCGGCTAGGAGCGTGGGTCGGTCACGGTCACACTAGTCACGGTCACACTATGTTTTCGGTGCGGTCGTGGTCGTGGTCGTGGTCGTGGTCGTGGGCGTGGTCGACCCCGCGCACATGCTCAACGGGTCGTTTCCCGCGGCGCAGCCAGGGATATCGATGGCCTTGGGCGCGGTGTACGCGGTGGGATTCTCCCCCTCGGGCTTGACCATGGCCTGGGGATCGTTGGTGACTATGTCGGGCATGCACTTGCCGTCGGGAACGCTGTAGATCTGGGTTTCCGCGCATTGTTTGCCGGGATCGCTGATGCCGACGGAATTGGGTTGCACCGGTGCATCCGGGTCGTTGGTGACGACGGCGGCCACACACCGCCCAACGGTGGCGTCATACTGCTGATCGGCTGAGCATGTGGTTCCGCCGAAGTTCGAGATGTCGTCCCACCCCAGTGGGTCGCTGCTGACGCTGTCCGACGCGCATTTGCCGTCTGTGACGTCGTAGAGCTCGTTTATCCCGCACTCCGTCCCCTCATAGTCGGAGGTGTCATCGAATGCCTGCGGCAGGCTCGGCGCGGGCGAGGGCGCAAAGACGGCAGCCGTGATCAGGCCCGCGGCGGCAACAGAGCCCAGTAGTGCCGACGCCGCAATGCGGGAACCTGGGTACACCGTTGAGACCCCCCGCCCGCCTGCGAATCGATGGCCTCCGAAATTACGCCGTAACCCTGCTGGCCGGGGGGTTTTGGTGATCAGTACCGATTCGGGACGTTACCGACCCACGCTGCTAGCTGCCGCGGCGCTTGCTCTTGATCAGATCGAGGCGCTCCTTGAGCAGCTCGTCGAGTTCCTCGATCGAGCGGCGCTCCAGAAGCATGTCCCAATGCGTCCTGGGCGGCTTGACCTTCTTCGGCTCCGGAAGCTCACCCTCGAGGAGGGTGCCCTCCAGCCCATTGCGGCACAGCCAGGTGCCCGGAATCTCGGCGTCATCGGCGAACGGGACCTCGAACTCCTCACCGTTCTCGGTGCGATACCGCGCGACCTGCCGGGGGGCGAGGTCGTGGTTGCGGTCGGTCTCGTAGCTCACGGCGCCGAGACGGCTGCCCCTCAACACACGATCAGCCATGCTGAAATCTCCTTGCTGTCCAGTCAGGGAACGCGCAACCAGGGCGGCGCGGTTCCCGACCCGGCTTCCCATGATACCGGGAACGCCGGACCCGCCGGTCTACGCTCGAAGCCATGACCCGTCGCTCTCGGCCCCAGCCGTGCCGGTGGTGCGGCCGCGAGGTCGCGGACGCGGGGATGGGCCGGCGTCGTCAATACTGCCGCCAATCCTGCCGGCAGCGGGCCTACGAGCAGCGTGCCCTGGTCAAGGGAACCGCGCTGCCGGCCGATGCGGTGGTGTTGTCCGCCGAGGAGGCCGCGGACCTCTCCGACCGGCTGTATCAGGTGCGCTGCGCCGCCGAGGACGTGGCCACGGCGGTACGGGAGGGTGCCGACACCGGGGAACTCGCCCAGATGTGCGAGGAGTTGATGCGGGCGGCCAAGGCCGCCGAAGGGTGGCGGTGAGCCGCCGCGACGATCTGGAACGGGTCGCCCGGGAGGTCTTCGGCTGGCAGCGGCTCCGGCCGGCCCAGCTGCAGGCCATGGAGGCCGTTCTGGCCGGCCGCGACGTGCTGGCCGTCATGGCCACCGGATCCGGCAAGTCGGCCATCTACCAGGTCCCGGGTGTGTTGCTCGACGGCGTCACGCTGGTGGTCTCCCCGCTGATCGCGTTGCAGCGCGACCAGATCACCGGGCTGGCCGCCACCAAGGCTCCGGACGCGGTGGCGATCAACTCGCTGCTGGCCTCCGATGAGAACGACCGGGTCCGCGAAGCGGTGCGCCGGCGAGCCGCCGAGTACGTTTTCCTGGCCCCCGAGCAACTGGCCAACGACGACGTCGTCGCCGATCTCATCGGAGGCGGGATCTCGCTCGTCGTGATCGACGAGGCGCACTGCGTCTCGGCGTGGGGGCATGACTTCCGGCCCGACTACCTGCGCATCGCCGACACCATCGAGCGTCTCGGGGACCCCACCGTGGTCGCGCTGACCGCGACCGCCTCGCCGGTCGTGCGCCGGGAGATCGTTGAGCATCTGCGGCTACGCGATCCGCTGGTCATCGCCAGCGGGTTCGACCGCCCCAACATCCGGCTGGAGGTGTTCCGCCACGTCGAGGACGACGAGAAGCGGGATGCCGTGCTGGGCGCGGCTCTGACCGCCGCGCGGCCCACGCTGGTTTACGCGGCCACCCGCGCCGATGCCGAAACCTATGCCGACAGCCTGGCCCACAGCGGCATCCGGGCCGCGGCCTACCACGCCGGCCTGTCCCGGGCCGAGCGCGACGGGGTACACGCCCGGTTCCGTTCCGATGAGCTCGACGTGGTCGCCGCGACGTCGGCCTTCGGAATGGGCATCGACAAGGCCGACGTGCGGGCCGTCCTACACGCCTCGGTTCCCGAATCGCTGGACAACTACTACCAGCAGATCGGTCGTGCCGGCCGGGACGGAAAACCGGCGCTGGCGCAGCTGTTCTACCGATCCGAAGACCTTGGGCTGGCCCAGTTCTTCACCGGTCGCCGGCCGGACGCCTCGCTACCGGTCACCGTCTACCAGTCGTTGTTGTCGGCGGCCGGGCCCTTGCCGGCCAAGGAACTGCGGACCGCGCTGGGCGCCGGTGCCCGCAGCCTGACCGGGGCGCTGAACCTGCTCGAGGAGGCGGGCCTGATCCGTTCCGGATCCGGTGGCTTCGAGGTGGCCCAGCGGGTGGGGCCGCAGGAGGCGGCCGAACGCGCCGAGGCGGAGGTGGAGCGGGCCGAGCGGATCGACCAGAGCCGGGTACAGATGATGCGCGGCTATGCCGAGACCCTGGACTGCCGAAGGCTTTTCCTACTGGGCTACTTCGGTGAGACGCTGGCCGCCCCGTGCGGCAACTGCGATCGATGCACCGCCAACGCCGGCGCCGACGAGCGACAAGAGTCGGTGGCGGGGGATTGGGTCGTGCAGACCCCGGTTGTCCACCGCAGCTGGGGTCCAGGGGTGGTGATGAGCGTCGAGGACGACCGCATCACCGTGTTGTTCGACGACTACGGGTACCGCACGCTGGCCCTGGATGCGATCGCCGAGTCGGGTCTGCTGCGCCGGCGGTGACCCGCCACGGGTTCAGCAGAGGTACTGCACTCCGATTCCCGCGGGCGGCCGGGCTTCCTTCGTGCAACCGTAGGCGTCGATACCGTCGTCGCTGTAGCGAACACCGGTCTGGCGGGCGAAGTTGACGCACACCAGCGCGGTGGCGTCGGTCCGGCAGCGGAAATCGCCGAACGACAGCGAACCGCCCTGCGGCAGCGGCGGCCCCTGGCCCAGTCCGAACCGGCCGGGGTCGCCGTGTGAGGAGCCGATTTCGACGCTGGTGCCGTCGAAGTCCACCCAGCCGCCCTTCCAGACGCCGTAGACATCCGGCGGCGGTGGCGGCGGATCGGCGAGGTCCACCAGGCAGGCCAGGTCCGCCGAGCCGTGCCTGGTGTCGGTCATGCAACTCGTTCCCGACGGTGTGGTGAAGGCTACGTCTCCCCCCAGAGTGGTGGTGGTGGCGCCGCGAAGTGCGACGCCGTAGTCGGCGCCGTCGACCGGGGGTGCGGACTCGACCCAGGCGATCGCCTCGGCGACCGGCGCTGAGCCGTCCGGGGCGGCCGTCGAGGTGACCGACGAACGAGTGCTCGGCGATGTGCCGGTGGCCCCGCCCGGCGGCGCGGTCTCGGCGGTGCGCGACGGGGTGATCGGTGTAAGCCGGGCCGGACTCGACCCCTCGCCCTGCTGGTTGGAGCATCCCGCCAGCAGTGCCGACGCGGCGAGAACTACGGCGATCCGCATCCCGCAAGGCTAACCGCCCCGCGGTCGTGGCCCGCCAGGCGTGTCGGCACCACGATCGTTCGCTAACGTCGGAGTAATGCACGAGCACACCGTCCGGGTCACCACCGACAGCGGGGTGGTGGAGGGCTTCACCCGCAACGGGGTGAACCGCTGGCGTTCCATCCCGTACGCGGCCCCGCCGGTGGGACGGCTGCGATTCCGCGCGCCGGCGCCCCCGCAGCCGTGGTCCGGGGTGCGCCCGGCGCACGGCTTCGGCAACTGCGCTCCCCAGCAACGGCGCTACACCATGACCGGTCTGGGCAGGTATCAGCCGATGAGCGAGGACTGTCTGACTCTCAACGTCGTCACCCCCCGATGGCCGGGCCGCGCACCCGAGCACGATCCGCTGCCGGTGATGTTCTTCATCCACGGCGGCGGGTACATCCTGGGCAGTTCGGCGACACCGATCTACGACGGCGCGGCCCTGGCCCGGCGCGGCTGCGTGTACGTGTCGGTGAACTACCGGCTCGGCGCGCTGGGGTGCGTGGATTTCTCCTCGCTGTCGACCGCCGAGACCCCGATCGAGGGCAACCTGTTCCTACGCGACATCGTCATGGCCCTGGGCTGGGTTCGGGACAATATCGCGGCGTTCGGTGGCGATCCGCACAACGTGACGATCTTCGGGGAGAGCGCCGGCGCCCACTCCGTGGCGACCTTGCTGGCGGTTCCGGAGGCCGAGGGTCTCTTCCACCGGGCGATCTCGCAGAGTCCGGCCTCCGGCATGGTCAGCGACCAACGGGTGGCCGCGGAGGTGGCCGAACGCTTCGTCGACGTGCTGAACCTGGATCGGCGTAACCCGGCGCAGGCGTTGATGCAGGTCAAGTCCGCGGATCTGGTCAACGCCACCGACCATGTGATGCGGCACAGCCTGAAGAACATGCTCGGTGCGTCGGCGGTCGGACCCACCTGCGGTGACGACTATCTTCCGCTGGAGCCGTTCGAGGCGATGCGCAAGGGGATGGCACACAAGGTTCCGCTGATCGTGGGAACCAACGCCGAAGAAGGCCGGTTGTTCACCCGGTTCCTGAAACTGCTGCCCACCACCGAGCACGCCATCGAGCGAGTGCTCTCCCACACCCCGGCCGAGGTCCGCGAACGTATCCTCGCCGCCTACCCGCACTACCCGCACCCCAAGGCCTGCGTGGAGTTCGGCGGCGACATGATCTTCTCGACGGCGGCCTGGCAGATCGCCGAGGCGCACGCCAAACTGGCGCCGACTTACGTCTACCGCTACGACTACGCGCCGCGCACTCTGCACTGGTCGGGTCTGGGCGCCACCCACGCCACCGAACTGCTCGCCGTGTTCGGCATCTACCGGTCCCGGGTCGGCGCGGTGCTGACCGCTGGGGTGGACCAGCGCACCGCCGTCAAGGTCAGCCACCTGGTCCAGACCCGGTGGAACGCGTTCGCCCACAACGGCGTTCCCGGCGAGGACTGGCCGGCCTACAACCGGGTGCAGCGTCCGGTGCTGGTCTTCGACCGGCACACCCACGTCGAGTACGACCCGCACCCGCACCGCCGCGAGGCCTGGGCCGGGTTCACCCTGGCACGTGGGTAGTGTTTTTTCGGTCGGGCTGCCCGATCTATGCCGGCTGTGATGGGTTTCCGGTGACCGGTTCCGCTGGGCGGCGGGCGAATTGGGGTGCCCGTTCCGGCCGAATACCGACGCCGACGAGGTGGGCCTGTATCCCGGACGCGGCCGGGAAAAGGCCCCATAGGGCTGCCGCGCCGCGTCCCACCACAGCGGGGATTTTTGGTAACGGCTTGCCGGAAAGCACTCGGGCGAACCCGCGGTGCATGAACCGTTGCGCATTCTGAGTCAGGACCGCCGGTAGGCGCCTGCGGCGCTGTACCGCGGCCAGATCCGCTTCGCTGACTCGGTGCTGCTTTAGTGGCTCGGCCAGAATGCCGGCGGTAGCGACGGCGTCGGCGATGGCAAGGTTGACGCCCACCCCGCCGACCGGCGACATGGCGTGGGCGGCGTCACCGATGCACAGCAGTCCGGGTTTGTACCAGCGCCGGAGCCGGTTGACCTTGGCGTCGAGGATCCGGACGTCGTCCCAGGACTTCACCGAGTCGGCCGCGGCTTCGGGCACCAGAGCGGCGATCTGGGCTCGGAACGCGTCGAGGCCTCGCGCGTGCAGTTGTGCCTCGCTGCCCTTCGGTAGGAACGCACCGGTCTGGAAGTAGCCCTCCCGAGGGATCAGAACGAGCAGGAGCTTGTCGGAGATGCGCGGTCCGAGTTCGTACTTGATCGCCGATGTGGCATCGAGGCGAAACCAGGCCACGTCGAAGGGCACCGGAATCTCCTGCGGGACCATCCCGGCCTCGGTGCGGACCGTCGAGGTGCGTCCGTCGCAGGCCACGGTCAACTCGGCGCGCAGTTCCCCGGGGCCGTCCGGGCTCTGATAACGCACCCCGGTGACCCTGTCGCCGTCGCGCAGCAGCCCGGTGACTTCGGTCTGCATCCGCAGGGTGAAGGTGGGTTCGGCCTTGGCGGCCTCGGCGAGCAGGTTGAGCAGATCCCATTGCGGCACCAGGGCCAGGACCGGGTGCGGTTCGCGCAGACGGCTGAAGTCGGCGACGACGATCGTGCGTCCGCCGACCTTGATGTCGAATGACTTGACCTCGCTGTGCGGCATCGCCGCGAACTTCGGGTAAAGCCCGAGGTCATCGAGCAGGGTCAGGGTCACCGGGTGCACGGTGTCCCCGCGGAAATCGCGGAAGAAGTCGGCGTGCTTCTCGAATACGGTGACCTCGACCCCGGCGCGGGCCAGCAGCAGGCCCAGGACCATTCCTGCGGGACCGCCGCCAACCACTGCGCAGGTCGTCGAATCGGACTCGGTCATCGTTGCCTCCTGTGAACGGAACCGGGAAGTCCCTCGGCGTTGCGGATTAGGCCGATCGCCCGAAATGATGAAACGTCATTGCATACCTAGTAATAGACAGTAGCGGATGGGCGGCTAATGGTTGAGGAGATAGCGCTAGTTCAACAGCCATTCCCCGGCCGATGTGACCGATCGCCGTGCCCTCGGCTGAGGTGAGCGTCGGCGGCGTGTTCAGCAGGTTTCGGGGATTTGCGGGATCAGCAGGTGGGCGTCGTATTGCGGACCCCAGTACAGGGTGACCCGGCCATGCGGTGGGTGCGGATATGCGGCCGGGAATTGGCCGCTGAGCGGGTTGCGTGAGCCCAGCGGCCGGCCGGCGACCAGTGGTGTGTCGCCTAATTGATGTGGTTTTTTGGTGTTAGCATGATTCATGGTTGCTGCGCCGTTGTCGGTGACGGATTCGGATCGGGTTGAGTTGACGCGGATGGCGTCCTCGACGGTGTTGGCCCATCGGGTGGTCGTGCAGGCCAAAGCGTTGTTGTGGGCCGCTGAGGGCGTCGCTAATGATGAGATCGGCCGTCGGTGTGGGGTGGACTCGGATTCGGCGCGGCGCTGGCGATCCCGGTTCGCTGAAAAGGGTGTCGCCGGGGTCGGGGTGATCGCCAAGGGACGGGGCCGCAAGCCCAGCCTGCCGCCGGGGACGGTGGCCGAGGTGCTGCGGTTGACCCGCGAGGAACTCCCTGCTGACGGGTCCACGCACTGGTCGACCCGCACCCTGGCGGCGCGGGTCGGGATCGGCAAGGACACGGTGGCCCGGATCTGGGCCGACCACGGACTCAAGCCGTGGAAAGTCACGACCTTCAAGATCAGCAACGATCCTGCCTTCGAGGACAAACTCGTTGACGTGGTTGGCCTTTACCTCGATCCGCCCGCGCGGGCGGCGGTCTTCAGCTTCGATGAGAAGACCCAGTGCCAGGCGTTGGATCGCACCCAGCCCTCGCTGCCGATGAAACCCGGGCGCTTCCGGGATTTCTGTGGGTCATGGTGTGGCGGGGTAGAGCTGTAATCCACCGAGGTGGAAGTAGATTGCGGTCTTGAAGTGCTCCCGGTTGCGGTAGCCGCGGGCGGAGACCCTGATGGCCTGGATGCGGGAGTTGAGGCCTTCGGCGCCGGCGTTGGTGATGCGGTGGGAGAAGTAGGACATCAGACCGGCTTCATGGCGTTTCAATGTCTTGGCCGCCTCGATGATGGGTTTGAGCCGTGAATGGGTGGCCCAGAAGTACCAGCGCCTGAAGTGTTTGACGCCCCAGCCCCGGCGCTGGTAGGACCATAGGTGGCGCAGGCTTTCCTTGATGGCCCATGCCCGCGCGGTTTTCAGGTCCCCAGCCCGCAGGGCCGCGAAACGGTCGTGGTGGCGGGCGGGAAGGTTCTCTACGGAGTACAGCCACAAATATTTTGAGCCGGCCAGGCTTTTGTCCCCGGCGCCCATCAAGGCCCGGTTCTCCTGTTTGCGCACGGTGTCCACGGCGGTGGTCAGATAGCGCATCAAGTGGTAGCGATCGAAGACGATCTTGTCCTCGGCGTCATCGAGGTGAGCGCGTACCGAGGCCGCGAACGGTTCCCACATGTCCATGGCGACCGCGGCGATCCCGTCGAGTTGCTCGGTGCTGAACTTCCCGAAGTAGCCGTCCAGGCTGGCCTGTCGGCGCTCGTCAGCGATGTATTCCACGGTGCCGGCGTCGAGGTCGCTGACCACGGTGATGTAGTCATGTCCCTTCCCGGCGGCTTTCTCATCGACCCCGAGGTGGACCGGCACGCTGGTGGGTTTGGCGGCCAGGCCGCGGGCCACCGCGCGGTCCATCAGATGCCATGCCTCATCCCAGCTGATCCGCAGCAGCTTTGCCGCCGAGGCCACGTCACAGGCTGAGAGCACGTCGATGGCCAGCCGCTCGAACAGGGCGGTGAACCGTGAGTGCGGCTCAGCCCACGGCAGCCGCACTTGGCGCACCCCATGCTCAGGACAGGCCACCCGCGGCGGGCTGGTGTGCAGGTAGGTCATAAACGCGCACGAGTCCAGATGCCGCCAGCTGCGCTCAGCGGTGTGGTCATAGACCGCCAACACCGCATCGCAGTCCGGGCAACCAAACCGGGTCTGGGCTGGATGCTCCACCCAGACATCAACTCGCCCGTCGGCGGCCGACAACTTGACCCGGGCGACCTTCCAGGGGGCCTGAAGTCCCAACAAATGGCGGTACAACTCGGTGTCGCGCATCCCCCCGATCCTGCCGCTGACCGCCCATCAAGACCAGCCCTCACCCACACAGAACCCGGAAGCGCCCGTCTGGAAAGCCACCGCCGACGACATCATCGCCAAGGTCCGACGCGGGCGCGCAACTCTCAACCAGATCAAATCCCAGACGGACCACCAGGAAGCGCAGTTCCTCGCCGGCCCGGAACAGGGTGGCTGACGGGCCCAGCGCGACGTCGACGGAAATCACTTGTCCTGGGCGCAGTGGCTGGGGGTCTGTACAGGCCGGAACCGGTTGCCAGGGTTGCGACTGCTCGGTGTCCAGTGCGCGCAGCGAGGCTTTCTGCCAGCCGGTGCTGACGCGGTCGCGGCCGTATCCGAACGAGCCCTCGAACCCGACGAACTTCCCGTTACGCCACTTCTCAACGCCGACGAAAAGGTCAATGTCGTCGGCGCCGCTGACTTCCAGCCACAGCCGCGCGGCCATCGGCCCGGTGATTTCGATGTCCTCTGGGATGCTCCAGCTGAAGGCCGCCGCTCGGCGGCGGGTATCGAAGGTGAGGCTGCCCGGGGCCACCGGTGCTTCGGTGGCCAGTTTTCCGGGTGCGGTCACGTAGAGCGGCCGCCACTGTGTGCGCGCCAGCGGCCACTCGTTCTCCTCGCGGACCGAGGCGATGGTGTCGCGGTCCTCGCGGACTTCCAGGCGCACACTGCGGCCATCGGTGGCGGTGCCGTCGAGCACCCCACGCAGGAAGGCCAGTTGCTCCGCGCGCGCGGGTTCGGAATAAAACGTTGACCATTCCCCGCCGCGGTGGGTGTAGAGGCGGGCATGGGTGGAGCTGGCCTGGTTGAACGCGCGGATCGACCCGCTGCAATGGACGTTGTGGTTGGCGAAACTGCCGCAGACCAGCATTGGCACCTCGATGGCGCGCAGTTCCGGCACCAGCGAGCGCCAGAACTGGTCGCGCAGCGGGTGCGCTTCCTGGACACGCGGCATGTCGTAGGCCTGCCGGGTGGAGCGACGCAGAACCAGACCCCAGTTGCGCATGAAACCGTTCTCCCGGATCCCGCCGGGGAACGCCGCGTCACGGTAGAGATCGCTGAAGCCCTCCCACGGGCAGATGGCGCGCAGCGCCGGAGGGTGCAGTGCGGCGGCTGCGTACTGGCTGATCGCCAGGTAGGACACCCCGAGCATCACCACCCGCCCGTCGCACCACGGCTGATCGGCCACCCACTGGATCAGGTCGTAGGTGTCTTCGCCCTCCTGGCGGGACAACCGTCGCCCGGTGCCCTCGGAGTGCCCGCAGCCACGCATGTCAGCGTTGACGACGGCGAATCCCTGAGTGGTCCACCAGGCCGGGTCGGGGGCCTCGAACCCGGTGAGGGCCGACATCCGCAACGTCTGGGGCTGGCGGGTCAGGCGGTATTGAAGCGGGATGGTCCACCGGCGGCCGCGGCGGGTCGGCAGCTTGTCCTTCCCGTACGGGTGGATGCTGACGATCGCGGGCGCCGGCTTTTGGCCGTCTTGGCGAAAGACATTGGCCCGTAGAACGGTTCCGTCACGGACGGGAACCGCGGCGTCCCGGTCGATATGAACTCCGGTCGGCTCCCTGCTGATGATCACCGCGGGTTTGATGAGACCCCCGATTCTTCCCAGCCCGTAAAGCCACGCGCCGGGACGCCGCCACGGGCGATCCAATGCCGGCACTTCCGCTGCGGAGGCCCTTGACTCGATGCCTGTCATCGCCGTCTCCTGAGATCGTTCGGGAAATCAGCTGGCTCGGCGGATTGGGCTTGGAAACCGTCGCCGATGAAACGTCTTTCCATACTCAATGGCGCAACGTAGCACACGTAGGATCGTGGTCGAGGCCATCACATGAACCCATCGAAGACTTCGGCGACACCGGATCCCTCCGACGGCGCGGGTGTCGTCGACCCCGAACTCATCGCAGCCGCGGTGCGGGCCGCCGACACCCTGGGCTGCGACGTCGCCGACGTCCCCGTCGCGGTCATCGCCGCCACGGCCGGCATCTCGCGCAGCACCCTGTGGCGCCGTCTCGGCGGCGCCCGCGAGATCCTCGACGAAGCGGTGCGGGCCACCGGCGTGGACCCCGGCGGCCAGCCACCCGTGCGGGTCCGCGCCATCGCTGCCGCCGCGGAACTGATCGGCGAAACAGGCTTGGCGGCAACAACACTGGACGCGGTTGCCAAGCGTGCCGGCTGCTCCGTCTACAGTCTGCACGCTGCGTTCGGCGGCCGCGACCAACTTATTCGCGCGGTCGTCGAGCACAACAGCCCGATCCGCGACATCGAAGACTATCTGGCCGCAGGTGGGCACGCCGACCTTCGGGAGAAGGTCAGAGGCCTGCTGGGAACCGTGGCTACCGCCTTCAGCCGACCACCGCGAATCGCACCTGCGATCTTCGCGGAGATGTTCGCCCGGCCGCACAGCCCCGCCGTGCAAGACTTCACCGCCTACTCCGCCCCGCGGGTGATGGGAATTCTCAACGGCTGGCTCGAGCAGGAGGTCCAAGCCGGCCGCATCCGCGATCTGCCTCGCCTCCTACTGGCCCGACAACTTCTGGGGCCGATCATCATCCACGTCCTGGCAACCCCGGCCGCACCCGATATGGCCGCCTACCCCAGGACCGAGATCGACACCGTCTGCGACATCTTCGCCGACGCATTCATCAACGCCGTGGCACTTGAGGCATCCGGTCCCGGAGTCGGTTCCCGGGGCGCATCGCCGACCCCCGTCATACCGTGATGGGGTGAGCAGAGCAGACGCCCCGATCGAACGCCCCGGTGACCTGACGGCCGACTGGCTGACCGAGACGCTGGGTGCGGGCCGGGTCGACGGCTTCGCCGTCGAGCGCATCGGGACCGGGCAGATGAGTGAGTGCTACCGGGTGGCGCTGAGCTACGGGGAGGGAACCGGTCCGGCCTCGGTGGTGCTCAAGGTCGCCGCGAGCGACCCGGTCAGCAGGCAGACCGGCGCCGCGCTTGGCCTTTACGAGCGCGAAGTCCGCTTCTACGCCGATCTGGCCCCACGCCTGGGCGGTCCGATTGCGCAGTGTTACCACGCCTCCTGCCGGCCGGAGGCCGGCCTGTTCACCCTGCTGCTCGACGACGCCGCGCCGGCCGTGGTGGGCGATGAGATCCGGGGCGCGACGCCGGCCGAGGCCACCCTGGCGCTGACCCAGTTGGGCAGGCTGCACGCGCCGCTGATAGGCGCTTCGGGCCCGGCCGGAGCCGACTGGCTGCGCCGCGAGACCCCGATGAACCAGGGGTTGATCACCCAGTTGTTCGCCGGGTTCGCGGACCGCTACGCCGAGATTATTCGCCCCGAGCAGCGGCTGGTCTGTCAGCGGCTGGTCGACTCCTTCGACGCCTATCTCGCCGACGAGGCGGCGCCGGGGCGGCCCATGGGGCTGGTGCACGGCGACTACCGGCTGGACAACCTGCTCTTCGGGCGGCCCGGTTCGCGGCGCGATCTGACGGTAGTGGACTGGCAGACCGTCACCTGGGGGCCGGCGATGACCGACCTCGCCTACTTCCTCGGCTGCGCGCTGCCGGCCGAGGACCGCCGCGCCCACTACGACGACCTGCTCCGGGCCTACCACGACGGCCTGGGGCCCAACTCGCCGCTGTCTCTGGACGAGGTCCGAGAGGGAGTGCGCCGGCAGAGTTTCTTCGGGGTGATGATGACGATCGTGTCCTCGATGCTGGTGGAACGCACCGATCGGGGCGACCGGATGTTTCTCACCATGCTGGAACGGCACAGCAGCCACGTCTTGGACACCGGCGCCCTGGAAATCCTGCCGGCGGCCGCGGGAAACCCTGCGCTGCAACCGGATCCGCGCGACGAGGCGGCCCACGCACCCGGCGAGGAGCCGTTGTGGAACGAGAGCTGGTACTGGGATTTCGCCGACCCGGGTCAGGGCGTGGGCGGCTGGATCCGGCTGGGGCTGATCCCTAACCAGAAGGTGGCCTGGATCAATGCGCTGATCTGTGGACCGGACATCCCCACCGTGGCCCTGCTGGACTTCGCCGCCCCGGTGCCGGACGATCCCAACAACGTTGTCGCCGGGGACATCGAATCCGGAAGCATCGAATTACGGCACGGCGCAACGGTTCCACTGCGCGAATACCGGGTCGAGGTCCGAGGGCCGGCCGTGGCCTACGACGACCCGTCCGCGCTGCTGGCGGGCGCAGAGGGCCGACCGGCCGAGTTGAGCATCAACCTGACCTGGGACACCGTCGGCACCCCCTACGCCTACCGGATCACCACCCGCTACGAGATTCCCTGCACGGTCAGCGGAACCGTCACCGTCGACGGCCGGACTTATGAGATCGCCGCGGTCCCCGGCCAGCGGGACCACTCGCACGGCGTACGCGACTGGTGGGGCATGGACTGGGTGTGGAGCGCGCTGCACCTGGCCGACGGCACCCACCTGCACGGGGTCGACCTTCGGATTCCCGGCATGCCACCGGTCAGCGTCGGCTACATCGAACCGCCCGGCGCGCCGGTGGTCGAGACCACGTCGGTGACCGCCGCGGCGGAGTTCGCCGACGACGGGTTGCCGGTCACGACGACGCTGGAGATGCTCCCCGGCCCGATCACCGCAACCGTCGACATCCGCGGCCACGCCCCGGTGCGGCTGGTGTCGCCGGATGGCCGGGTCAGCCTGTTCCCGCGGGCCTGGGCGTCGGTACGGACCGCCGACGGCCGCGACGGAGTGGGCTGGCTGGAGTGGAACCGCAACCTGCCAGCTGCGGACTAACCGCGGTTTCTCAGCTCTTGAAGGGTTTCAGCCCTTGACGACCTGGGTTCCGCCGGCGAGCTCGTCGTGCTTGCCCTGCTTGGTCGGGCTGCTGTTGATCGTCACCGCGATCACGATGTAGGCGATCAGGGCCAGCAGGCCGCCGACGTACGGGATGACCGACAGCAGGGTGAAGGCGTTGCGGATCGCCGATTGCTTGACATCGGGCTTCGGCGCCCCGCCCGGGCCGTGCACCCGCAGGCCCAGAAGCATCTTGCCCACGGTGCGGCCCTGGGTGACCTCCATGGCGACGAAGTAGGCGAACATCAGCACGCCCGAGAACAAACCCGTGACCATGATGTTGTCGGCGGCGTGGAAGATTACGGCCAGCACACCCGCCACGATCCCGACCAGCAGTCCGTCGATGATGCGGGCGCCGAACCGCACGCCCAGGCCGCCGGGCTGTGCCCCGTAGCCCAGCGGGGGCATCGAGGGATAACCGCCGGCCGGGCCGTACGGTGCCGGCGGCGGGGGATACCCGGCGGGCGGCGGCGGGGGATAACCGCCGGCCGGGGGCGGCGGATAGCCGGCGGGCGGGGGAGGCGGATACCCGCCCGGCGCGGGTTGTCCGTAGGGGTTGGGCGGCGGGGGCGGCGGGAAGCCTGAGGGTTGCCCGTAGGCGTTGGGATCCTGATCACCCGTGGTCATCGCGAACTCCTGACGGTCGTCGGTGATGTCGAACCTACCCGTTGCGGCAGGGGCGCGTCCGTTCGCGGAGCCGGGCGCGTCGCCGCCACGGCCACCGAATGCGTGCTGAGCGCGGGTTACGGTCGCACTGTGATTCCCGCCGCCGCGACCCCGGCCGACGTGCGGACCACTCGTTTGCTGGACCTAGCCGCCCGGTTGACTATCGTCGGGAGCCGATGAATCACGGCTGGGAAACACTGGCGGACGGGGTGTTCCGCTGTCGGTTGCCATTCCTCGACGTCACCGTCGGTCTGGTGCGCGGAGCCCTCGGCACTCTGCTGATCGACTGCGGCACAACGCTGTCCGAGGCCTCCGGGATCGCCGATGATGTCCGGGCCCTGACCGGATCGGCGGTCGCCCACCTGGTGATGACCCACCACCACTTCGATCATGTGCTGGGTTGCGGTGGTTTCCCGGGTGCACGTATTCACGCCGGCCCGGGGGTGTCGGAGGCGCTGGGCAGCCGGATCGAGCAGACCGGCGCCGAAGCGGTGCGCCACGGCGCCGACCCCTCCGACGTAAGCGCGGCGATCCGCCGCGCGCGCAAACCCGACCATGTGCTGGCTCTGCGCACGGAGATCGACCTGGGCGACCGCCTGGTCACCGTCGAGCACCCGGGCCGCGGCCATACCGACCACGACCTCATCGTGGTCGTGCCGGGCGATCCGCCGGTGGTGTTCTGCGGCGATCTCGTCGAGGAGTCCGCCGACCCCGCGATCGACGGCGACTCGGATCTTCGGGCCTGGCCGGCGACCCTGGACCGGGTGCTCCGGTTGGGCGGGGAGGACGCGATCTACGTGCCGGGGCACGGGGCCGTGGTCGATGCGGCCTTCGTCCGCGCTCAGCGGGTATGGCTGGCAGCACGGTCCTGAACCACCCGGCGGCCCTGAATCACCAGGCGGTGACCTACCAGCCGGTGCTCAGCGCCAGGTCCAGCATGTCGACGAAGTAGTCCGCCGACTCCCGGGTGATGCACATCGGCGGCTTCATCTTCAGGACGTTCTGGCGGTCTCCGGTCGGCTGCACGATGACCCCCAGTTCGCGCATGCGCTCGCAGATCGCCGCGGTCTCCTCGGTCGCCGGTTCCAGCGTGGTGCGGTCGCGCACCAGTTCGACGCCCAGGTACAGGCCGCTGCCGTGGACCGTGCCGATCAGCGGGTGGCGGGTCGCCAGTTCGTTGATCCGGGCGATGAGATGGTCGCCGACGACGAGGGCGTTGCGCTGCAACCCGTCGCGTTCCAGGACGTCCAGGACGGTCAGCCCGACCACGCACGACACCGGGCTGCCGCCGGCCGAGGAGAAGAAATACCCCTGGCTGCGATAGGCCTCGGCGATCGCCCTGGTGGTGATCACCGCGCCCAGGGGCTGGCCGTTGCCCATCGCCTTGGCCACGCACACGATGTCGGGCACCACGCCCTGCTGCTCGAACGCCCAGAACCAGCGGCCGGTCCGGCCGTAGCCCACCTGGACCTCGTCGGCGATGGCCAGCCCGCCGGCCGCCCGCACCGCTGCGTACACCGCGGTCAGATAGCCGTCCGGCAGCGCCATGCCGCCGGCGTTGCCGTAGAACGGCTCGCAGATGAACGCCGCCGGCGCTGCTCCCCGGGCCGCGAGGCCGTCGATGACGGCGACGGCCTCGGCGGCGTACCTGGAGGCGTCGATTCCGCGGTGCTCGCCGCGGTAGGGGTTGGGGGAGGGCACGGTGTGCACCCACGCGGGTCGGGTGGACAGTGCGTTGGGGTTGTCGGCCACCGAGGTCGAGATGGCGTCGGTGGCGTAGGTCCAGCCGTGGTAGGCCTCGGCCACCGCGACGATGTCGTGGCGTCCGGTGGCCGCCATCGCCAGGCGCAGCGCCAGGTCGTCGGCCTCGGAGCCGGAATTGACCAGGAACACCGTGTCCAGCGGTTCGGGAAGGGTGGCGGCCAGCCGTTCCGACAGGGCGACCACGGCGCCGTAGTTGAACCGCGAGTTGGTGTTGAGCCGCCGCCATTGGCGCGCCACCGCGTCGGCCAACTCCGGATGGCCGTGGCCCAGGATCGCGACGTTGTTGACCATGTCCAGATAGCTGCGGCCGTCGGTGTCGATCAGGTGCTCGCGCCAGCCCCGTTCGATGCGCGGCGGGTGTTCGTAGTAATGCTCCTGTACCGATGCGAACGCCTTGGACCGCCGCAGCCGCAGGCTATCGCCGTTCGCTAGCGTGCTGTCCCCCATGGGGCCGGGCAGGTGCGGCAGCCCCAGCAGCACCCCGGGATCGCTGACCCGGTTCAGCCACCCCGCGGCATACTCCGGCCGGACGAACCGGGGAGCGTCGGAGTCGCCGTGGCGAACCTGGATCCACACCGGGCCGTCGACGGTGGCCACCTCGGTACCCGCACCGACATTGCCGTCGGTAACGGCGGGGTTGACGGCGCCGTGGATCTCCACCGTGCCGTCGGCTCCGGCCAGCGCCAGCATGCCTGGGGACGCCTGGATTGTTCCCGGCCACGGCGCGTGGACGGGCAGCGTGGAGGCCGGCCAGAGGTCGACGCCGGTGGCCACGGTGGCGGGGGAGTCCGGACTCAGCATCGCCGAGCGGGTCAGCCGCGGCCGGCCGAAGACGCCGACGGCGGCCGCCGCCCCGGCCACGAGCGCCCGGCGCGCCAGCCCATCCTCGCAGCCGGACCGAGTCCACGCACCGCCGTCCATACCGTCGGAGTCCACCGACAGGTCGAGCTGGGCGATGTCGCGGGAGTCCAGGCCGCCGATCAACGTGACGTCCCCGGTTAGGTGTTCGCCGCCGAGCGGCATGCCCAGCGCGTGACGGATCTGGGCCGTCATCACGTCCAGTGGAATCTCGTTGGCGCGCTGGAAGATTTTCCATTCGGGGCCGACACGGGAGCTGGCGTAGGCGTTATCGGCGTCCAGGGCGCTCTGGTGGATTCCGCTGATCACGATCACCGCCGCCCGAAGAACGACGAGCGGCCAAAGCGCGTCCGCTTCGCCGGGGCTCAGCGGTCGCACCGCGTGAAAGGCCCGGATCGCCGGGATCGTCGCCGCCGGTTCACCGCCGTCGTGGTGCAGAACGCCCGATACCGTCGCCGCTAATTCGCCGACCGTCCAGGACCGCATCAGGTCCCCGAAGTCGATGAGCCCGTCCGGCAGCCCGTCGGCGCCGACGACGACGTTGTCGTCGGTGATATCACCATGGATGACCTGGACCGGCAGATCCTCGGCCAGACCGGCGATCGCGTGCCAGGCCTCGGCGGCCGCCGCCAGGACCGCCTCGCGCCGGTGCGGGTCGGTGACGTGGTCGGCCAGCGTCGCCACGGTGCGCTGAGCGTGCCGAAGGTCCCACTGCAGCACCCGGTCCACGCCCGGGTGGTCGAAGGATGCCAGCGCCCGGCAGGTGCGCCCGGCCAGATCGCCGAGGGCGGCTACCCGGTGGGGGCGCAGGTAGGAGTCCCCGCTCAGCGTCCCGCCCGGCAGATAGGCGATGACCCGCGCGAACAGCGGGTTCTCCTCGGGGTTCTCCCCGCCGATCTGTGCGATCGTCGCGCTCCGGTTGATCGCGGTGCGGACGCCTTCGGCCGCGGCGAGGAATGCCGCCGCCGCGTCCTGGGCCTCCAGCTCCAGGCGGGTGAAGGCCGGGTTGGCGACCTTGAGCACCCCGATCGGTTCGCCGGAGTGGGTGCGCAACAGGAAGTTCGCGTCCTGGTTGCTGCCCAGGGCGGTAGCGGAGGCCCGCAGGCCGAAGTGTTCGGCGGCGATGATCTCGGCCTGCGCGGCGGTGATCGCCGGGACCGGCAACTCGGCGGCCTCGAAGAAGTCGAACGGTCTCATGCCTATCCCCATCGGCTCTATCCCCATCGGCTCTATCCCCATCGGCTCAGTTTCCATCGGCCGGTCTCAGCGCGCGGGCGCCGGTGATGTGTGGTTACGGTGGGGGAATGCGCGCCTTGCTCATCGTCGACGTTCAGAACGACTTCTGTGCGGGCGGGTCGCTGGCGGTCGCCGGGGGCGACGACGTCGTGCCGGCGATCAACGCTCTGCTGGCCGGGGACCACGGGTACGACCATGTGGTGGCGACCAAGGACTACCATGTCGACCCGGGGGATCACTTCTCCGAACACCCCGACTACGTCTCGTCCTGGCCGCCGCACTGCGTGGCGCACAGTCCAGGTGCGGATTTCCACCCCGAACTGGACACCACCACGGTGGAGGCGGTCTTCCACAAGGGCGCCTACGCGGCCGCCTACAGCGGGTTCGAGGGCAGACTCAACGGCGTCAGCCTGGCCGACTGGCTGCGTGCCCGCGGCGTCGACGAGGTCGACATCGTCGGTATCGCCACCGACTACTGCGTCCGGGCCACCGCCGAGGACGCGGTCCACGCCGGACTGCGCACCCGGGTGCTGGTCGACCTGACCGCAGGCGTGGCCCCCGAATCGACGGTGGCGGCGCTGGCCGAGATGCGCAGCGCCGGAGTGGATCTGGTTCGGGCCGGCTGAGGCCGGCGGACCGGGAGTCGGGGGGCCGGTGATCATCGGACCTGGCGCAACGATTCCCAGTCGTGCTCGGCCTCCAGTTGCGCGATCAACTTGCCGGTTCGTTCCTTGAGCAACAGCGTCATCGCGACGCCGATGATCAACGCCACGACCAGGGCGACCCAGGAGAAGCGTGCCAGCCACTTCTCCGCCGCGATGCCCAGGAAATAGACCACGGCCGTGGTCCCGCCGGCCCAGAAAACCGCGCCGGATGCGTTGGCGGCCAGGAAGTACGGGTACCGCATGTGCAACGCGCCGGCCAGCGGTCCGGCCAGGATGCGCAGCAGGGCGATGAAGCGGCCGAAGAACACCGCACCCACCCCCCAGCGGGCGAAGAGTTGTTTGGCCAGGGCGACGTGCCCGGTACCGAAGTGCTTGGGGAAGCGTCGCCCGAGCCGCTCGAACAACGACATCCCGAACCGCCGTCCGATGCTGTAGCCGATCGAGTCGCCGATGATCGCCCCGCTGGTGGCGGCCACCGCGACCCAGACCGGGCTGATGTCGAGGTTGGCCTGAGCGGACAGCAGGGCCGCGGTCACCAGTGCGATCTCGCCGGGCAGCGGGATGCCCAGGCTCTCCATGCCGATGATGAGGCCGACGGTCACGTACACGGCCAGGGGCGGGATGGACGCCAGGATCGCTTCGACGTTCACGCGCTCACCCCCGGATCGGCGCCTTTCTGCTCCGGTAGAGCGTTCCCGCCATGAGCAGGGCGAGACTGATCAGCAGGATCGCGGTAGCCAGCACATTGATCTGGGGCGGCACCGCGGCCTTGGTGGCCGCGTTGACGTAGAGCGGGTAGGTGACCGTGGACCCGCTGACGAAGTAGGTGATGATGAAGTCGTCCAGTGAGAGGGCGAAGGACAACATCGCGGCCGCGACGATCCCCGGCACGACCAGTGGCAGGGTCACCTTGAAGAACGTCCGGACCGGGCCGGCGCCCAGGTCCAGGGAGGCGTCCTCCAGCGTCCAGTCGAACCCCCGGATCCGGGCCCGGACCGTCATCGCGATGAAGCTGATCTCGAATGCCACGTGGGCGATCAGGACCGTCAGGTAGCCGGTGGCCCAGCCCAGGCTGAGGAACAGCGTCAGCAGCGATGCGCCCATCACCACCTCGGGCGAGGTCAGCGGCAGGACCAGGAAGGTATCCACGACCTTGCTGCCCCGGAAGCGTTGCCGCACCAGGGCGATGGCCACCAGCGTGCCCAACACCAGGGCGATCGCCGTGGACACCGCCGCAACGTTGAGGCTCAGTCGCAGGGCCTCGGCAAGTGCCGGGTATTTGAACGGGTGCGCCCAGTTCTCCCAGGTGAAGCCCTGCCAGGTGTAGTTGAACTTGCCCTTGGGCTTGTTGAACGAGAAGACGATGATCACCAGGATCGGCACGAACAGGTACACCAGTACCAGTCCGGCGACCACCCGGAGGGCCAGGTCGCCCAGTTTGAAGGTGCCCCGGAAGCTGCGGCCCGGCGAGGCCATGCCGGTGACGGCCTGGGTGGTCATCAGACCAGGTCCTCGGTGCCCAGTGCCCTGGTGTAGAGCAGAACGCCCACCAGGATCAACGCCATCAGCACGAAACTCATCGCGGCGGCCACCGGATAGTCCTTGACCACCAGGAACTGTTTCTGGATGACGTTGCCGATCATCGTGGTCTTGGTGCTGCCGAGATAGTCGGCGTTGATGAAGTCGCCGACCGCCGGAATGAAGACCAGCAGGCTGCCGGCCAGCACGCCGGGCATGGCCAGCGGGAGAATCACCTTGCCGAACATCCTGCGGTTGGTGGCGTAGAGGTCGCGGGAGGCCTCCAGCAGCCGGGGGTCGATCTTCTCCAGGGCGACGTAGAGCGGAAGGATCATGAAGATCACCCAGTTGTAGGTCAGCCCGCCGATCACCCCCCAACTCGTCGACAGCAGCCGGCCCTCGCTGGGCAGCAGTCCGACCGCGCCCAGCGCGTCGACCACCCAGCCGTCATCGGCCAGGATGGTCTTCCAGGCGATGGTGCGGATCAGGAAGGTGACGAAGAACGGCAGGATCACCAGGCCCAGCAGCAGATTCTTGAACCGGCCGGCCTTGAACGCGATCACGTAGGCCAGCGGGAAGGCCAGCAGCAGGCAGAACACGGTGGCGGTCAGCGCGTAGCCGAACGAGCGCAGGATCTGCTCGCGATACTCGGTCAGCGCCTGGCCGTAGTTACCGAAGTCCCAGGCGAAGGTGAGCGTGGGCAGGTAGACCGAACCGCCCATGGTGGACAAAGAGGTGCGCAGCAGCGAGAAGAACGGCACCACATAGAACACCCCGAGATAGGCCAGCGCGGGCAGGATCATCAGATAGGGGGCGATCCTGCTGCGCTGCCGATTGCTGCTGGCTACACCTGCCATCAGAGGAGGGCCATCGGCTCAGCCGCCGGTGACATCGGCGTAGGCCTTGTTGAACTCCTGGGTCTGCTCGTCGGTCAGCGGCGGCCAGGTCTTGAGCTTCTCCAGGGTCTCCTTCGGCGGATTGATCAGCGGATTGCCGCCCAGTGCCGGATCGATCTTGTCCAGTTCCTCGGTCATATCGCTGAGCACCGGGACGTACTGGGTGAACGCGATCAACTTGGCGTAGTTGGCCCGGTCGTAGATGTAGTTGATCCACTCCTCGGCGGCCTTCTGGTTCTGAGTGGTGTAGGGGATCACCATCGCGTCCAGGAAGGTGGTGCTGCCGGCCTCCGGAACCACGAACTGCAAGTCGGGGTTGTCCTGCTGCAACTGGACGATGTCGCCGGAATATGCCTGGGCCACAACGATGTTGCCGGCAGCCAGATCGTCGGCGTAGTCATTGCCGGTGAAGCGGCGGATCTGGCCCTTGTCCTTCTGCTCACGGACCAGGTCGACCGCCTTCTGCACCGCCTCGACGCCCGGGTCCTCCGGGGACTGCCCCTGGGCCAGCATGATCATGCCGAGGCCGTCCTGGGTGTCGGAGAACAGGCTGACCTTGCCCTTGAACGCCGGATCCCACAGGTCGTCCACCTTGGTGATGTCCCGGCCGGTGGCCGCGCGGTTGTATGCCAGGCCCACCATGCCCGACATGTACGGGGCGCTGAACTTGCGGCCATCGTCGGCCTTGGACTTCAGCAGGTCCGGACGCATGTTCTTCTTGTTGCTCCAGCGGCTCTCGCTGATCGGATTGAGCCAGCCGAGGCTCTCGAGCCGGGCCGCCATGAACTGGGTGGGCACCACCAGGTCCGCGCCGATGTCCTGACGTCGGGACAGCGGCTCCTTGTTCTTGGCGAACCACTCCTCGTTGTCGTTGAAGTCCTCTTTGTAGTCCACGACCAGTCCGGTCGCGGTCTGGAACGCCGCGACGAAGCCATCGGCCATGTACAGCGGCCAGTTGGAGACCCGCAGCTTGCCCGAGGCCGGGCTCCCGTCGTCGGGCGTCGCCGGTGCGTTGGATCCCCCGGAAGAGGACTTGTCGCCCGAACTGCACGCGGAGAGGGCCGAGGGCCCCAGGATGAGGGCGGCGGCCGCGGCGGCGCCGCCGCCGATGAACCGCCGGCGCGAGGCCAGCCGGGCCAGGACCCGCGGGTCGATATCTGCCATGGGGTTGCCTTTCATCTCTGGTGTCGAGGACCGTCGCGGTGGGACGGGCTTAGTGCTTGAGTTCAGACTCCGTATGTCCAGCGGCCTGGGGGCTTTCGGCGCCCGGCAGCACCAACGAGGCGTCCGGGTCCCACCCGACGTACACGTCGTCGCCGGGGCGCAGCAGCGGCAAGTGCTGCTCGGGTCCGACGTGCGCGACCACCGGGGACCCGTCGGCGGCGGTGAGCGCGAGTCGCACCACCGGGCCCTGAAAAGTCAGGTCGGTGACCCTGGCGCGGACCGCCGCCAGTTCCGCGTCCGGCTGCTGCACCGAGACCCGCACCCGTTCCGGACGCACCATCAGGGTGGCCCGCCCACCGGTCTCGACGACGGCATCGCCCGGCCGCGCCCTCAGCGTGGTGCCCAGCACGCCGACTTCGACGTAGTCGCGGTTGGCCCGACCGGTCTGCCGGCCCGGCCACAGGTTGGCCTGACCGATGAAGCCGGCCACGAATACCGTGGCGGGCCGGTCGTAGATCTCGGTGGGGGTGCCGATCTGTTCGACGTTGCCGTCGTTCATGACCGCGATGCGGTCACTCATCGTCAGCGCCTCCTCCTGGTCGTGGGTGACGTAGACGAAGGTGATGCCGAGTTCACGCTGGATGCGCTTGAGTTCGAACTGCATGACGTGGCGCAGCTTGAGATCCAGCGCGCCCAGCGGCTCGTCGAGCAGCAATGCACTGGGGTAGTTGACCAGGGCCCGAGCCAACGCCACCCGCTGCTGCTGGCCACCGGAGAGCTGTGCGGGTTTGCGCAGTGCGAAGTCGGTCAGCCGCACCACTTCGATCATCTCGTCGACGTCTTTTTTGACCTTCGCCTTATCGCACTTGCGGCTGCGCGGTCCGTAGGCGACGTTGTCCCAGACGGTCATGTGCGGGAAGAGTGCGTAGTGCTGGAACACCGTGTTGACGTTGCGCTTGTTGGGCGGGACCCTTGAGACGTCCACGCCCTCGAGCCGGATGGCGCCCTCGGTGGGGGTTTCGAAGCCGGCGATCATCCGCAGCGTCGTGGTCTTGCCGCAACCGGAGGGCCCGAGCATGGAGAAGAACTCGCCCGCACCGATCGAGAAGTCCGCGTCGGCCACGGCGATGTAGTCCTCGAAGCGTTTTGTGACACGGTCGATCTCGATCACCGGGGTGCCATCGGCGCGCTCGTGCCGGCCTGTCCCGGTGGTTTCTCGGGTGCTGGCGGCGCCGGTCTCGGTCAGGGCCGTCCTCCTTTAAGAGTCTGTCCGGGAAATCCGCCTGTCCGGGAAACCCGCGGGGGCAGCCCGTCGGGTAACTGTCGCGGATTTCGGTAGCTTCCGCAACACATTCGGCAACCGATCGGCGCAAGACGGCGGGAATCGTTCGATGGATCCACTTTCGGCGCCACCTCGCGGTTGCGGTTTCCCGCCGTCCGCGCGGACCGAATCACATGTGGGCGCCACCGTCGATGCGGACCTCGGTACCGGTGACGAAGAAGGCCTCCGGGCTGCCCAGCATCGCCACCACCGGCGCGACCGCGTCCGGGTCGGCGAAGATCGCGCGGTCGGGCAGGGGTAGCGCCGGGGCTACCCGGGCGAACAGCGTGAAGTCGGCGTCGCGGGGCAGCCCCGGACCGGCGCTCTGCCCGGACCGCCCGGTTCCGTCGGTCATCCCCGAGGAGATGGACCCCGGCTGCACGGAGTTGAACCGGATGCCCTGCTTGGCGAACTCCGCGGCAAGGGCGTGGGTCATCGCCAGGATGCCGCCCTTGGAGGCGGCATACGCAGCCATATAGGGGTGGGCGAACGTCGCGGAGGTCGAACTGAAGTTGACCACCGCGGGCGCGTTCCCGCTCCGCAACGCCGGCAGGGCCTGCCGGATGACCAGAAATGTGCCCACCAGGTTCACCCGGAGCACCTGCTCGAAATCGGCCAGTGCGGTGTCGGCGAGGTGCGCCGAGCGCAGTATCCCCGCGGCGTTGACCAAGGTGTCCAGACCGCCGAGGGTCTCGATCGCGCGGTCGACGCCGGTGCTCACCGAATCCTCGTCGCCGACGTCCATCAGTACGGTGTCCAGTCGGCTGCCGTCAGCGCCGGCCCTGGCGGCGGTGTGCTCAAGCCCCGCCCGGCTGATGTCGGCGGCCACCACCTGCCCACCCTCGCCGAGGATGCGCAGCACGCAGGCCTGTCCGATCCCCGAACCACCGCCGGTGATCAGAACCCGACGTCCGGCGTACCTGTCGGCCACGGCCATCCGATCCCGCCCCCTTCTACCGTCGCCCGGTGCAGGTACCGAGCGGTCTCATTGTGCTGCACGCCAGGGGTTCGGATTCCGGGCGTTCGGCTCCCGGCGATTCGGGTCACCCCCGCAACGCCGATCGCATACTGTTTTCAGCGCGGAGGAATAGTCCAGGGGAGGAGAGCGCCGAGGTCGATGGCGAACGAAGCGGCCGATCGCTGGTCTCCCGGCGTGGCCCTGGGCAAAGGTGTCTCCTCTCCGATGGAGGCCATCGGAGGCTTGTTCGCGATGTCCGCCGACGCGGTCCGTTTCCTGTTCCGACGCCCCTTCCAGTGGCGCGAGTTCCTTGAGCAGTCATGGTTCGTCGCCCGGGTGTCGCTCGCGCCCACCGTGCTGGTGGCGATCCCGTTCACCGTGCTGGTGAGCTTCACCCTCAACATCCTGCTGCGCGAACTGGGCGCGGCCGACCTCTCCGGTGCGGGTGCCGCGTTCGGGGCGGTGACCCAGGTGGGCCCGCTGGTGACGGTGCTCATCGTGGCCGGTGCCGGCGCGACGGCGATGTGCGCGGATCTGGGATCGCGGACCATCCGCGAGGAGATCGACGCCATGGAGGTGCTCGGCATCAACCCCGTGCAGCGCCTGGTCACCCCGCGGATGCTGGCCTCGGGCCTGGTGGCACTGCTGCTCAACTCGCTGGTGGTCATCATCGGCATCCTGGGCGGCTACGCCTTCTCGGTGTTCGTCCAGGACGTCAACCCCGGTGCGTTCGCCGCCGGGATCACCTTGCTCACCGGCGTGCCCGAAGTGTTCATCTCTTGTGTCAAGGCCGCGTTGTTCGGGTTGATCGCCGGTCTGGTGGCCTGCTACCGGGGCCTGATGATCACCGGCGGCGGCGCCAAAGCGGTGGGCAACGCCGTCAACGAGACGGTGGTCTACGCGTTCATGGCACTGTTCGTCGTCAACGTCGTTGTCACCGCGATCGGCATCCGGATGACCACGGGCTGAGCGCGGGGTGAGAGTCATATGGGCACCCTGACCGTCCTACGCGCCAACTACCCGCGGCTGTTCCGCGAGTGCGGTCGTCCGATCCGGTTGTTCGGCCGGATCGGTGACCACACGTTGTTCTACGCCAGGTCCGTCGCCGGTGTGCCGGTGGCCGTGGTGCGCTACCGCACCGAGATCATCCGGCTGATCGCCGAGATCAGCATGGGCGCGGGCACATTGGCGATGATCGGCGGCACGGTCGCGATCGTCGGTTTCCTGACTCTGGCCGCCGGCGGCACCCTCGCGGTGCAGGGCTATTCGTCGCTGGGAAACATCGGTATCGAAGCACTCACCGGGTTCCTTGCGGCGTTCATCAACGTGCGGATCTCGGCGCCGGTCGTGGCCGGCATCGGTCTGGCGGCCACCTTCGGCGCCGGAGTCACCGCGCAACTGGGAGCGATGCGGATCAACGAGGAGATCGACGCCCTGGAGTCCATGGGGATCCGGCCGGTGGAGTATCTGGTGTCCACCCGACTGGTGGCCGGAATGGTCGCGATCGCGCCGCTGTACTCGATCGCGGTCATCCTGTCGTTTCTGGCCAGCCGGTTCGTGACGGTCGCGCTGTTCGGGCAGTCGGCCGGGCTCTACACGCACTACTTCGACACCTTCCTCAATCCGCTCGACCTGCTGTGGTCGTTCCTGCAGGCCGTGCTGATGGCCGTCACCATCCTGCTGATCCACACCTACTTCGGGTATTTCGCCACCGGTGGGCCTTCCGGTGTCGGCGTCGCGGTGGGCAACGCGGTCCGCACCTCGCTCATCGTGGTGGTGTCGGTGACGCTGCTGGTCTCGCTGGCGATCTACGGTTCCAACGGAAACTTCAACCTCTCCGGGTAGACGACGATGGCGGCCAAGCGAACTCCCGGTTACCTCCGCCCCACGGCGGGCATGCTCACGGTGCTCGCCCTTGTGGTCGTGGTCGCGGTCGCGGTCGGCCTGTTCCAGGACAGTTTCACCAGGACGGTGCCGGTGACCGTCGTCGCCGACCGGGCCGGTCTGGTCATGTACCCCGATGCGAAGGTCAAGATCAACGGCGCCCAGGTCGGCAAGGTCGCCTCGATCGAACCGCTGAACGGTGGCGGTGCAGCGCTGCACCTGGCCATCGACCCCGACGCGGTGGACGTCATTCCGGCCAACGTCGGCGCCGAGATCACCTCCTCGACGGTGTTCGGCTCGAAGTTCGTCGAACTGGTGGCCCCGGCGCAGCCGTCCCCGGCGGCGCTGCGGGCCGGAACCGTGATCCAGGGTGGGAGTCGCGTCACCGTCGAACTGAACACGGTGTTCGAAAAGTTGGTCTCGGTGCTTTCGGCGGTCGAACCGGCCAAGCTCAACCAGACCCTGGGCGCGTTGTCGACATCGCTGCACGGACGTGGCCGGCAGTTCGGGCAGACCCTGGCCGACCTCGACAGCGCCCTGTCCACCCTCAACCCGGCCCTGGACGACCTCAACCGCGCCCTGGAGGTGTCACCGACGGTGTTCGACGCCGTCGCCGACGCCTCCCCGGACCTGCTCGCCACACTGGAGAACACCAGCCGGATCTCCGAGACCGTCGTCGACCGGCGCGACAGCCTCGACGCCCTGCTGATCAGCGTGATCGGCCTGGCCGACCTCGGCACCGACGTTGTCTCGACCAACCGCGGGCCGCTGGCCGACGTCGTGCATCTGCTGGTGCCGACCACCGACCTGACCAACCGGTACAACCCCGCGCTGTACTGCGGGATCGCCGGACTGATCCCGCTGGCGACGGGCCCGGGGCTGCCGGTGCCGGGTGCGGTGTTGCTGCAGGGGTTCTTCCTCGGCCGGGAGCGCTACCGGTATCCGGGCAACCTACCGAAGGTCGCGGCAACCGGCGGGCCACAGTGCACCGATCTGCCCAACGTCGGATACGAGCAGCGGCCGCCGTTCGTGGTCACCGATATCGGAGCCAACCAGGCGCAGTACGGCAACCAGGGCATCCTGCTGAACTCCGACGCGCTCAAGCAGGCGTTGTTCGGCCCACTCGACGGTCCTCCGCGCAACTCCGCCCAGGTGGGGATGCCCGGATGAGAAGCCTGGGCGGAACCGGCGTGAAGGTCGGGGTCTTCATGGTCGTGATGCTGATGCTCACCGCCGCGTTGTTCGCGATCTTCGGCCAGTATCGGGGCGGCGACCCGAACGGCTACACCGCCGTCTTCGACGACGTCTCCAGTCTGAAGGCCGGCGACTCCGTTCGGGTTGCCGGTGTTCGGGTCGGCACCGTCGAGCGGGTCGAACTTCAACCGGACAACACCGTCCTGGTCGGTTTCGGGGCCGACCGCGACATCGTGCTCACCTCGGGCACCAAGGTGGCGGTGCGCTACCTCAACCTGGTCGGGGACCGCTACCTGGAACTGCTCGACAGCCCTGGGCAGGCCCGGATCCAACCGCCCGGATCGGTGATCCCCGCCGACCGAACAGAAGCGGCCCTCGACCTCGACCTGCTCCTCGGTGGTCTCAAACCCGTTGTGCAGGGCCTCAATCCCCAAGCCGTCAACGCCCTGACCAACTCGCTGATCCAGATCCTTCAGGGCCAGGAGGGAAACGTCGAGTCGCTGTTCTCCAGGACCTCGGCGTTCACCGGCGCGCTGGCCGACAACAGCGCGACCGTGCAGCAGCTGATCGACAACCTCAACGCGGTGCTGGGGACCATCAGTGCCGACGGCGACAAGTTCTCCGCGGCGGTGGACCGTCTGGAGAACCTGGTCACCGGACTGGCCGCCGACCGCGACCCGATCGGCACCGCGATCACCGCGTTGGACAACGGCAGCGCGTCGCTGACCGACTTGCTGGTTGCGGCCAGGGCGCCACTGGCCGGGACCGTCGGCGAGTTGGCCCGGCTGGCCCCGCTCCTCGAGCAGGACAAGGAGACCCTCGACCTGGCCCTGCAGAAGGCGCCGAAGAACTATCGCAAGCTGGTGCGGCTCGGCTCCTACGGCAGCTGGATCAACCAGTACCTGTGCGGTATGTCGGTGCGGGTCAGCGATCTGCAGGGTCGCACCGCATACTTTCCGTGGATTCTGCAGCACACCGGACGGTGCGCGGAGCCGTGACGGTCGACGGCAGGCCCGCATGCTGAAATACCGCGGCTCGCACCTCATCCGCTCCGGCTTCATCGGCCTGGTGCTGATCGTCCTCGTCATCGCCGTCGGTCTGCAGACGCAGCGGCTGGTCACCCTGGCGACCTCGGTGCGCCATCAGGCCCTGTTCGCCGAGGCCGGCGGGCTGGCGCCCGGCAACGACGTGAGGGTCTCGGGGGTGAAGGTGGGCACCGTCTCCGGGGTGTCACTGCAGCGGGGCCGGGCACTGGTCGACTTCTCGGTCAACGGCAAGGTCCACCTGGGCTCGGACACCACCGCGCACATCCGGACCGCGACCCTGCTGGGTCAGCGGGTGCTGACGCTGGAGCCCTCCGGCGCGGGCCGGCTGCGCAGCGCCGACGTCATCCCGCTCTCGCGCACCGGGTCGCCCTACTCGCTGACCGATGCCCTCGGCGAGTTCACGGCCAACACCGCCCGGACCGACACCGCCGCGCTGAACCAGTCGCTGGAGACGTTGTCGGCGACCATCGACCGGCTTTCGCCGCAACTGGGCCCGACCTTCGACGGGATCAGCCGGATCTCCCGGGCACTCAACGAGCGCAACGGATCGCTGTCGGAACTGCTACGCAGTGCCGCCGAGGTGACCGGAATCCTCTCCGCGCGCAGTCGTCAGGTCAACACGCTGATCCTCAACGCCAACGAACTGCTCGGCGTTCTCGAGGACCGCCGGTTCGCGATCGCCAATCTGCTGGCCAACACCTCGGCGCTGTCCCTGCAGATCAGCGCTTTGGTGGCCGACAACGAGCAGCAGCTTGCGCCGGCCCTGGAGAAATTGAACTCGGTGACCGAGGTGCTGCAGCGCAACAACGACAACATCACCGAGGGGATGGCCGGCCTGGCGAAGTTCCAGCTCACCCAGGCCGAGGCCGTCAACGGTGGCTTTTACTACAACGCCTTCGTCGCCAACCTCAGCCCGGCCCAGACCCTGCAGCCGTTCTTCGACTATGCGCTGGGCTTCCGGCGCGGGGTGAACGCCGGTCAGCCGCCGGACAACGCCGGTCCGCGAGCGGAATTCCCGTTCCCCTACAACGGCATTCCGCAGCCGAATGAGACCTGGGGCCCACCACCGGGGCCGCCGTGATGCGCAACCGACGCACCGCGGTCCTCGCCGCACTGCTCGCCCTGCTGGTCGCGGGGGGAGCGACCCTGCTGGTGCGCAACGCGGTGTTCAAGCCGATGACGATCACCGCCTATTTCACCAGTGCCACCGCGATCTATCCGGGCGACCAGGTCAGGGTCGCGGGGGTCAAGGTGGGCACCATCACCGCAATCGAGCCGCAGGGCACCAAGGCAAGGATGTCCCTCGCCGTCGACCGTGCGGTGCCCGTCCCGGCCGACGCCAGGGCCGTCATCGTCGCGGGCAATCTGGTCGGGGCCCGTTACGTCCAACTGGCCCCGGCCTACATCGAGGGCGAGACCACCGGGCCGCGGATGCTCGACGGCGCCGTCATCGACACCGACCGCACCGCGGTGCCCGTCGAATGGGACCAGGTCAAGGAACAATTGAGCAGGCTGGCAACCGATCTCGGTCCCACCCTCGAGAGTTCCACCACCTCGGTGGGGCGGTTCATCGACAGCGCGGCGGGAGCGATGGAGGGTAACGGGGACAAGCTGCGGGAGACCGTCGAGCAGCTCTCCGGGCTGAGCCGCATCCTGGCCGACGGCAGTGGCGACATCGTCGGGGTCATCGCCAACCTGCAGACCTTCGTCACCGCGCTGCGCGACAGCAACACCCAGGTCGTGCTGTTCCAGGATCGGCTGGCCACCGTGGCCGGGGTGCTCGACGGCAGCCGGGCCGATCTCGACGCGGCGCTGACCAACCTCTCCGGCGCCGTGGTCGACGTTCAGCGTTTCGTCGCCGGCAGCCGCGACCAGGCCGCCGAACAGGTGGAGCGGCTCGGCGACGTGGTCCGCAACATCTCTGAGAACCAACTGGTCCTGAAGAACCTGCTGCACGTCGCGCCCAACGCGATCGGCAACAGCTACAACATCTACAACCCGGACATCCAGAGCGCGCTGGGCGGCTTCGCGCTGGCCAACTTCTCCAACCCGCTGCAGGTCGTGTGCGCGGCGATCGGGGCGATCGAGAACGTGACGGCCGGTGAGACCGGCAAACTGTGCTCGCAGTACCTGGGTCCGGCTCTGCGGCTGCTCAACTTCAACTACCTGCCGATGCCGTTCAACGCCTATCTGGGCAAATCGCCGAGCCCGTGGAACCTGATCTACTCCGAGCCCGAACTGGCCCCCGGCGGCGCGGGTAGCCCGGCGCCCGCGGAGATCCCGCCCGACATCTCCGCCTACACCGGGCTGCACGGCGACGTCCCGCCGCCGCCCGGTTGGGCCGGACCGCCGGATCCGCGGCGCGGCGCCTACACCCCCGACGGCTTGCCCGCGGACCCCCAGCCCGCGCTGTTCCCCGGCGCACCGGTGCCGCCCGGAACCCCGCACGGGCCGGCGACGCCGTCGAACCTCGACGAGTTGCTGCTGCCCGCACAGGCTGCCCCCGCGGCGGCGCCCGAGCGCCCGCCGATGCCGGGGCCGGTCCCGCTGCCGGCCGGGGTGGGGGAGGTGCCGTCATGATCCGCCGCCTGGCGATCCGCGCGGGGTGCGTGGTGCTCGCCGTCAGCCTCATTGGAACGGTCGGGGGCTGTGGGTTCGGCGGGCTGAACTCGCTGCCGCTGCCCGGTGCGGTGGGGCGCGGCCCCGACGCCGCCGTCTACCACGTCGAGCTGGCCAATGTCTCCACGCTGGAACCGAATTCGCCGGTCCTGGTCGACGATGTGGTGGTCGGCAGCGTGAACCGGATGGCGGTGCGGGACTGGCACGCCGACGTGGAGATCTCGGTGAAACCGGACGTGGTCATCCCCGCCAACGCGGTCGCGACGGTGGGGCAGACCAGCTTGCTGGGCTCGATGCACCTCGCGCTCAACCCGCCGCCGGGCGCCCGGCCCGCCGGCCGGCTCGAGCCTGGGGCGACCCTGCAGCTCAACAACAGCTCGACCTACCCGTCCACCGAGCAGACGCTCTCGGCCTTGTCGGTGGTGATCAACGGCGGGGGAGTCGGGCGGATCGGCGACATCGTCGCCGAACTCAACGCGGCGCTCAACGGCCGCGAACCACAGATCCGGGATCTGCTGGTACGCCTCGACGAGTTCGTCGGCGTGCTGGCCGACCAGCGCGACAGCATCAACGCGACGGTGGCGGCGCTCGATCGGGTGGCCGGGACCTTCGCCGATCAGCGCGACGTGCTGAGCGGGGCGCTGGAGCGCATCCCGCCGGCGCTGGACGTGCTGGTGGCCGAGCGGCCCAGGCTGACCGCGGCGCTGGAGAAGCTCGGCGGTTTCAGTGCGCTGGCCGGAGATCTGGTCGCCGAGACCCGGGAGGATCTGGTCCGCAATCTGGCCAACCTGGAGCCAACGCTGCGCTCCCTGGCCGACGTTGGGCCTCAACTCGATCAGGCGCTGGCCTACTTCCTCAGCGCCTTCCCCTACGGCCAGTCGACCATCGACCGGGCCATCCGCGGCGATTACCTGAACCAGTTCATCATCTTCGACTTCACCGTGCCGCGGCTGAAGAAGACCCTCTTCCTCGGCACCCGCTGGGGCCAGGAGGGCGCCAAGCTGGTGCCGGCACCCGGTGACCCGTGGTACGCCACCTACACCTACGACCCGCTCAACGCGCCGTTCAGTCCGCCCCCGGCCGCGGTGGCCGACGTCGACCCCGAGCCCGGCGCGGGCGCAGTGCCCGCTCCGGTCCCCGCCCCGCCCGGACCGGACTCCCCGGAGCTGCAGCTGGCCCCGATGGATCAGGGCGGCCGCTGATGCTCACCCGATTCGTCCGCACCCAGCTGGTGATCTTCAGCATTGCCTCGATCATCGGCATGACGGCCATGGTCGTGGTCTACATGCAGGTGCCGACCCTGCTCGGGATCGGCCGCATGACGGTCACCCTGGAGCTGCCCGGAACCGGTGGGTTGTACCGGTTCTCGAATGTCACCTACCGGGGCGTGCAGGTCGGGAAGGTCACCGACGTGCGGCCCACCCGCGCCGGGGCGCAGGCCACCCTCTCGCTGTCCGCCTCGCCGAAGATCCCGGCCGATCTGCAGGCCAGCGTGCGCAGTGTCTCGGCGGTGGGGGAGCAGTACGTGGACCTGCTGCCGCGCACGGATTCGGGCCCCTACCTGCGGGACGGCTCGGTGATCCCGGCGCGCGACGCCCGGGTGCCCCAACGGGTCGGCCCGATGCTCGACCAGGTGGACGCTCTGCTGCAGAGCATTCCCAAGGACCGGCTGAGGACACTGCTGGACGAGTCGTTCCGCGGGCTCAACGGTGCCGGCGACGATCTCGCGGCCCTGCTGGAATCCTCTTCGAAGGTGGCCGCTGAGTTCGACGGTGTCGCCGACCGGGCCCGCGCGCTGATCGAGGACGGCCGTCCGCTGCTGGACGCCCAGGCGGCGTCGTCCGGGGCGCTGCGAAGCTGGGCCGCCGGCCTGGCGGGTGTGACCGGCCAGCTCGTCGCCAACGATCCGCAGATCCGGGCGGTGCTGGACAACGGGCCGGGAGCCCTGGTCGAGGCGGCCCGTCTGCTCGATCAGGTCAAGCCCACACTGCCGGTGTTGCTGGCCAATCTCACGACCGTTGGCCGGATCGCGGTCACGTACCACGCATCGCTGGAACAGCTGCTGGTGCTGTTGCCGCCCTATATCGCCTCGGTGCAGGCGGTGGGTCTGCCGCGCAACAACCCGACCGGCTACACCCAGGGCGACTTCACCCTGACCATCGGGGATCCGCCGGCATGCACGGTGGGATTCCTGCCGCCGTCATCCTGGCGGTCACCGTCGGACCTCTCCGATATCGACACCCCGGACGGGCTGTATTGCAAACTGCCGCAGGATTCCCCGATCGCGGTACGCGGGGCGCGCAACTACCCGTGTATGGGCCAGCCCGGAAAACGCGCCCCCACCGTGGAGATCTGCGAGAGCGAGGGCGCCTTCGAGCCGCTGGCCATGCGCCAGCACGCGCTGGGCCCCTACCCCTTCGACCCGAATCTGATCGCCCAGGGCATCCCGCCCGACGATCGGGTCAGTTTTCAGGACCACATCTACGGGCCGCTGGAGGGCACGCCCCTTCCCGAAGGGGTCCTGCCCCCGCCAGCCTCACCCGCCGACCCAGCCCCACCCGCCGAACCCGCCCCGCCGGTTGCACCGGAAGAAGGGCCGGCGGCTGCCCCGAGCTCCTTCGGTTCGGCCACCGGCCCGTCGGTGGCGATCGCGACGTATGACCCGCAGACCGGGCAGTTCGTCACCGCGGACGGCAACGCGGCCCGCCAGACCGATGTCGTGACACACGGTGGCGAGCGGTCCTGGACGGACCTGCTGCCGACCGGCTGATCCCGCTCAGCCCACCTTGACCAGTTTGAACGGCATGGTGATGAACAGCGGGAGGCTGCGGCCGCAGGCGCCGCTGGGGCCGGTGGTGGCGTCCTCGCCGACCAGCACGTCGGAGGTCGGGTCGGTGCTGTCGCCGCCGGGGGTCATGCCCTTGAAGCGGAACACCTGATAGCCGTCCGCGGTCGATCCATCGGGGCACGGTATCCACTGCGGCACAATGTGTTTGACGTACCACTCGCCGCCGGTCTGATAGATCGGAGCGGTCCAGCCCTGGTCGCTGCTGACCGTTCCGGTGCATTCGGTGGGATAGCTGCACTGGGATGAGACGGTCCAGATCGCCCGGACGCTGCGCTCGTCGTGGAAGATGTCGTTGGTGCGGGCCCACTCGCCGTTGGAGGTTGCGGTGAACGTCCCGTTGAGCGACCACTTGTCGGAGGCCTGGGCACCGGCGGCCGGGGTCAGAACGGCACCCAGGGTTGCGGCGGTCAGCGCGGCCGCGATCACTCGCATCCCGTCATTATGGTCGGGTGGGCGCCTCCGGCGGGCGAGGATGGGAACGGGCAGCCAACGCGCTGGTAACAAGCGTCACTTCCGCATCGGGCGTCACATTGACTGCTAATCTGCTGCGGGGCCGATTTCCGCAGGCGGCGGTGGGAAAAAACGGCCGGGGAAGGGATGGCCGGGCAAAGGATGGCCAGGGAGAAAATGGCCGGGGAAAAGATGGCCGGGGCGCAACCCTCGGAGTCGGAGGCGCAACGCCCCGCGCGCCGGGTGCGGATCGAGCACCTCAAGCTGCTCAACCGCATCAGCATCCAGTCGAAGCTCATCCTGATGCTGGCCCTGTGCGCCATTCTGGCTGCCGCGATCGTCGGGGGGATTGCCTATCAGAACGGCCGCAACTCACTGCGGACGGCGGCGGTCGACCGGCTCATCGAAATCCGGGAATCGCAGAAGCGGCAGATGACGGCGCAGCTGTTCGACATGCGCAGCGCCCTGATCACCTTCACCCACGGCGTCATGTCCCGCGAGGCACTGCGCGATTTCACCGCCGGCTTCGACCAGTTGAGCAACGCCCAGATCACCCCGGAGATGTCCAAGGCGATCGCCGACTACTACGGCTACTTCGCAAAGGAGACCGAAAAATACAGCGGAACCCAACTCGACGTCGCCGCACTGCTGCCGACCTCCAACGCGGAGCGGTATCTACAGGCCACGTATACCGCGAAGCTGCCGACCGATGAGTTGGCCATCGCGATGGACGACCCGGGCGACGGCAGCGCGTGGTCGGCGGCCAATACGAAATACCAGAGCTTCTACCGGGAGATCGTGAGCCGGTTCGGGTTCGAGGACGCACTGCTGCTCGACGGCCGCGGCAACGTCGTCTACAGCGTCTACAAGAACGTCGACCTGGGCACCAATATCCTCACCGGTCCCTACAACGGATCCGAACTGCGCGACGCCTACACCCAGGCGATGTCCAGTAACCGGGAAAACCAGGTCATCTTCACCGATTTCGAGTTCTACCAGCCGTCCACCATGGCACCCACGGCCTGGATGGTCGCGCCCATACCCCCTAATGGGCGTCCCAATGGCGTTCTGGCACTGCAGTTTCCGATCACCAAGATCAACGAGGTGATGACCTTCGGCAAGGCCTGGAAAGAGGCCGGAATGGGGGAGACCGGCGAGACGATACTGGTCGGCCCGGACTTCCTCATGCGGTCGGATTCCCGGCTGTTCATCGAGGACCCGGAGCAGTACCGCACCGATGTCATCAACGCCGGAACGCCACCGGACATCCCGGACATCGCCATCCGCCAGGGCGGCACCACGCTGGTCCAACCGGTGACGCTGCAAGCCGAAAAGGATTCTCAGCGTGGCGAGTCGGGCACCCTGATCGCCGACGACTACCTCGGTCAGCAGACCATCCAGGCCTTCGCGCCGATCGGCACGGCCGCCGGGCTGCATTGGTCGATCGTGGCCAAGATCTCCACCGGGGAGGCCTTCGCACAGGAGGCCACCTTCGCAAGGGTCGTGGCACTGACGACCACGGGCATCATCTTCGGCGTCTGTCTGCTCGCGGTCATTCTCGCCCAGGTCTTCCTGAGGCCGATCCGGCGCTTGGAGACCGGGGTGCAGCGAATCAGCGCCGGTGAGGTCGGTGTCGACATCCCGGTGGAGTCTCGGGACGAGATCGGCGACCTGACCGGGATGTTCAACGAGATGAGCCGCAGCCTTTCGGTCAAGGAGGACCTCCTCGGCGAGCAGCGCCGACAGATCCGCCGACTGCTGCACTCGCTGATGCCGGCTCCGATCGCGGAGAAATTCGAGAAGGGCGAGCAGATCACCGCCCGCGAGCACCACAACGTCACGGTGATTTTCGCCGACATCACCGGACTGGACCGGATCCAGGCCGAGCTGGCCTCCGGGGAGTCGCTGGGTATCGCCAACGAACTCCTCCGCCAATTCGACGCCGCCGCCGAGGAATACGCGATCGAGCGGGTCCGGCCGGTGCGCAACGGCTATCTCGGCAGCTGTGGACTGACCATGCCACGCCTGGACAATATCCGCCGAACGGTGGAATTCGCCCTCGAATGTCAGCGGATCATCGAGCGCTTCAACAGTGAGACGGAGCTGAATCTGGCTCTGCGGGCCGGGATCGACACCGGCCCGGTCAGCAGTGGTCTGATCGGCGAGACCTCCCTGGTGTTCGACATGTGGGGCACCGCGGTCAATCTGGCGCACCGGATCAAGGACGGTGCGCCGGAACCGGGCATCTATGTGACGTCCACGGTCTACGACACGCTCGGCGAGACCATGACATTCACCTCTGCGGGCAGCCTCACCATCGACGGCGGGCAGGTGGCCATCTGGCGTCTCGCGGAGCCGCTATGACGGTCTCGTTCCTGGGTGCGGCGTGGTTCTACTGGTCCATCGGCATCGCGATCGGCCTGCCGCTGGTTCTGATCGCGCTCACCGAGTGGCAGCACACCTTGCGCCGGCGGGGCAGCGCACTGCTCGGTCCGGTGAGCCTGCTTCGCAACTACCTGCTGCCCCTGGCCGCGCTGCTGCTGGCCATGATCGGAGCCACCCAGATGCCGGCCGGATCGGCGCCGGTGCGCATCGTGGGCACCTTGGTCGCGGTCGTGGTCTTGATCCTGATGCTGTCCGGCATCCGGGCATCGGTCTTCACCAATGCCCCCTCGGACAGTTGGCGGCGCCGGATGCCGGCGATCTTCCTCGATGTCATCCGTTTCGTCCTGATCGCGGTCGGCATCGGCCTGATCTTCGCCTACATCTGGGGAGCCAACGTCGGTGGGCTCTTCACGGCACTGGGTATCACCTCCATCGTCATCGGCCTGACCCTGCAGAACTCGGTGGGGCAGATCATCTCCGGCCTGCTGATGCTCTTCGAGCAGCCGTTCCGGCTCGGGGACTGGATCGAGACCGAACGCGGCAAGGGCCGGGTCACCGAGGTCAACTGGCGAGCGGTGCATCTGGAGACCGCCGACGGGTTGCGCATCACCCCGAATGCCGTTCTGGCCGGGGAGTCGTTCACCAACCTCAGCCGGCCGGCCGGTCAGCACGCCATCAGGATCACGAGCGTCTTCGCCGTCGAGGACCGCCCGGATCAGGTGTGCGACATGCTGGTTCGGGTTGCCTCGCAGCTGCCCGAGTGTCACCCCGACCTGACCCCGGTGGCGGTTCCACTGGGTGCACTGCAATACCGCACCAAGATCCCGCTACGCTCGCCGGCCGACGACGGCGAGGCCGAGGCGACTTTCCTGCGCTGGATCTGGTACGCGTCCCGCCGCCAGGGACTGCACCTCGACGAGGCCGTCGACGGCTTCTCCGAACCCGATCTGGTGGCCCGCGCGATCAAGAACGTGGTCGCCCCGACGCTCAAACTCAACGCCGAACAGCAGCCGGCGATGATCCCGCACGCCCGCATCGAGCGCTACGGCCGTGGAGAGTTGATCCAGCTGATCGGAACCGTCCCGGCGGGGATGTCGTTCATCCTGTCCGGCACCGTGCGGCTGACAGCCCAGGCCGGCGACGGCACCCTCGCCGAGGTCGAGACCGTCCAAGCCGGCGGGGTCATCGGCCAGGCCACTCTGATCCGCCACCCGATTCCGGGCTCGATGTACGCCGTAGACGAGGTGACGCTGATCCACATCGACCGCGAGGCCGTCGAGCGCGTCGTCCAGAAAAGCCCGGAACTGCTTCACGATTTCGGGCGCTCGATCGAGGAGCGTCGTGCCAGTGTGGTGAGGGCGTTGTCGGGATCAGCCGGGGAGGAAACTGGCTAGCTGGGATGCGCGAACTCGGGAAAGGGCTGATAATCGGCTCGGCCCCAAACTCAGGAGGAGCATATGGCGGTCCCACCAGTCAGCCTCGTCGAGCAGATGCTGCGCACGCGGCCGGTCATCGGCGCTCCCGTGGCCCATGGAGCATCTGCCCAGCTGAAAAGAAGTATCGGCGCTTTTCAGCTGACGCTGTTCGGCGTCGGCGCGACTGTCGGCACCGGCATCTTCTTCGTCCTGTCCGTGGCGGTTCCCGAAGCCGGCCCAGCCGTGATCGTGTCGTTCTTGATCGCCGGCCTGGCCGCGGGACTGGCTGCGGTCTGCTACGCCGAATTGGCCTCCGCGGTGCCGGTTTCCGGCTCGACGTACTCCTACGCCTATACGACGCTGGGCGAACTGGTGGCAATGGGTGTGGCGGCGTGCCTGCTGCTGGAATACGGGGTGTCGACCGCTGCGGTTGCCGTGGGCTGGAGCGAGTACCTCAACAAGCTGCTGGACAACTTCTTCGGGCACCGTCTGCCCCAGGCTCTTTCGGCTGCTCCGTGGGGCAATGAGTCCCCGGGCGTGATCAACCTGCCCGCGGTCATCCTGGTGGTGTTGTGCGCATCGCTGCTGATCCGCGGTGCCAGCGAGTCGGCCAAGGTCAACACGATCATGGTGCTGATCAAGCTCACCGTTCTGGTGATGTTCTCCGCCATCGCGTTCACGGCTTTCGACGCCGATCGGTTTGCTGAGTTCGCGCCATTCGGAGTCGCCGGAATCGGCGTGGCCGCCGGCACCATCTTCTTCTCCTATATCGGTCTTGATGCCGTGTCCACCGCCGGTGACGAGGTCAGGGACCCTCAGAAATCCATGCCCAGGGCCATCCTGGCCGCATTGGTGACCGTGACAGCGGTCTATGTGCTGGTCACCGTTGCCGCACTGGGTGCGCAGTCCTGGCAGGGCTTCAAAGGTCAAGAAGCCGGACTGGCCGCCATCCTGGACAGCGTCACCGGGGCTCGGTACTGGGGTACGGTTCTGGCCGCTGGGGCCGTGGTCTCGATCTTCTCGGTCACTTTGGTGGTCCTCTACGGGCAGACCCGGATCCTGTTTGCGATGGGCCGCGACGGTCTGTTGCCGCCGCTGTTCGCCAAGGTGCACCCGAGTACTCAGACGCCGGTCAACAACACCGTCATCGTCTCCATCGTGATCAGCGTTCTGGCCGGCTTCGTGCCGCTCGACTATCTGGCGGACATGGTGTCGATCGGCACCCTGGTCGCCTTCATCGTCGTCTCGGTGGGCGTCGTGATACTGCGGGTGCGCGAACCTGACTTGCCCCGAGGTTTCAAGGTTCCCCTTTACCCGGTCACACCGGTGTTGTCGGTACTGGCATGCGGCTACATCCTTTTCAGCCTGCACTGGTACACCTGGCTGGCGTTCTCCGCATGGGTAGTGGTTGTGCTGGTGTTCTACTTCGCCTGGGGGCGCCACCACAGCGCTCTCAACGACCGCAGTGCACTCGACGACAGCCTCGAGCCCGCATAATCCGGAACCCTGCGCTGATACCCGCGGGCCGCGCTGCGAGCTAAGCCTCAATCCACCGATGGGCCGTG
>JAGQTQ010000002.1:0-39277 GCA_020438905.1 Mycobacterium sp.
TTACACCACGTCACTGGGCTTGGCCCCCACCGGTCACCCTCACCTGCAGCGCCAACGTCAACGACGAGAACCTGCCTGTCATCACGTGGCGCGGTGACATCGGCCCGGCGGCGGGTCTTGCACTCACGGTCGACGGCGTCACCGCCATCCCGGAGAGTGCGTTCGTTTCCGACACCCGTGTCGTGCCGCCTGGCCGAAGCCTCTATTTCGAGCCCGGGCACACCGTCGATTTCGGCAACGGCATCACCTGCACCGCCCTCGCCACGTGGGGACTGGACTGCAGCAGCTCTGGCGCCGGATTCCAGAAGGTCGACGGGGGGCAAGCGGTCCTGCGCGGGAACATCATCCCGTCGCCGTATGCGTCGTAGACCGGCAATCAGTCCGGTCGGCGCGTTGACGCCCGCTTACCAGACCCGCACCCAGTCGACCAGCATGTCCGCCGGATAGCTACCGCCGCTGGGGTCCTCCCCACCGGAGCCGGCGACGGCGAGGTTGAGCACGATGAACATGGTGTGGCCCGGGTCGTTGAACGGCCAGTCCGGCAGCTGGCCGGCCGTGACCTCGAAATAGGGCTGGGCGCCGTCGGTGTAGTCCAGCCAGAAGCGGGCGACCTTGCCGTCCCAGTAGGTACGCCAGGTGTGCCAGGCGTTGTCCACGCCGATGTTGTGGGTTTCCCATTCACCGCCGTTGGCCTTGGCGTGGACGGTGGTGGCGGAGGGCCATTTGCCGTTTCCGTACCACTCGATGACGTCGAGTTCACCCTCGCCGACGCTGCCCAGCCAGAAGGCCGGCCAGGCGCCCGCGGTCAGGCAGTTGAATTTGATCCGGGCCTCCCAGGTATGCCCGGCGCCGCCCTCCCACACGCTGACCAGCTTGCCGCTGTAGTAGGTGTCGCCGTCCTTGGCGGCGCGGATCACCAGGTTCGACTTGCCGTCCAGGAAGACGTTCTTACGGTCGTCGCGGTACTGGCCGATGCGGCCGGGCTGCTCCCAGTAGGTGGGGTCCTTGATGGTCTCGCGGGCTTTGGCGATCGTCCACCGTGGATTGGGGGCCGAGCCTGCCGGCCCGTCGAACTCGTCGACGAACACGTAGTTCTGCGGGGCCTGCGGTGCGGGGACTGCGGGGGCTTGCGGCGTGGTCGGCAGGGCACGTCCCTGCGCCATCGGCATGGCGACCGCCGCCACGCCGAGACCCGACAGCATCATCATCTTTCGACGGTCCAAGTTGGCCATGCCTGAGTACCTTAGCCGTTTCGGTCCGGACGCCAGGGACCGCGAGAACCCGGAGAACATCTCTGACGGCCGTCCCGGCCGCGAGATTACCGGGTCTGATCAGCAGAAACGCCGAGCGGCCACCCGAGTGAAACGGGTGGCCGCCGGGGGGTTGGATCAGCCCTTGTCCAGTAGGCGCTCGACGTTGTTGACCCCGAACGGCGCCAGCTTGGTCTTCTCGTCGCTGGCGAGCACGATGAAGCCCGGGCCCTGGTGATTCTGGGTGATCAGCATGGTCTCGTTGCGCATCCCGACGTCGAGGCCCTGCTTCTTCAGCGGCGCCACGATCTCGTCGTTGAGAGTGGCGAAGAAGTTGTGGTCGAAGTTCTTGGCATTCCACGCCCGGTAGCCCCGCGGGATCTTCTCCACCTGGCTGTTCTCGGTGTGGCCGCGGACCCCGATGACGGCGGTCTGCCAGCCGTGCTGGTCGGTTGCGACCTTGTGGTCCTTGACGGCCTGGTCGATGTCGGTGCGCGCGGTCGGGTCGAGCAGCGTGACGTGGATGTGCAGCTGGTTCTGGCCCCGATTGTCCTCGGAGTTGATCGCCAGCGCCCAGTCCGGCTTCTGCCCCTGGTTGCCCACCGGCAGTCGCTTGACCTGCTCGTAGGCGTCCTTGAAGTAGTTGGGGGCCTTGGCGTCGGTGAGGTTCTCGCATTCGATGCCGGTCTCGCGGGCCGTCGCGATCACCAGCAGGTCGGTGAGCTGGGCCGGCTTGTGTCCCTGGCGCACGGCGAACCCGCGGGACTTGTCGTTGCTGGGCCAGACCACCTCGATGTTGCTCCCGGCCTTCTTCGGCGCGGCGTTCTTGACGTCGTCCCAGAGATTGATGTGCTGGTCGGTGACCTTGCCGCACGGGCCGAACTCGGTGGTTTTGGCGCCGGCGGCCGGTGCGACCGTCAGTCCCATCAGCGGAAGGGCCGCGGCGGTGGCGATGAGGCCGAACCGGCGGGCGGAGCCGAGGCGGGTGATGGTGGTCATGTGGTGTCCCCCTGTGGGTGTCGGTGTGGTGAAACCACCATCCCGTCTGCCGCCGGCGGCGTCTGCCCACCGGGCGGCCGGTCCACCGGTGGATTCTCGGGTCCACCGATTGGGGGAACAATCGCGGCTCGCGTGCCGGAAATGTCGTCGGCGCAGGTCAGTGCGTCGGGTACGGGCGGTCGCCGACGACGTCCTTCATCACCAGGGTGGAGGTGAACCGCTGCACGCCGGGCAGCGTGGCCAGCACGTCGTCCTGCAGCCGGGTGTAGGCCTCCAGGTCGGTGGTGCGCACCCGCAACAGGAAGTCGGGATCGCCGAAGAGCCGGTACGCCTGCAGGATATTCGGCACCGCCGCGGCGGCCTCCTCGAAGCCGAGCAGAGTCGCGCGGTCCTCCTGCTTCATGGTGACGAACACCAGCGCCTCGAAGTTCAGGCCGAGTGACCTCGGGTCGATGACGGCCCGGTACCCGACGATCGCGCCGGACGCCTCCAGGTCACGGACCCGGCGGTGGGTGGGGGCGACGGTCAGGCCCACGCGGGAGGCGAGGTCGGTGGTGCTGAGTCGGCCCTGCACCTGTAGTTCCGCAAGAATCTTTCGATCAAGGGCGTCCATCGTCGATATTTTTGCACAAAATCAGTATTTCAGCGCAAAAGACGCAAGCACTTTTCGCCGAATATTTCCTAAAGTTGCTGGTCATGGAGCTATCACTGGTTGCCGCGTTCGCGGTCGTCGCCCTGGCGCTGGTCGTCGTCCCCGGACCCGATTGGGCCTACATCCTGACCGCGGGGGCCCGCGACCACGTCGTGGTGCCCGCGGTCGGCGGAATCCTGATCGGCTACGCGGCGGTGACGGCCGTCGTCGTCGCCGGGGTGGGTGCACTGATTGCGGCCGCACCGACGGCGATGGTGGTGCTCACCATGGCCGGCGCCGCTTACGTCACGGCCCTGGGCGTTCAGGTGCTGCGGGCACCCACCGGCTACTCGGTTGATGGCGACGCCGTCGCGCACCGGTCGCGGCTGGGGTGTCTGGTTCGCGGAGCGGGCGTCAGCGCGTCGAATCCCAAGGGGCTGCTGGTTTTCCTGGCCATCCTTCCGCAGTTCACCCGGACCTCGGCGGCGTGGCCGATCTGGGTTCAGATGGGCGCTCTGGCAGTGGTTTTCATCGCGCTCTGCGCGCTGGTCTACCTGCCGCTGGGGCACGCGGCGCGCTGGCTGCTGGGGGCGCGGCCGGCGATCGCCCGCCACGTCACCCGATTGTCCGGGGTGGCCATGGTTCTCCTCGGTGCCGGCCTTGCCGCCGAACAGATCACGCACGCGATCGGGGCGTGAGTCCCGCGGACGGGGGTCAGACCCCGAGGAATTCCGCGATGCGTGCGGCCTCGCGGCGGCCCTGCGCGCGTCCCGCGTGCGCCGACGGGATGCGGCAGGCCGGATCCAGGGGATTGGGGCCGAAGGCACGGAGCGCATCGGCGTCGGCGAAGACCGCGACCGCGTTCCCGCCGAAGGCCGCGATCTCGGCGGCGGTGCCGACGGGCCAGGGTGACGGAGAATCGGCGGCGGAGGGAACCAGTACGACGGCGCTCGCACAGTCTTTTGCGGCGCTCATGTTGACCGAGCTGGCCACCCCGCCGTCCATGTAGCGACGCCCGCCGATGGTCACCGGCGGCCACGCACCGGGGACCGCGCAACTGGCTGCCACCGCGTCGACGAGATCGACGCCGGAATCCCTGTCGAACATCACCAATTCGCCGGAGTCGATGTCGACCGCGGTGACACGCGTCGTGCGGGCGGGCCAGTGGTGGCTCGGGAGCCGATGCGCGATCACCGCCCGGCGTCGGTCTTCGGACACCGTTGCAGTGTCGGCCGCGATCTGGCCGATGCGCGCGAGCATCTGCGCCTTGGTGGCACCGGGCATCCGCAGCGCCTGCAGAAACAGTTCACCGATATCGTCGACATTCACCCCGGGGTCGAGTTCCCGTGATGCGCCGTCGATCTGGCGGGCGAAAAGTTCCGCGGGCGTCAGCCCGCTGCCGAGCTGGGCGGCGACCGTCGATCCGGCCGAGGTACCGACGACGACGTCGGAATCGAGCAGTGCCGCCGCGGCAGCCGGTGCGGCGTCGGCGATTCCGGCTAAGACGCCGGTCTCCCAGGCGATCCCGGCGATCCCGCCGCCGGCCAGCACCAGCGCCCGCCTGGCCTCGGTCATCCGTTCGCCTCCGGTCTGCCGGCTTCAGCGGATGCACCGGTCGCGACAACGATAGCTTTTGCCCGAATCCGGGGCCGAGATCGACGCTGCCCGGCGCAGTTACGCCGGGCAGCGACTCGTCGGGTCGGGTGTTAGCGCCCCAGGGCCGGACCGATGGTGGTGTTCCAGGACTCCTGCATCTCCGACTCGAACAGGCCCCAGGTGTGGGATCCCTCCGGCCGCACGACGTAGGTGATCGGAATGCCCGCGGCCTTCGCGGCGTCGGCGAACTTGCGGGTGCTGTCGGCGACGATGCCCTCGATCAGGCCGCCGGTCAGGTTGTTGGTGCCCGGGGCCAGCCGGTCGACGTCGCCCTGACCGCCGGATGCGGCCGCGGCGTACACAGCCACACCGCGCAGTTTGGCCACGTTCTTCGACGGGTCGTGGGCGATCCACAGCGGCCCGCCGGCCGGACCCCACATGTTGTCCGCGCTCACACCGCCGCCCATCAGCGTCATGGAGACCTGCGACGGATCGTCCGACGGCGTCAGCAGACCGCTGTAGGAGCCGACGGCCTTGAACACCCCGGGTGCCTGCACGGCGTAGTCCACGGCGGTGCCGCCGGTGCTGGACAGTCCGCCGACGGCGTTGCGCCCGTTGGTCTTGTACTGCGCGTTGATCAGCGGCGGAAGTTCCTGGGTCATGTAGGTCTGGTACTGCTTGCTGGAATCGTTGACCCAGTTGGTGAACCAGCTGAACTGTCCGCCCAGCGGCGAGACGACGTTGACGTTCTTGTTGGCGAAGAAGCCCTGGATGTCGGTCATGCCGAACCAGCTCTTGGTGCCCGGCGCCCAGCTGCCGCCGGGGTCGAGGTTGTCGCCGCCGTCGATGCCGGGCAGCAGATAGAACGTGGGTGCACCGGAGCCGGTCGCCTTGTAGACGTCGTTGACAATCACCTTGTCCATGGCCGGCGAGTACACCGAGACCTTGTCCCAGCGCTCGTTGACCTTCTCGATGTTGGTGATGTGCGCGCCACCGGGATCAGCCGTCGCGGTGGGCAGGGCCGGGCTCAGAACAATGGACGCAATAGCCAGCAGGCCGGCCGAGATAACGCTGAGAAATCTGGTCACCGACCATATGTTGCCAGAGGATGCGGCGATGTTCGGGAAGTGCTCAAGAATTGCACAGATCCGCCCACCAGTTGGGGTGAAAGACCAGTTCGGATCCGGTGAGCCGCCCCGGAATATAGCTGCGCATGCAAATAACTGCAGTTATGTGGCGGCTCGTGAATGGCCCCGTCCACCGATCGGGGGACACCGGATTCATCCGGTTCATCCACCTTCCGCCCGACATACAACGGCCCCGCAAACCCGGATTCTTGATTCATCGCCGGATACCACGGCCACCGAAACTTCACCGGAAAAGGACCGCAGAGATGAACACCTTCACCCGCCGGATTGCCGCCACCGCCACCCTCGCCGCCGCCCCCGTCCTGATCGCTCTGGGCCTCGCCGCCGGCGCCCACGCGGAATCGGCGCCGGTGCCGGGCCCGAGCAACACCATCTCCGCCCCCGGGGCCTCCGCCGGCCAGGCCCATCCGCGCCCGGCGCAGAGCTGGAATGCCCGGCACCGCTACAACTACAACCGGATCCGCTGAGCCGCAGCCGCGCTCGATTCCCCGGACCGCGCCGTAGTCACTCCGCCGACCGGGGAATCGACACCCGGGCCCGGGTCCCCAGCCCGGGGGCCGTCGTCAACTCCAGTTCGCCACCCATCGCCTCGACGCGCGTGATCAACGACGCCAACCCGATCCGCCCCTCCGTGACTCCGGAGGCCAGCACGTCCGGGTCGAACCCGACCCCGTCGTCGGACACCGTGAGCTCGACGGCGTCGCCGACCCGGTGCAGTGTCACCCGCGCGGTGCGGGCGTGGGCGTGCTGGACCGCATTGGTCAGCAGTTCTCGTGCCGCGCGGTAGAGCAGGTCCTGGCCGGGTGGTTTGCCGACCTCGTCGAGTTCACCCTCGACGGTGAGCGGCCCGTCCTGCCGGTACGCCCGCAGCAGCTCGGCCACCGCGGGCGTGAGGCCGAGTTCGGACAGCACCGCCGGGTGCAGGGTGCGCAGCGTGGACCGCAACTGCGTTGCGGCGTCGCCGAGAGTGCCGCGCACCGTCTGCAGTGCCGGATCATCGATCCGCTCGGCGAGTTCATCGAGGCGCAGGCGAGCGGCCAGCAGTTCCTGTAGCGGACCGTCGTGCAGGGCGACCGCCACGTCCCGGTTGTTGCGTTCCTCGACGCGCAGCGATTCCGAGACCAGCCGGCGCTGCACGTCGACGAGTGCGCGAACCCGAGCATCGCGCCGGGATATCACCAGGCTGAGCGCGCTGGTCGCGGCGGCGAACCAGAGCAGGAACGCGAAATGCATGTACACGATGGTGGGCAGCCCGACGGTGTCGTCGCGCTTGGAATAGACGACCCACACGCCCAGATACGCCAACGCGGTCAGCACGCCCAACACCGCGGTCAGCCACGGGCGATCCTGGAACGCAACCGAAATGGGCAGCAGGAAGAACACCGGAAGCAACCACGCCGTCGCGCCACCGGAGCTCAGGCACAGGGTCACCACGGCCAGCACATCGACGACCGTCGACGCCCAACCGGCCCACGAGGCGATCGGATCGCGGAACGTCACGGCCAGCCAGACCAGTGAGGTCACCAGGTAACCGACGACAACGGTGTTGTAGACCCCCGGCAGCCAGTGGGCGACATGACCGATATCGACCATCATGATGATCAGCACGATCATGGCGGGCCGCAGCACCGCGGCGGCCCGAACCGGTTGAGCTGTCAGGAAATCGGTGAGTTCACGAACCGCGGTCATTCCAACAGCCCGCGGCGCATCGCCTCGGCGACCGCGGCGGCGCGATCGCTCACCTCGAGTTTCTCGTAGAGCCGCTGAACGTGGGTCTTGATCGTCGACGGCGCCAGGAACAGCTCGCCGGCAATGGCCGGGATCGACTTGCCCACGGCGATCATGTCGAGCACCTCGCGCTCGCGGGGACTGAGCACCGGGCCCGACGGTTCCGCCCGACGGCGGATCTCACCGGCCAGTCCGGACGCCAGCCCGGGCGCCACCACATCACGACCCCGGGCGCAGTTGAGAACCGCCGCAACGATTTCCCCGCGGGTGGAATCCTTCGGCAGAAAGCCCGCGGCACCCTGTTGCAGTGCGTGATAGACGATGGCCGCATCGTCGTGGGCGGAGAGCAGCAGTACGCGGGTCGGCAATTCGTCGCGCAGCACCGCCGCGGCGACCTGGGCTCCGTCGAGTCCGGGCATCCGGTAGTCCAACAGCGCGACGGCCGGGCGGTGTTCGCGGATCGCCGCCAGCGCGGCGGTTCCGTCGTCGGCCTCGGCGACCACCTCGATGCCATCGCTGGAGGCCAGCGCGCGCACCACGCCGTCGCGAAACAGCGGGTGGTCGTCGCCGACGACCACGCGAACCCGACTCTGCGCCATGATCTGAAACCCTCGCTATCGCCGATCGGTGCGGCCGGATTTGCTCAGATGAGCAGGCGGCTGACGCCCTCGGACCGCTCGGAGCGGGTCAGGGCGTTGGGGGTGAGGAAATCCGCCAGCGATTGATGTCCGCCGATCGAATCCGCGGGCTCGGCCGGCTGCGGATTACGCGACGGCCCCGGCGGTACCGGGCCCAGGCACAATTCGGTGGCGGCCTTCGCCTGGAACATCGCGACAATGGCGTCGTTGTGCCGATCGGTGCCGAAGCGATCGAGTGCGGAGGTCAGCTTGGCGTCGATATAGTCCAGCGTGCGTTCCAGGTTGGCCGTCGCATGTTCCTGGTTCTGGGCCTGCTCCCGCTCGGCCCGGTCGCGGCGGCGGGCGTCGAAGCTGCGCATCCCGAGCGCACCCATCGCGGCGGCCAGGACCGGGACGAACAGGATCGTCGCGGCAACGCCCAGGGTGTCGTCGAAGGAAACCGCGCCGATGATGCTGACGGTCAACAGGAACCCCAGCACGAACTGGGCGACCGTCATCGGCGACGCGGCGGCGACCGTGTCGCCGGCCCGGGCCACCAGCGGGGTCAGTTTGGACGACGCGGCGGAGGCCCCCCGGGCCAGCGCCTTGCCGAATTCGGGCCGTGGGGCGCGGAAACGCGGGTGCTTCGCGGCGGGGGAGCTTGTCGGGTGCGGCGGGGCGCCCGAACCCCCGGCGCCGGGGGACGCCGGTTGCGGGGCGTCGGCTCGGGGGCCCGCCGCCTGCCCGGTCGACGCCGCCTCGGGCGCGTGCGCGGTCGCGGTGGTCTGGGATTCGCCGGGTTCTTCCGTCGCGGGATCGCCGGGTTGTGCCGCCATGTGGCCCATTGTGCCCCGATTCCTGGCAAATGCCGGTTGCGACGTGCGCGGCGGGTACCGGCGCGCCGTTCGGGACCGGGCAGGCGGCGTTTCGGCGCGGCGGACCCGGCCCGACGGGCCCCCGGCACCGCACGATCGGCGCGAAAGCGCCGGACTCGGGCGGGCGAGACCCCCGGATCGGCGGCGCCAGCGAATAACCGCAGGTCACCCGACACGTGTCGAGTCGCCAAAGTTACCGGTGAGTCACTTGGGGCGGGTTCGGGGGCCGCTCGGTTTCCGCCGCCAACACTCGCGAGCCGCTGTGATATGACCCTCAGTTTTGTCCGGCGGGGAGCCTTGAAAAATGCATTGAGCAGTGCTGACACCACCTGCCTGAAACCGGTGTCGAAAGAAAAACGGCAGGTAAACGGCGGAAAGCCGGCACGTCAACTTCCCTGGCAGGGCGGGGGAGGGAAATTTGTCAGACCCATCTGGAAACATTGGTCACATGGTCACGGCGGACGCCGAAATTGACCGCCGCGAGGTGAAAATCCGCCGGTACAATTGACCAGGATCGCTGCGGAGGGGATGTGCGCGATCGCAACCACAACATCCGATGCGGGTTACCCGCCGGGAAGGTGTCGACCGTGATGGCAAACAAGGCGCGAGCTCTCGATCTGACGGCTGGATCGACGGGCGCACTCGCCGAATCCTCCGTTGCGCCGCTGTCCCGGTGGTCGCCGGTCGCCGCCGACATGACCGCCTCGCGCGCCGATGTGGGCCGCGGCCCCATCGCCGGCATCGCACTCGACGCCAGCGCCGGGCAGCTGTACGTGACCAACCCGGCCGACGGCAGCGTCGCGGTCGTCGATATCGACACCATGGCCGTCACCCAGGTCATCACCGATCTGCCCGAGGCCCACGCCGTGGGCGCGGCCGGCGGCAGCGTCTACGTGTCCATCGTCTCCCTCGACACCGACGCCGTCTCCATCGTCGACACCGCCCTGCAGTCCGGCGAGGAGGCCCTGGCCGACATCTACCCGGTCAAGGAGACCGTCCGGGACCTCGCACTGAGCCCGGAGGGTGAGCGGATCTACCTGGCGCGCACCACCGAGACCGGCGCCGACGTCGCCGTCGTCGACATCATCACCGGTGCCGTCAGCACCATCGCGGTGCCCGCCACCTCCGATTCCAGCGCGGAGGCCATCGCCGTCAGTCTCGACGGCCGCCGCGTCTACCTGGCCACCGCCGATCACCTCGGCGGCCGGCTGATCGCCATCGACACCCACACCCAGCGGGTGGTCGGGGTGCGCGACCTGCCCAGCCAGCCGCACGCCCTGGCGGTGAGCCGCGACGGCTCCACCCTGCTGGTCGCTCGCTGCGACCCGCACGCGGGCAGCGACCTGGACCTGGTCGACGCCCAGGGCCTGCGGATGATGGAGAGCGTTCCGATCGCCGGCCTGCTCACCGAGGTTGCGTTCAGTGTGGCGGGCGAGCGGATCTACCTGGTCAGCGGTGGGCGCGTCAGCGTGCTGAACGCCGGCACACTGGAGATCGTCAACACCTTCGACGGCGTGACCGACCCGTCGTGCATCGTCGAAAGCGCCGACGGCGCGATGCTTTTCGTGGGCGGCTACGACGGCAAGGTCAGCGCTCTGCCGGTCGGTGAGATCACCGACGAGCTGCTGGCCCAGATGATGTCCGCCGACGTCATCGACGTGCCGATGCTGGAGCTCGCCCAGGTCGCCATCTGACCCCACTCTGCCGACACCGCCACCGCGAATCCGATTTGCGGTGGCGGTGCTCTTTGCGGACCACCCAACGGCTAGCCTGACGGGACCAGTTCCGCTCCCGGAGGGTTTACCCATGCAGAGCACGATGCAGGACTTCCCGCTGACGATTGCTGCGATCATGCGTCACGCCGACGCCGTGCACGCCGACCGCACGGTGAGCACCGCCAACGGCGACGGGACCTTCCGCCGGGCCACCTATCGCGAGGTCATCGCGCGCAGCGCCCGACTGGCCCAGGCGCTGCGCCGGCTGGGCATCACCGGTGACGAGCGGGTGGCCACCTTCATGTGGAACAACCAGGAGCACCTGGAGGCCTACCTGGCCATTCCGGCGATGGGTGCGGTGCTGCACACGCTCAACATCCGGTTGTTCCCCGAGCAGATCGAGTTCATCGCCTACGAGGCCGAGGACCGCGTGGTCATCGCCGACCTTTCGCTGGCCCCTATCCTGGCCCCGGTGCTGCCCAAGATGGAAACTGTGCATACGGTGATCGTCGTCGGCGACGGTGACCTGGCCCCTTTGGCCGCCTCGGGCAAGACGGTGCTGCGCTACGAGGACCTGCTGGCCGCCGAGGACGGGAACTTCGACTGGCCGGAGGTGAACGAAACCTCGGCCGCCGCAATGTGTTACACCAGCGGCACCACCGGACACCCGAAGGGCGTGGTGTACAGCCACCGCTCCAGCTACCTGCACTCGACCGCCGTCTGCTCGGCCAACGGCCTGGGGCTCGGCTACGCCGACAAGGCACTGCCGATCGTGCCGATGTTCCACGCCAACGCCTGGGGCCTGCCTTACGCAGCGCTGATGGCCGGCGCCGACCTGGTGATGCCCGACCGGTTCCTCGACGGCGCCTCCATGGTCGCCCTGATCACCACCGAACGCCCGACGGTGGCCGGCGCGGTGCCGACGATCTGGAACGACGTCATGCACTACCTGGACGCGAACCCGGGCAAGGACATCTCGTCGCTGCGGTTGGTGGCGTGCGGCGGGTCCGCCGTGCCGGTCTCGCTGATGCAGGCCTTCGAGGCGAAGTTCGGTGTGCAGATCCGGCAGCTGTGGGGGATGACCGAAACCTCGCCGATGGCGACGCTGGCCTGGCCGGCACCGGGCACCCCCGACGAACGGTACTGGGAGGTGCGCGGCAGCCAGGGCCGGCCGATGTGCGGCGTGGAGGCGCGCATCGTCGACGACGAGGGCGTTGCGCTGCCCAACGACAACACCGCCGTGGGCGAACTGGAGGTCCGCGGGGCCTGGGTCACCGGCTCCTACTACCGCAACACCGACGAATCCAAGTTCCAGGCCGGCTGGCTGCGCACCGGTGACGTCGGCCGCATCGACCCGCAGGGCTTCGTCACCCTCACCGACCGGGCCAAGGACGTCATCAAGTCCGGCGGTGAGTGGATCTCCTCGGTGGACCTGGAGAACGAGCTGATCGGCCACGAGGCGGTCCGGGAGGCCGCCGTCATCGGCGTCCCCGATGATCGCTGGCAGGAGCGGCCGCTGGCCGTCGTCGTGCTGGCCGGCGGCTCGGAGGCGACGGCCGAAGAACTACGAACCTTCCTGTCCACCAAGGTTGTTCGCTGGTGGCTGCCGGAACGCTGGACGTTCACCGACGAGATCCCGCGGACCAGCGTCGGCAAGTACGACAAGAAGGAAATCCGGTCCCGCTATGCCGGCGGCCGCTACAGCGTCGTCACGCTGTGAACCCCGGCCCGGCCGCGTCGGCCGGGCGGCACCGTCGGACTCGAGTCATCACAGCAGCTAAGGGGTGCATCAACATGGCCAATAGGGTTTTCGTCATCGGCGTGGGCATGACCAAGTTCGAGAAGCCGGGACGACGGGAGGGCTGGGACTACCCCGACATGGCACGCGAGTCGGGCACCAAGGCCCTCGACGACGCCGGCGTCGACTACAGCCAGATCGAGCAGGGCTACGTCGGATACGTCTACGGCGATTCGACCTGCGGCCAGCGGGCGCTCTATGAACTCGGGATGACCGGTCTGCCGATCGTCAACGTCAACAACAACTGCTCCACCGGTTCGACCGCGCTGTTCCTGGCGGCTCAGGCCATCCGCGGCGGGCTCGCCGACTGCACCCTGGCGCTGGGCTTCGAGAAGATGCAACCCGGCTCGCTGCAGGGCGGCGCCGACGACCGGGAGAACCCGATGGCCCGCCACGTCAAGGCGATGGCCGAGATCGACGAATTCGGATTCCCGGTCGCCCCATGGATGTTCGGTGCGGCCGGTCGGGAACACATGCGCAGGTACGGCAGTACCCCGGAGCACTTCGCCAAGATCGGTTACAAGAACCACAAGCACTCGGTGAATAACCCGTACGCCCAGTTCCAGGACGCGTACACCCTCGAGGACATCCTGGCCGCCAAGATGATCTCCGACCCGCTGACCAAGCTGCAGTGCTCACCGACCTCCGACGGGTCCGGAGCGGTGGTCCTGGCCAGCGAGGCGTTCGTCGACCAGCACGATCTGGCTCCTCAGGCCGTCGAGATCGTCGGGCAGGCGATGACCACCGACTTCGCCTCCACCTTCGACGGCAGCGCCGCCAGCCTGATCGGCCACGACATGAACGTCCAGGCCGCCCGCAAGGTCTACGAACAATCCGGCCTGGGGCCGCAGGACTTCCAGGTCATCGAACTGCACGACTGCTTCTCGGCCAACGAGCTGCTGCTGTACGAGGCGCTGGGGCTGTGCGAACCCGGCGAGGCGCCGCGGCTGATCGACGACGACGACACCACCTACGGCGGGCGCTGGGTGGTCAACCCCTCCGGCGGGTTGATCTCCAAGGGGCACCCGCTGGGGGCGACGGGCCTGGCCCAGTGCAGTGAGCTGACCTGGCAGCTGCGCGGCATCGCCGCCGAGCGACAGGTCGACAACGTCACCGCCGCGCTGCAGCACAACATCGGGCTGGGCGGCGCGGCAGTGGTGACCGCCTACCAGCGCGCCGAGCGGTGATCGCGGCGCCATGACGGGCAATCGGCGCAGGGTCATCCAGTGGGCCACCGGCGGGGTGGGTGTCGCCGCCATCCGGGGCGTCGTGGAGCACCCGGACCTGCAGCTCGTCGGGTGCTGGGTGCACAGCCCCGCCAAGAACGGTCGGGACGCCGGTGAGCTGGCCGGCATCGGCCCGATCGGGGTGGCGGCCACCTCCAGCGTCGAGGAGATCCTGGCCGCCGACGCCGACGCCGTCATCTACGCGCCGCTGCTGCCGGATCCCCAGCAGGTGGCCGCGATACTGCGGTCCGGCAAGAACGTCATCACCCCGGTCGGCTGGTTCTACCCGCGGGAGTCCGAGGCCGCCCCGCTGCGGGCGGCCGCGCTGGAGGGCGGCGTCACCCTGCACGGCACCGGAATCGCCCCCGGCGGGTTCAGTGACAAGTTCCTGCTGCAGCTGTCCGCGCTGTCCACCGGGATAAGTTTTGTTCGGGCCGAGGAGTTTTCGGACCTGCGCAGCTACCTGGCCCCCGACGTGCTGCGGCACGTGATGGGTTTCGGTGGCGCCCCGGAGGAGGCGCTGGGCGGAATGATGCAGAAGCTGCTCGACGGTGGGTTCATCCAGGCCATCAACCTGGTCGTCGACGAGCTGGGCTTCGCCGCCGAGCCGAGAATCCTTGGCAGCCAACAGGTTGCGGTGGCCACCGCCCCCATCGACTCGCCCATCGGGGTGATCGAGCCCGGCCAGGTGGCCGCCCGCCGGTTCACCTGGGAGGCGCTGGTCGACGGGCAGCCGGTGGTTCAGGTCAGCGTCAACTGGCTGATGGGCGAACAGCACCTGGACCCGGCCTGGACGTTCGGCCCGGAGGGTCAGCGCTACGAGGTCGAGGTTCGGGGCAACCCGGATTTCACCTTCTGTGTCAAGGGGTTTCACGGCGAGATCGGCCCGGACGGGGAGATCGGCGAAGAGACCGGTATCACCGGCACCGCAGCGCACTGCGTCAACTCGGTGCCGGCGGTGTGCGCGGCCGCGCCGGGTATCGCCACCCACCGGGACCTGCCGCTACTGACCGGAAAGGCCGCGCCGAGCCTGTCACGCTGAAACCCGCTGAGGCTCAGCTACCTTCTTCCCATCGGTCGAGCGCGGTGCCCGTCAGTGCGCGACCGGTCTCGATCACTTCGGCGGCGCGGTGGAAGTCCAGGCTGCGGCACACGGTGCGCGGCACCTCGATGACCAGGTCTGCGGGGTTGGCGGCCAGCGCATGCCGGGCCAACGCCGATTGCGCGATGTCGATCGTCCGGTTCATCACCTCGAAGCCGCCCAGGCGCGGCGTGGCCGCGGGTGCCGCCGCGTCGGGATCGATGTCGGCGTCGGGGGCCTCGATGAGATTGAAACGGCCGAGCATGTTGCGCCCGGCCTGTGTCTCCAACAGCGACCGGACCGCTTTGCTGTCGAGCAAACCCATGGTGCTGCGCATCATCCGATTGACCCGGTCGGAACCCGAACGGGCTTCCCGGTACCCCGTCGGGCGGTCGGGATCCCCACCGGCGAGGCTGATTGCGATGGTGGCGTCGGCGGAGACCGCGGCGATCGGTGCCATGGGGATGGGGTCGAGAATGCCGCCGTCGGCGAGCAACCGGCCGTCGTGCAGATACGGCTCGATGACGCCGGGAATGGCGATCGACGCGCGGATCGCATCTGTCAGCGGACCGCGCTGGATCCAGACGGAACGGCCGGCGATGAGATCGGTGGAGACCGAGGTGAACGGGATCGGCAACTCCTGCACGGTGACATCGCTGACGATCTCTTTGACGGCGTTGAGGATCTTCTCGGCCCGCAGGATCCCGGCCGCCCCGAGTGACGGATCGAGCAACCGTAGGACGGCCGGCTGGGTCAGCGATTGCGCCCAGGCGGTGAAGTCGTCGAGGTGGCCCGCAGCCTCCAACCCGCCGACCAGTGCGCCCATCGACGAGCCGGCGATTCCGGCGATCTCGTGTCCCCGCGCACGCAGTTCGGCGATCGCACCGATGTGCGCGTAGCCGCGCGCACCGCCGCTGCCCAGCGCCAACGCCACCCGCATGGTTATCTCCCGGCTGTCGGCGGCGTCAGCCGCACTGCCCGTCGGCGGCGCCGTTGGCCGCCATGATCACCGCGGACTGCTCGCCGGCGGTGAGCACAGACCAGGTCTTGCCGAAGGTGCCCGGGCCGGTGTATCCCGGATCCTGGACGGACTTCAGGTACTCCTCGACCAGCGGCTTCGGCTCGGTGCCGCGGGTGTCGAACCAGCTCTTGGCCGCCAGGCAGGCCTGGCCGTAGCCGGACTCGGTGGCGTCCGGTGTCGCCTGGACACCGGTGGTGACCCCGCCGGGGGACACCTCGATGCCGTCGGCGGGGGTCTGCGCCGGTGCCGCCGTCTCGGCCTGGTCGGTGGTCGACGATGTCGGGGTCGACGGGGTGCCCTCGTGCCGCGACGAGCACGCTGCCAGCGGCAGCAGCCCCACCGCGCACAGCGCGACGGCGATCGGGTGGTTGCCCATGAACACCCACTCTAGAGGTTCGCGCGCCGGCGCTTGAACGGCCAAGATGCACGGCGCAGCGGAGTCAGATTCAGCCCGAAATAAATACCGGCGCGATCCCGGGCGTTCATGGCACACTGGCGGCATGCGTGGGATCTCGGTACGGCACGGCGGCTGTCGGCTTCGCTGACCCGTCCACCCGCAGACCCGATCCCCTCCAGGAGTGTTCCCCATGTCCGTGTCCCTGCTGCGCCCGCCTGCGCGCGCCGGCTCCCGCCCCGCACACCCGGCGCGCCTCGGTGTGGCCGAGTTGCTGCACACCACCGATCTGGCCGCCGGCGAGGTGCTCGACGGCCGCTACAACGATCTGCTGCCTTCCCTGGGCGCCGACGGATTCAGCTGGCTCGGCGGTGACGACGACCTCGACGTGTGGCTGGTCGGGTGGTCCCCGCGCGGTTCCGTCGGGTTGCACGACTACGGCGAGGTGCAGGGTGCAATCACCGTGTTGTCCGGTGAGCTGATCGAATCACGTTGGGACGGAGAGAAACTCCGGGATCGTCGGCTGGCTGCCGGGGACCAGGCCGGGATCCCGGTGGGCTGGGTGCACGACGTGCGGCCCGCGCCGACGGCCGGTTCCGCCCTCAGCGTGCACGCGTTCTCCCCACCGCTGACCGTGATGTCCTACTACGACATCACGGGCCGGGGCTGGTTGCGCCACCGGCGCACCGAACTGACGGCCCACCCGGTCGGCGCTGCCTGATGTCCCCGACGGTGTGATGCCGCCGGGGAGCACGCGGCTAGAGGCTTTCGTCGGACCGCATCAGCGGCCGCAGCCGCTCGGTTTTTTCCGGCGTCCAGCCGGGGGGCTCCAGGATCGCCGCCCAGGCGTTGGCCACGTCGCGAACGTAGACGTGACCGTGGCCGTCGGGGACATCGACGGCCACCGCCATATCGGCGGAGACCTGCAGGAAGGTGATCACCGGGATCCACTGCATCCGCGGTGAGACGTCGTAGCCGCGCTTCTCCCTGAGCCAGTCGGGCTTGTGGAACAGCAGGTCCGGGGTGAACCAGGCGATCGGGTCGGAGGCGTGCTGCAGATAGACCGCGCGCGGGTGACCCCAGGGCCGATCCGGCCGGTTGAGGTTCTCCGCCGCCTTGGCGCTGAACCGGACATTGCGGCCGTCGTCATAGATCGGCAGCCACATCGGCGAACCGGGATCGCGGTCTTTGGTCAGCTCCGTCCAGATGGTGTTGTTGAAGGTGGGCCCGGAGAACAGGGCGCCGTCCGTGCGAGCGACCAGGTTGTTCAGGCTCAGGAACGGGGCTTCGCCGCCGAACGAGCCCAGGCTCTCACCGAAAACCACCAGCTTCGGGCGGCTGGCCAGCGGCATCGGCCGGATCAGGGCGTCGACGGCCTCGAACAGCGCCTGCCCGGCGGCCAGCGCGTTCTGCTTGTCCACCAGGAACGACAGCCAGCTGGGCAGGAACGAATACTGCATCGACACGATCGCGGTGTCGCCGTTGTACATGTATTCCAGGGCGCCGGCCTCGGCGGCGTTGATCCAGCCGGTGCCGGTGGTGGTGGCCACCGCCACCACCTTGCGGTTCAGCCCGCCGGTGCGCTGCAGTTCCCGGGCGGCCAGTTCGGCGGCGGCCCTGATGCCGTCGGCGGAGTGCAGCCCGGCGTACGCGCGGATCGGTTCGACGGCCGGTTTGCCGTTGAATTCCGAGAGTTCGGCGACGGTCGGGCCGCCGCCCACGAAGATGCGGCCCTGGCGGCCGAGGGAGTCCCAGCTGACCAGCGAGCCCGGACCGCCGGAGCGCAGCGTGCTGGTCGGTGCCGGACGGTCGCCCGGGTCCTGGTCGTTGACCGACCCGAACGTGTTGTTCATCCAGGGCACCACGGCCCGCGACATCAGGCCGTTGGCCAGGGCGACGGTCAAGAACACCACCAGGCCGACGGATACCACCGCCGAGATACGCGGCGGGGCGACCCGGTTGAGCTGGTGGACCAGGAACAGTACGCCCTTGCGGATGGCCTGGCCGAGCTCGACGAACAGGAACAGCACGATGATGCTGATCACGGCGGCCTGCGGGTAGTTGTACCAGCGCAGATGGTCGACGCCCATCAGGTTGCGGACGTCGTCCTGCCATGCCGCGAACAGGAACTGCATGCCGATCATGCCGAGCAGACCCACGCCCAGCAGTGTCAGCCAAGCCCAACGCGGCGCGCGCGGGCTGGAATCCTGACTGCGCATGAAGCGGACCAGCCAGACACCGAAGACGCCCAGCATGTAACCGATCGACCCGGAGGCGCCGCTGACCAGGCCCTGGAACAGCGGTCCGCGGGGCAGCAGCGACGGGGTCAGCGACAAGTAGACGAACACCAGGCCCACGGTGGTCCCGAAGAAGGTGTAGCGCTTGGCCCACCAGCGGACCACGTCGTCGGTGGCCACCACCGCGGTCTCGGCCGCGGTCTCACCGAGTGCGACGGCACCCTCGCCGAGCGCGACCGCACCCTCGGTCAGCGCGGTGGCGCCCTCACGCAGCAGTTTCGCGGGTTTTCCCTGGGCCTTGCCGGAGGTGTCCGGCGGGCCGGCGGGCTCGTCGGTCTGCTCGGCGGGTGCTGCTTCGGCCGCGGAATCGGTCGGCGAGATCTCGGGGACCTTCCCGTCGGGTTCGGTTTCCGTCACCCGGACAGGCTAGCGGTGCCGGAACTCCGGTGCCCGCTTGGCGGCGAACGCGGCCATGCCTTCCTTCTGATCCGCGGTGGCAAACGCCGAGTGGAACACCCGCCGCTCGAACAGCAAACCCTCGGTCAAGCTGGTCTCGAACGACCGGTTGACGGCCTCCTTGGCCATCCGCGCCGCCGACCGGGACATCCCCGCCACGGTCTGCGCGACGGCCATCGCGTCGCTGAGCAGATCCGCCGTCGGCACCACCCGGGACACCAGCCCGCAGCGTTCGGCCTCCGCGGCCTCCATGTTGCGGCCGGTCAGGATCAGGTCCATCGCCTTGGCCTTGCCGATGGCGCGGGTCAGCCGCTGGCTGCCGCCCATGCCGGGCAGCACGCCCAGCTTGATCTCCGGTTGGCCGAACTTCGCGTTCTCGGCGGCGATCAGGATGTCGCACATCATCGCCAGCTCGCAGCCCCCGCCCAGGGCGTAGCCGGCGACCGCGGCGATGGTCGGGGTGCGGGTGGCGGCGAACTGCGCCCAGGTCGCGAAGAAGTCGGCGTCGTAGACGTCGGCGAAGTTCAGCTCGGCCATCTCCTTGATGTCCGCGCCGGCGGCGAACGCCTTCTCCGAGCCGGTCAGCAGGATCGCGCCGATCTCCGGGTCGTTGTCGAATTCCTTCGCCGCGGCGGTGACCTCGTGCATCACCTGGCTGTTGAGCGCGTTGAGGGCCTGGGGTCGGTTCAGGGTGATCTGGCCGACGCGGCCCTCCCGGGCGACGAGGATGGTTTCGTAAGCGGTCATGGCTGCTCCTGGAGAGGTTGCGGGTGGATCAGAAGGTGAGATCGGGGTCGGCGTCGATGAAGTAGGCGTCGACGTCGGCGGTGGTGACCGCGGCCAGATCGGCCGGCGACCACTGCGGGTTGCGGTCCTTGTCGACGAGCTGGGCGCGGATGCCCTCGACCAGGTCGTGGCTGCGCAGCGAGGCGCAGGAGACGCGGAATTCCTGCACCAGCACGTCGGCCAGGGTAGCCAGCTCACCCGCGCGGCGCACCGCCTCCAGCGTGACGGTCAGCGCGATCGGCGAGCGGGTCTGGATCACGTCGGCTGCGGCGTGCGCCTCGGGGGCGTCGTGGGCGCGCAGTGCGGCGATGATCCCGGCGACCGTCGGTGCGGCGAAGCACTCGTTGATCCAGCCGCGCTGGGCGGCCAGCGCCGAGGGGGGCGGTTCTACGGCGTGCCGGCCCAGGGCCGTCGGGACGTCGGTGGCGATGATGTCGGCGGTGAACTCGGCCAGCTTGTCGTGCGGGACGAAGTGGTCGGCGAAGCCCAGCGCGATGGCGTCGGCGCCGGAAAACGGGGAGCCGGTCAGCGCGGCGTGCAGGCCGATGCGCCCGGGGGCGCGGGACAGCAGATAGGTGCCGCCGACGTCGGGGATGAACCCGATGCCGACCTCGGGCATGGCCATCTTGGTGGTTTCGGTGACGACGCGGACATTGCCGTGCGCGCCGACGCCGACGCCGCCGCCCATCACGATGCCGTCCATCAGTGACACGTACGGCTTGCCGAAGGCGCCGATCAGGGCGTTCACCCGGTACTCGTCGAACCAGAACTTGCGCGCCTCGGCGCCTCCGGCGCGGGCGCTGTGGTAGATCGCGACGACGTCCCCGCCGGCGCACAGGCCGCGTTCCCCGGCCCCGTCGAGGACGACGGCGCGGATGGCGTCGTCGGCGGCCCAGACGGGCAGCACCTCGGCGAGCGCGTCGACCATCGCCTGGTTGAGCGAGTTGATCGCCTTGGGCCGGTTGAGGGTCGCGATGCCGACGCCGTTGTCGACGCGAGTGAGGAGGTCGTCCGTCACGGTGGGGTCCTGTCTGCGCCTGGAAGTTTGGATATACCCGGAAGCTTGGATGTCCAACTAATTATGCGGCGCGGCATTGGAGCGCCGAGCCCGGGGTCCGCCCGGTAGGCTTGCCTGTGAAGTTACTTGGAACCTCGGGGAACCGAATCCGGTCGGCGGTCGTTGTCCGGGTGATCGTGACCTGAGACCAGGCACCGGGCCCCGGCGTGGGGTCCGACATCAGGAGAGGAATCCGACGGTGCGCGAGACCAGCAACCCGGTACTTCGCAACCTGCCCAAGGGGCAGGGCGGATACGCCACATTCGGTACCGGCGTCGCCGGTGCGGCCACCCAGCAGGTGCATCAGCGCGATGCCCAGCCCTACCTCGACCAGCGGTCCGATGCCCGTCCGCTGACCATCGACGACGTCGTCACCAAGACCGGCATGACGCTGGGCCTGGTGACTATCTTCGCCATCATCAGCTACCTGGTGGTCGACAGCTCCCGGGTCGCCGAGGGCGGCTTTGTCAGCTACCCGCTGGCCATGCCCCTCGCGCTGATCGGCGGCCTCGGCGGTCTGGCGCTGGTGATGATCGCCTCCTTCGGGCGCAAACAGGACAACCCGGCGATCGTGCTGAGCTATGCGGCGCTGGAGGGCCTGTTTGTCGGCTCGATGTCGTTCATCTTCGCCAATCTGGTCTCCACCGGTGGTCCGGGGATGATCTTCCAGGCCGTGGTCGGCACCATCGGCGTGTTCATCGGAATGCTGGTGGTGTACAAGACCGGTGCCATCCGCGTCACCCCGAAGTTCACCCGGATGATGGTTGCCGCCATGTTCGGGGTGTTGGCCCTCGCGCTGGTCAACGTCGTCTTCTTTCTTTTCACCGGCAGCGCGCCGCTGACCGACGGCGGACGGATGGCCATCGCCTTCTCGCTGGTGTGCATCGGCATCGCGGCGTTCAGCTTCCTGATCGACTTCGACGCCGCCGACCAGGCAATCCGCGCGGGTGCGCCGGCCAAGGCGGCCTGGGGCATCGCCCTGGGGCTGACCGTGACCCTGGTCTGGCTGTACATGGAGATCCTGCGGCTGCTGAGCTACTTCAACCGCAACTGATTTCGGACGCGAAGAAGCCCGGCCCCAGAGGCATGCGCCTCGGAGCCGGGCTTTTCGTTGCGGTCGTCGGTACAAAAGTGTTACCTGTGAGCGCCTTCGCGCGGATTATCCACACGAAGGCGCTGTGCGGTGATGTTTCGGTACTGCGTCCCGCTACTGCGCCCGCGGTTTGACCCGGGCCGCCGCTTCCGCGGCGTTGGCCCGGGCGACGGCGATGTCCTCGTCGCGGGCCAAGGCCACCCCCATCCGGCGGTTGACGAAACTCTCCGGCTTGTTGAAGATCCGCACGTCGGTGCGCGGGATCTGCAGCGCCTCGTCCACCCCGTCGAACACGATGCCTTCGGCCTCCACACCGCCGTAGATCACCGCGGACGCACCCGGGCTCTTGAGCGTGGTGTCCACCGGCAGGCCGAGAATCGCCCGGGCGTGCAGCTCGAACTCGTTCTGCCACTGCGTGATCATGGTGACCATGCCGGTGTCGTGCGGGCGGGGGCTGACCTCGGAGAACCACACGTCGTCACCCTTGACGAACAGCTCCACCCCGAAAACCCCTTGCCCGTCGAGGTTGTCGGTGACCGTCCGGGCCACCTGCTGCGCGTTTCGCAGCGCGGCGGCCGGCATCGGGTGCGGCTGCCAGCTCTCCACGTAGTCGCCGGCGACCTGACGATGCCCGATCGGTTCGCAGAACCGGGTCTCGATCTGCCCGTCGGCGCCGCGCGCGCGAACGGTCAGCAACGTGATCTCGTAGTCGAAGTCGACGAAACCCTCGACGATGACCCGGTTCTGGGTGACCCGGCCGCCGGCCATGGCGTACTCCCAGGCCGTGGGTACCTCGCCGGAACCGTGCAGATAGCTCTGGCCCTTACCCGAACTGCTCATCGTCGGCTTGACCACGCACGGGTAACCGATCGCGTCGGCGGCCTCCTGCAGTTCGGCCAGCGAATCGCAGAATTTGTACGGGCTGGTGGGCACCCCGAGTTCCTCGGCCGCCAGCCGGCGGATGCCCTCGCGGTCCATGGTCAGCCGGGCCGCCCGGGCCGTCGGGATCACCCGCACCACGCCGGCGTCCTCCAGCTCCTGGAGTACCCCGGTGGCGATCGCCTCGATCTCCGGCATGACGATGTCGGGCCGCTGCGCCTCGATCAGCGCCCTGAGCTGATCGGGGTCGGTCATCGAGACGGTCCGGGCGTGGTGGGCCAGCTGCTGGGCCGGCGCGTTGTCGTACCGGTCGACGGCGATGGTCTCGGCGCCCAGGCGCTGCAGGGCGATCACCACCTCCCGGCCGAGTTCGCCGGAGCCGAGCAGCATGACTTTCGTCGCGTTGGGCGACAGCGGAGTTCCGATGGTGATCATCGCGGCAAGAGTCTAGTCAGCGGGAGGGCTCGAACGCCCGTGGCACCGAACCCCGTGCCTTAGGACCCCCGCCCGCCCGACCGGCCGACCGCGACATCGGAGTTCTCACAGTTGGCCGTGGCGCGGCGGTAGCGCCCCGGTGAGGGTATGACGGCCGATGTGCTGCAGCTTCCATCGCGTCGCGTCGTGCAGGGTGTGGGTGCGCGCGTCGCGCCAGTACCGCGACAGGTTCGCCGTCGCGGTCGCACTGCGAGTGCCGCCCAGCTCGAACAGCGCGCCGGCGGCCTCCAGCGCCGCGCGGGCGGCGGCGGCCTTCGCCACGGCCACCGCGATGGAGGCGGCGGCCGCGCTCTCGGCGGTCAGCTGCGCGGCGGCTGTATCGACGGTGCGCCCGGCCTCGGCCAACAGGGCCTGGGCGGCGCGAACCGTCACCGTTACCTCCCCGGCCACCTGCACCAGGGTGGGGTCCTCGGCCGCGGTCGGCACCTCGGCCTCGAGGTGCGGCCGCGCCCGCGCGGCCTGGGCAACCCCCTCCTCGAGTGCACCGGTCGCGATCCCGACGTCGATGGCGGCGTGGAACAGCTGTGCCCGGGCACCGTAGAGGGTGGGGCGCTCGAAGATCGGGGTGAAGGGCACGACGTGGGAGCCGGGCACCTCGACGTCGTCGAGGGTCACCGTGCCGGACGCGGTGGTGCGCTGGCCCATCCCGTCCCAGTCGTCGACCACCGTCAGCCCCGGGGTCCCGGACGGGATGAACGCCAGTGCCTTGGGCGTGGCGGCCGTCGGCTGTTCGTCCCGGTGCTCGGCCAGTGAGGCTCGGACGATCACCCGGTCGGCGAACAGTGCACCGGTGCAGTAGTACTTGCGGTCGGAGAGCCGATGGGCACCGGAGTCCGTGGGCACCAGAACGGTGGTGTCCACATCGATGGGATACGGGCCGCGCTCTGACTGGGCGTTGGCGAAAAGCGCTCCTGTCAAAACCTTTTCGTAGAAGAGCTGCTGCGCCGGGCTGCCCTGCAGCCGCAACGCCGCCAGCAAGGTGTAGTGGGAATGCGGAATCTGGGCCAGGGACGGATCGGCGCCGGCCAGTAACCGGAAGACCTCCGCGATCACCGAGGCCGGTGCCTCGACGCCGCCGTATTCGACCGGCACCGACAACGCGAGCAGCCCCGAGTCCTTCAATGCCCGCACCTGCCGGTGCGGCAGTTCCCGCTCGGCATCCCGGGCGGCCGCGCTGTCGGCGAACGCATCGGCCAGCGCCGCAGCCGTGGCCGGGGCCTCGGCGGCGTCGGCGATCCGGTCCCGGACCGACCATGCGGCCTGCGCCGTCAACGTGCCACCCGACAAACGGAACCGACACCGCCGGGGTGTCCAGGGCACCCGCGTCCAAAAGCCCACGCGCGCGCAGGATGGGGACCACACCCTCGCCGAACCAGAACAGCTCCTCCAGATGCGGATAGCCGGAGAAGATGAACTCGTCGATCCCGACGGCGGCGTACTCGGCGATCCGGTCGGCCACCTCGGTGTGACTGCCGACCAGCGCGGTGCCGGCACCGCCGCGCACCAGTCCGACGCCGGACCACAGGTTGGGCGCTATCTCCAGGCTGCGGGCGTCGCGCCACGACCTGGTGCGCCGGCTCTCCTCGTGCAGGGCCACCATCCGCCGCTGCCCCTCGGACTGGCTGCGGGCCAGACCGGCCTGCGCGGCGCGCACCGTCTCCTCGTCCAGGGCGGCCACCAGCTGATCGGCGGTTTGCCAGGCCTGCGCCGAGGAGTCGCGGGAGATGGTGTGCAGCCGGATGCCGAATCGGACGGCGCGTCCCTGCGCCGCGGCGAGACCGCGGATCCACTCGACCTTCTCGCGTACGGCGTCCGGCGGTTCTCCCCAGGTCAGGTACACGTCGGCGTGCCGCGCGGCCACCGGCCCGGCCCGCCCGCGAACTGCCCCCGAAGTACAGGGGTGGCACCGGATTCGGCGGAGCCGCAAGCACTGCCTCCTCGATATCAAGGTAATCGCCTCTGTGCGTGACGGTTTCGCCTGCCCACAGTCTTCGCGCCACCTCGAGGAACTCGTCGCAACGGCGAGGAGGAGCGCGCCGAAGCCGCGGTCGCGGTGTACGAAGCCAAGTACCTGACCACCAAGGTCGGCCTGGACGTGGCCGGGCGCCTGTTCGAAATCCAGGGTGCGCGAGCCACCACCAGTGCCTACGGATTCGACCGGCACTGGCGCAACCTGCGCACACACACCCTGCACGACCCGGTGGCCTACAAGGCCCGCGAGGTGGGCGACTGGCTCCTGAACCGGCGGGCGCCCGAGTTCTCGCTGTACCGATAGCCCAACAGCAATTCGCCCACCCGGTACACCTGGCGCCGGGTGGGCGAATCGAAGCCGGAGTCTTTAGCTGAGCCGCTCCAGCACCATCGCCATGCCCTGGCCGCCGCCGACGCACATCGTCTCGATGCCCAGGCTCTTATCGTAAGTCGACAGATTGTTCAGCAGAGTCGCCGTTATCCGGGCACCGGTCATGCCGAACGGGTGGCCCAGCGCGATCGCGCCGCCGGAGACGTTCAGCTTGTCCTCGTCCATGCCCAGCTCGCGGGCCGAGCCCAGCACCTGCACGGCGAAGGCCTCGTTGATCTCGTAGAGATCGATGTCGCCGATCGCCATCTTGGCGTTCGCCAGCGCCTTCTTGACGGCCTCGATCGGGCCCAGGCCCATGATCTCCGGCGACAGGCCGGACACGCCGGTGGACACCACGCGGGCCAGCGGGGTCAGCCCCAGCGCCTTGGCCTTGGTGTCACTCATGATCACCACGGCGGCGGCACCGTCGTTGAGCGGGCAGGCGTTGCCGGCGGTGATGGTGCCGCCCGGGCGGAACACCGGCTGCAACTGGCTGATCTTCTCGTAGCTGGTGCCGGCGCGCGGGCCGTCGTCGGTGGAGACCACGGTGCCGTCGGGCAGCGTCACCGGCACGATCTCGCGGGCGAAGAAGCCGCTCTTGATGGCCTCCTCGGCGCGGTTCTGCGAACGCACCCCCCAGCGGTCCTGGTCCTCGCGGCTGATGCCGGTGTAGGCCGCGACGTTCTCGGCGGTCTGGCCCATCGCGATGTAGACGTCGGGGATGTTGCCGTCCTCGCGGGGATCGTGCCATTCGCCAGAGCCCTCGGACTGCTTGGCGGTGCGCGCCTGGGCCTCGTCGAACAGCGGGTTCTTGCTGTTCGGGGCACCGTCGGCGGCACCGACACCGAACCGGGACACGGTCTCCACGCCGGCGGAGATGAACACGTCGCCCTCACCGGCCTTGATCGCGTGGAAGGCCATCCGGGTGGTCTGCAGCGACGACGAGCAGTACCGGTTCACCGTGGTTCCGGGCATGAAGTCGTAGCCGAGCTCGACGGCGACGGCACGGGCGATGTTGTAGCCGGCCTCCCCGGCCGGCTGCGCACAACCCATCATCAGGTCGTCGACGTCGCGCGGATCCAGCGCGGGCACCTTGGCCAGCGCGGCGCGGACCATCTGGGCGGCCAGGTCGTCGGGACGCATGGTGGCCAGCGACCCCTTGACGGCGCGGCCGATCGGGGAGCGGGCGGTGGCAACGATGACGGCTTCGGGCATGACGACTCCTTTGTGCGTGCTTTTTGGTGACGTTAGTCGATTCGCCGGGCCGCTCCGCGGGCGGAGCAGCAAACGGCCGGTTCGGCGCTACTCGGCGGTCAGGACCACCGGTGCGGGCACCCCGGTGGTCGGCCGCCGCCAGGTCTCGGGCAGAAACCCGAGTCGGGACCCCAGGGACCGGGATGCTGCCGCGGGCGCCTGCCAGGGCAGCTCGTCGTCCGGCTCCCCGAGGGCAACGCACAGTGCGGGCAGCAGTTGTTGCGCGGCGAGCCGATAGCCGGCCGCTGACGGGTGATAGCGGTCGGCGGAGAACATCAGCTCCGGCGACTGACGGAATTCCGAGGCCAGCAGGTCGGCCAGCGGGACCGGGATTCCGCCGGCGGCGGCCACCGCGCGTGCCTGGGTGCGGGCCAGCCGCAGGCCGCGGTCGCGGGTCACCCACCGCAGCGGCTGCGGAATCGCGGTGATGACCCCGAAATCCGGGCAGGTGCCGACGACGACGACCGCCCCGGCCGCCCGCAGCCGCCGCACCGCGTCGCCGAGGCGCCGCGCCGACTGGCTGATGCCGTTCAGTGCCGTCACGTCGTTGGCGCCGATCATGATCACCGCGGCATCCGGCGGCGGTCCGGCGACGAACATCGCGTCCACCTGGCCGGACAGTCCCTTGGATGTCGCCCCGACAATCGCCTTGGTGCTCAACCGGATTCGCTTTCCGGTGCGCTGTGCCAGGCCGCGGGACAGCAGCACCCCGGGTACCTCTTCGGCGTTCAGGCAGCCGTAGCCGGTAGCGGTGGAATCGCCGAAGACCATCAGGTGCAGATCGACGGGGGTTCCCCGTTGCCAGCGTCGGGCGGGCCCGTCGTCGAGATAGACGCCGTCGGCGCGCGGTGGCACATCCCAGGACTTGGGGATCACCCGGCGGACCTGATCGGCCTGGCCGGTCAACAGATTTCGGGCGCCCAGCAGTCCCACCCCGGTCGACGCGGCGATGCCCACCGCCGTCGCCGCGACGGTGGACCGGCTCGGAGAGCGCATACCCACGTCGGGGAGTTTATCCGCGATCGGTGAATCCCTCTGTGCATAACTCCACCGCTGCGATCACGGTCCCGTACCGGATCTGGTAACACTTTCACTACACCGATTGTTTAACGTCATAGAGCTGTACACGCTGAGTTCACCGGGGAGGTCTGGCCCGGGCTCCAGTACTACAACGGCGTAGGGGAGTGATCGAGATGACTGCACTGAGCAATGCGGCCCGCCCGTCGGTGCGATACCGCAGCGGCCCGTTGCGCAGCACGCGCAAGTATCCGGTCAGTGACGGTGCGCCGGTCGAGGTGGTGGAAACCGGGACCAGTCTGGCCGGCCGGCTCGCCTCGCTGGCCTGTCGACTGACCATCCGCCCCGCACTGTCGGTCGGCAGCCACGTGCCGCACCTGCCGTGGCCGTTCGGCGTGGTGGACTACCTGGGCCGCGCACTGGTTCCCGAGGCCGGCACGGTGCGGGCCACCATCGGGCTGCCCAATGCCACCGCCCAGCTGGTCCGGGCGCCCGGGGTGCTGCCCGCCGACGGCCGCCGGCGCATCGTCCTCTACATCCACGGCGGCGCGTTTTTGACCTGCGGGGTCAACTCGCACAGCCGGATCGTGGCGGCGGTGTCCAAATACGCCGACACACCGGTGCTCGTCGTCGACTACCGGCTCATCCCCAAGCACTCGGTCGGTGAAGCCGTCGACGACTGCTACGACGCCTACCGCTGGCTGCGGCTGCGCGGCTACGACCCCGGGCAGATCGTCATCGCGGGAGACTCGGCGGGCGGCTACCTGGCGCTGACCCTGGCCCAGCGGCTGCACGCCGAGGGCGATCAGCCCGCCGCGCTGGTGGGTATCTCACCGCTGATGCAGCTGGCCAAGGAGGGCAAGCAGGCGCACCCGAATGCCCGCACCGACGCGATGTTCCCGCCGCGCGCCTTCGACGCACTGCTGGACCTAATTGCCCGGGCCGCCGCGAAACGCATCGTCGACGGCGAACCGGAGGGCATCTACGAACCGCTCGACCACATCGAGCCGGGCCTGCCGCGCACCCTGATCCACGTCTCCGGCTCGGAGGTGCTGCTGCACGACGCGCGCCTGGCGGCGCGGCGGTTGGCGGCCGCGGGCGTGCCGACCGAGGTGCGGGTGTGGCGTGGCCAGATCCACGATTTCCAGCTGGCGGCGCCGATCATCCCGGAGTCCGACCGCTCACTGCGCCAGATCGGCGAGTACATCCGCGAGGCGACCGGATAGTCCCGGTCTCGCGGTGCCCCGCGGGGCCGGGACAGCCGCCTGAGACGATGTAGGCATGCGCATCGCCGAGCACATCACCGATCTCATCGGCAATACCCCACTGGTGAAGTTGAACTCCGTGGTCCCGCCGGGTGCGGCGACCGTGGTCGCCAAGATCGAATACCTCAACCCCGGTGGCAGCTCGAAGGACCGCATCGCGGTCAAGATGATCGACGCCGCCGAGGCCAGCGGCCAACTCAAGCCGGGCGGCACCATAGTCGAACCCACCTCCGGCAACACCGGCGTCGGCTTGGCGCTGGTCGCCCAACGGCGCGGCTACAAATGCGTGTTCGTCTGCCCGGACAAGGTCAGCGAGGACAAGCAGAACGTGCTGCGCGCCTACGGCGCCGAGGTCGTGGTCTGCCCGACGGCGGTCCCGCCCGACCATCCGGACAGCTACTACAGCGTGTCCAACCGTCTGGTCGAGGAGATCGACGGAGCCTGGAAGCCCGACCAGTACTCGAACCCGAACGGTCCGGCCAGCCACTACGAAACCACCGGGCCGGAGATCTGGGCCGACACCGACGGCAAGGTCACCCATTTCGTCGCCGGGGTGGGAACCGGCGGGACCATCACCGGGGCGGGGCGCTACCTCAAGGAGATCTCCGGCGGCCGGGTCAAGGTCATCGGCGCGGACCCGGAGGGCTCGGTGTACTCCGGCGGTACGGGCCGGCCCTACCTGGTCGAGGGCGTCGGCGAGGATTTCTGGCCGGCCGCCTACGACAAGGACATTCCGGACGAGATCATCGCGGTCTCGGATTTCGACTCCTTCGATATGACCCGGCGGCTCGCGCGCGAGGAGGGTCTTCTCGTCGGCGGATCCTGCGGAATGGCGGTGGTCGCCGCCCGGCGGGTGGCCGAGAAGGCCGGCCCCGACGCCCTGGTCGTGGTGTTGCTGCCCGACGGGGGACGCGGCTACATGTCGAAGATCTTCAACGACGCGTGGATGTCCTCCTACGGATTCCTGCGCAGGCCGCTCGACGAGTCACTGCCCGAACCCACCGTGGGCGACGTGCTGCGCGGCAAGTCGGGTGAACTGCCCGATCTGGTGCACACCCACCCCTCGGAGACGGTGCGCGATGCCATCGGGATCCTGCGGGAGTACGGGGTGTCGCAGATGCCGGTCGTCGGTGCCGAGCCGCCGGTGATGGCCGGTGAAGTGGCGGGCAGCGTGTCCGAACGCGAGTTGCTCTCCGCGGTGTTCGAGGGACGCGCGCACCTCGCCGACGCGGTCGCCCTGCACATGAGCCCGCCACTGCCGCTGATCGGCGCCGGGGAGCGGCTCAGCGCGGCTGCCGAGGCGCTGCACGACGGTGACGCCGTGATGGTGGTGGAAGGCGGCAAGCCGGTGGGGGTCATCACCCGCCACGATTTGCTCGGGTATCTCTCCGAGGGTCCGCGGCGGCGTTGACGCGATAGGGTTGGCCCGTCCGATTCCTGACCAGAGGAACCCATGACCCAACCGCCCGTCCCGCCCGTCGGCCCACCGCCCCCGGGGGGGTTCCCGCCTCCGGGCGGTTACTACCCTCCGGGCGGCTACTACCCGCAGCCGGGGGGTTATCACCCGGCGCCGGGTGGCTATCATCCGCAGGCGCCCCTCGCCGCGCTGCCCAAACAGGCCTACACCTCGTGGATCACCAGAGTGGCCGCCTACTTCATCGACGTGCTGCCCGTCGTGGTGTTGACGGGTATCGGCCAGGTTGCCATGCTCGGTACCGCGTCGAACGAGTGCGTCAGCACCAGCGACGATCAGGGTTACGGCCTCGCCTGCGCCTCGCAGCCCACGGCGCTGGGCGTGGTCCTGGCGGTGGTGTTCGCCGTCGCCGCGGTGGCCTTCGCGGTGTGGAACCTCGGATACCGGCAGGGGACGACCGGCTCGAGCATCGGCAAGTCGGTGATGAAGTTCAAGGTCGTCGCCGAGAGCACCGGCCGGCCCATCGGTTTCGGGCTCTCAGTCGTGCGCCAGCTGGCCCACCTTCTCGACAGCGCGCTGTGCTACCTCGGCTACCTGTGGCCCTTGTGGGACGCCAAGCGCCAGACCTTTGCCGACAAGGTCATGTCGACCGTCTGCCTGCCGATCTGATCCCAACCGAACTCCGGAGGAAAAACCATGACGCAGCCGCCCAATCCCGGCGAGCAACCCCCCTCGGGGGGCTTCCCCGCCCCACCCCCGGCAGGGCCGGCTCCGCAGGCCCCCCAGGGCGGCTACGGCGCGCCGCCGCCACCGCCGGGATGGGGCTATCCGCCCCCTGCCGGCTCTTATCCGCCGCCCGGCGGTTATCCGCCCCCGCCGCCCGGCGGTTATCCGCCCCCGCCGCCCGGCGGTTATCCGCCGCCTCCGCCCGGCGCCTATCCGCCCCCGCCGCCCGGTGGCTACCCCCCGCCGCCGCCGGCTCAAGGGGGGTACGCACCACCGCCTCCCGGGTACGGCGCTCCCCGCTACAGCATCGGCGAGGCCCTGGGTTGGGCGTGGAACAAATTCACCAAGAACCCGGTGCCGCTGATCGTGGCGACCTTCGTGTTCTGGTTGATCGGATTCGCCCTGAATCTACTGGTGCGCGTAACAATGGATGCCGTCTCACCGGAGACGTTCACCTCCTATGATGCCGGTGACACGCTGATCGAGACCACGACGTCGACTCTCACCGGGGGCGGCATCGCGGTGTTGTTCCTGGGCGCGATCATCCAGATAGCGGTCAAGGGTGCCATCGCTTCAGCCGGATACGGCGGCCTGCTCGACATCGCCAACGGCCAACAGGTGTCGATCGGTTCGTTCTTCCGGCCGCGCAATATCGTCGCCGTGGTGGTGGCGGTCCTGATCGTCGACATCCTGACCGCGGTCGGCTTGGTGCTGTGCATCATTCCGGGGCTGGCCGTCATGCTCTTCGCGTGGTTCAGCACCGTCGCCATCGTCGACCGCAACCTGTCGCCGATCGACGGGATCCGGGCCAGCATCGGCATCGTCAAGTCCAATTTCGGACAGGTTCTGCTGGCCGCATTGGTCTTCCTGGCCCTGATCGTCGTCGGTGCATTGCTGTGCGGCGTGGGTCTGCTCGTGGCGGCTCCGGTGGCCTACCTGTTCCTGGTGTACACCTACCGCAAGCTCAGCGGCGGTTCAGTGGCACCGGCGACCGTCTGAATGGCCGACACACACCGCCGGCGGGGTTTCGCCACCACCGCGATCCACGCCGGTTATCACCCGGACCCGGCAACCGGGGCGGTCAACGCGCCGATCTATGCCAGCAGCACCTTCGCCCAGGACGGCGTGGGCGGGTTGCGGGGCGGGTTCGAGTACGCCCGAACCGGAAACCCCACCCGTTCCGCTCTGGAGAGGGTTCTGGCGGCGGTCGAAGAGGGCAGATTCGGCCGTGCCTTCAGTTCCGGGATGGCCGCCAGCGACTGTGCCTTGCGGGCCGTCCTTCGCCCCGGCGACCACATCGTCATCCCCGACGACGCCTACGGTGGGACCTTCCGGTTGATCGACAAGGTGTTCCGGCAGTGGGGCGTCGAGCACACCCCGGTGCACCTGTCCGACCTCGACGCGGTTCGTGCAGCGATCACCGCCAACACCCGGATGATCTGGGTGGAGACACCCACCAATCCGCTGCTGTCGATCGCCGATATCGCCGCGATCGCCGAGATCGGCCGTGCGGCGGGGGCGACGGTTCTGGTGGACAACACCTTCGCCTCGCCCGCTCTGCAGCAGCCGCTGACACTCGGCGCCGACATCGTGTTGCACTCCACGACCAAGTACATCGGGGGCCACTCCGACGTGGTCGGTGGTGCGTTGGTGACCGACGACGAGGAGCTCGACGCCGCCTTCGCATTCCTGCAGAACGGGGCCGGCGCGGTACCCGGGCCGTTCGACGCCTACCTGACGATGCGCGGGCTCAAGACGCTGGAGCTCAGGATGCAACGGCACAGCGACAACGCCGCGCAGGTGGCCGCGTTCCTGGCCGGCCATCCCGCGGTCGGCCAGGTGCTTTACCCGGGCCTGCCGGAGCACCCCGGTCACGCCGTCGCGGCCCGTCAGATGCGCGGCTTCGGCGGCATGGTGTCGGTCCGGATGCGCGGGGGGATTCAGGCCGCGCGCGAGTTGTGCTCGCGCACAGAGATTTTCATCCTCGCCGAATCACTCGGGGGAGTGGAGTCGTTGATCGAGCATCCGGGTGCCATGACGCACGCCTCGACGGCCGGCTCCCAACTCGAGGTGCCCGAGGATCTGGTGCGGCTCTCGGTCGGGATCGAACACCCCGCCGACCTGCTCGCGGATTTGCGCCAGGCGCTGGGGTAGATCCAGGTCAATTCCGGTCGCCCCGCGCCGGTTATCGCAGCGCGGCCACCATCTCGGTGAGGGTCAACGACAGGTTGACCTCGGCGGTGTCGCGCCGGTCGGCCCAGCCGCCCTCGCCCAGTTCGGCCGCCCGATCGGCCACGGCCTGCACCCCGGGGTCGTTGAGGGTCACGACCGCACCGAACCCGTCGACGCCGTAGAGCAGACCGATCACCGCCGCGGTCACCGGCTGTGGGTGACGGCCTTCGAAAAGCGCGCCGAGCAGTTCGGCCCTGGCCACTGCGACCCGGCCCCGGTTCTTCGCCGGCCACCGGTAGTGGTTGCGGCGTAGCCGATGCGATGTCAGCGAGATCTGGTGGATCTGACCGGTGCGCAGCAATTGGTCCAGGACGTCGTCTTCGGCATGCTTTCGGATCCGGGCGATCGCCGAGGCGGGACTGATCGGCCCCTCCTGCAGCAGCGTAAGAGCGGGACGCACCGCCGGGTCGGGCGGCACCGGGCCGGCCAGTGCCAGTAAATGCCCGGCCGTCACCCCTTCATCGGGCAGCGCGGGACGCACCCGGCATTGGAACGCCAGATCGCAGACCAGTGCGGCGGCCAGCACCCGCTGCAGCCGGGAACGGTCCAGCCGCGGCTGCGCCTCGGGGTTGTCGAGCAGCAGCAGGAGCAGATCCTCTGCGATGCGGGCCACGGCCGCAGGCGTGCGGCGGGCTAGGAGTGGTAGGGCTCGGCGCTGACCAGCGTCACCGTGACGGTGTTGCCGCTGGGAACGGTGTAGGAGCGGGTCTCGCCGACCTTTGCGTTGAGCAGTGCGGCGCCGAGCGGGGAGTTCGGCGAATACACCTCGAGTTTGCCGTCGCTGACGATCTCCTGTCGGGTGGCGATCAGGAAGGTTTCGGTGTCGGACTCATCGCCCTCGTAGTAGACCTTGACCACCGAGCCGGGCAGGGCCACCCCTGACTGCTTGGGCGCTTCGCCCACCTTGGCGGTGTTGAGCAGCTCCTGCAGTTGGCGGATGCGGGCTTCTTCCTGGCCCTGCTGCTCGCGGGCGGCGTGATAGCCGCCGTTCTCGCGGAGGTCGCCCTCTTCACGGCGGTCGTTGATCTCGGCGGCGATGACCGGACGATTCGCGATCAACTGATCGAGCTCGCCCTTGAGCCGGTCATACGACTCCTCGGTCAGCCAGACCACCTGGTTGTCGGTCATCTCGTCGCGCTCCTCAAGATCGTCTATGTCGCGCTGTCGCAGTGCAGCCCGGCGGTGTCGCGTGCTGTGCCGTCCCGGACTGCCACCCCGAGCCGCGAGTCAACCCGCTCATGAAGCAATACACGGCTCCATAGGAGGAACCGTGTATGCCGCGAGTGTAGCACCGGGGCCTGCCGAGCCATCCCGGTTTTCGGGGGCAAGAGGTTTGCTGTTCGGCAGCGCGGGCTCAGGGCGGAGCGAGGTATCCGGGCACCTCGGTGCCGCATCCGTAGATGTCACCCATCACCGGTCGGGCGTAGGACGAGACCGTGGTGGTGACCTGCACGGTCTTGGCCGATGACGGCCCGACGACGATCTCGCGCCGTCCGGTCTCCGCGCCGTCATAGGATCGGGCGCGGACGATGCACACCACCGGACGTGCCGGGTCCTTGCGGGTGACGCTGATCGTGACCGACACCGTCCGGTCGTCGATGACCTGGTAGGCGGCCGTCTCGCCCTCTACGTCGTTGCCCTCGAAGCGCTGGTAGGAAAGCACGGCGACCGCCAGAGCGGCCAGAACCGCCGCCCCGCCCAGCAGGATCGTCAGCCGCCTCCGCTTGGCCGTTGGCATCGGGGCGCGACCGTAGCGTGACGGCGGGGGCGGCCGGCCTCCGGGAGTCTCGGTCATGGGTGTTGAGTGTGCCCCGCAGCGATGGGCTGGATTGCGGGCACCCCCACCCGGGGTGGGACTATTGGCGTCGACCTAAACCGGAGACCTCCAGAGGACGACGTGAGCGAACTGCGGCTGATGGCGATCCACGCCCATCCCGATGACGAGTCCAGCAAGGGCGCGGCCACGCTGGCCCGGTACGTCGACGAGGGCAAGCGCGTCATGGTGGTGACCCTGACGGGTGGCGAACGCGGCGACATTCTCAATCCGGCCATGGACCTTCCGGAGGTCCGGGGCCGCATCGCCGACATCCGTCGCGACGAGATGGCAAGGGCCGCCGAGATCCTCGGGGTCGAACATCGCTGGCTGGGGTTCGTCGACTCCGGCCTGCCCGAGGGCGACCCGTTGCCGCCGCTGCCGGAGGGCTGCTTCGCGCTCGTGCCGCTGGAGGAGCCGGTCGCCGAGTTGGTGAAGGTGATCCGTGAGTTTCGTCCGCACGTGATGACCACCTACGACGAGAACGGGGGCTACCCGCACCCGGATCACATCCGCTGCCATCAGGTGTCGGTCGCGGCCTATGAAGCGGCGGCCGACGCCCGTCTGCACCCGGAGGCCGGTCCGGCCTGGGCGGTCAGCAAGCTCTACTACAACCACGGCTTTCTCCGACAACGTCTGCAGACACTGCAGGACGAGTTCGCCCGGCACGGGCAGGAGGGGCCCTTCGCCCGCTGGCTGGAGCACTGGGACGCCGACCAGGACGTGTTCGCCCACCGGGTGACCACCCGGGTGCACTGTGCTTCTTACTTCGCCCGGCGCGACGACGCGCTGCGGGCACACGCCACCCAGATCGACCCGGACGGGTTCTTCTTCGCGACCCCGTTAGAGTGGCAGCACCGGCTCTGGCCCACCGAGGAGTTCGAGTTGGCTCGCTCCCGAGTGCCCGCCATATCCCCGGAAGACGACCTTTTCGCCGGAATCGAGGCCTTCGAGTGACCCCGTTGATGATCACCCTGCTCGCCGAGGAACCGGCCAACACCGGCCCGGATTTCGGCAAGGCCAGCCCGATGGGCCTGCTCGTCGTCGTGCTGCTGCTGATCGGGGTGTTCGCCCTGGTCTGGTCGATGAACCGCCACCTGCGCCGGGTGCCGGGAAGCTTCGACACCACCGACGCAGGCGGGACTCCGGACCGGGACACGTCGACGGCCGAGACCGGGGAGCGCGCGGATGAGTCCGGCGGGTAACGAACTCTCCGGCGCGATCAGCCCCTATCTGCGCCAGCACGCCGACAACCCGGTGCACTGGAAACAGTGGGGCGCCGAAGCGCTGGCCGAGGCGGTTCGCCGGGACGTACCGGTCATGCTCTCGGTGGGTTACGCGGCCTGCCACTGGTGCCATGTGATGGCCCACGAGTCGTTCGAGGACGGCGAGGTCGCCGCCGTGATGAACGAGTTCGTGTGCATCAAGGTCGATCGCGAGGAACGGCCCGACCTCGACGCGGTCTACATGAATGCCACCGTCGCGATGACCGGGCAGGGCGGTTGGCCGATGACCTGCTTCCTGACCCCCGACGGTCGTCCTTTCTTCTGTGGCACCTATTTCCCCAAAGCGCAGTTCCTGGCACTGCTGGCGGCGGTGGGTGAGGCCTGGCGCGACCGCCGCGAGGAAGTGGAGCAGGCCAGTGACCACATCACCGGCGAACTGCGACGGATGGCCGCGGGCCCGCACGGCGGGGGCCCGGAGATACAGCCCGCGCTCTGCGACCGGGCCGTGGCCGCGGTGCTGCGCGAGGAGGACGCCGTCCGCGGCGGTTTCGGCGGGGCACCCAAGTTCCCGCCGTCGGCGCTGCTGGAGGCGTTGATCCGCAGCCACGAACGCACCGCCTCCCCGGCGCCGTTGAGCACCGTGCGGCGAACCTGCGTGGCGATGGCCCGCGGCGGTCTCTACGACCAACTCGGCGGCGGGTTCGCCCGCTACAGCGTGGACGCCGACTGGGTGGTGCCGCACTTCGAGAAGATGCTCTACGACAATGCGCTGCTGCTGCGCGTTTACGCGCACTGGGCCCGGCGCACCGGCGACCCGCTGGCCCGGCGGGTGGCCGCGGAGACGGCCGCGTTCCTGCTCTCCGACCTGCGCAGCGGCGAGGTGTTCACATCGTCGCTGGACGCCGACGCCGCCGGCGTCGAGGGCTCGACCTACGTCTGGACCCCGGCGCAACTGAACGAGGTCCTCGGCGGTGACGACGGGGCCTGGGCGGCAACGGTTTTCGGGGTGACCGATGAGGGCACTTTCGAGCACGGGACCTCGGTGCTGCAACTTCCCGCCGACCACGATCCCTTGCCCGGGGAGACCGGACGTTTCGAACGGGTCCGTGCGGCCCTGCTGGCGGCGCGAGGTAACCGGCCGCAGCCGCCCCGCGACGAGAAGGTGGTCACCGCCTGGAACGGCCTGGCGATCACGGCACTGGCCGAGGCCAGTGTCGCGCTGGACGATCCGGTTCTCCTCGATGCGGCCCTGCGGTGCGCCTCGGCCCTCGTCGATCTGCATCTGGTCGACGGCCGGCTCCGGCGGGCCAGCCTGGGCGGGGTGATCGGTGACAGTTCGGCGATCCTGGAGGATCACGCGATGCTGGCCACCGGCCTGCTCACGCTCCACCAGCTGACCGGCGAATCGAGCTGGCTCGACCGGGCGGCGGGACTGATCGACCTGGCGCTGCGACATTTCGCCGACCCGGACCGGCCGGGCCGCTGGTTCGACACCGCCGACGACGCCGAACAGCTGATGGTCCGCCCCGCCGACCCGGTCGACGGCGCCACACCGTCGGGGGCGTCCTCGATCGCCGAGGCGCTGTTGACCGCCGCTCATCTCGTCGGCCCCGAGCGTGCCGCCCGATACGGCGAAGCGGCCGCGCAGACGTTGCTGGCGCACTCACCGCTGGTGGCCCGCGCCCCGCGGTCGGCGGGGCACTGGCTGGCCGTCGCCGAGGCCGCGGTGCGAGGTCCGCTGCAGGTGGCGGTCGCGGCCGCCGGCGCGGATTCGGAGTTGCTGGCCGCGGCCCGCCGGATGGCCCCGGGCGGGACCGTCGTCGTCGGCGGGCCGATGGATTCCGTCCCGCTGCTGTCCGGCCGGGACCGGGTGCGCGGGCACGATGCCGCCTTCCACGATGCCGCTTACGTGTGCCGCGGCCGGGTATGCGACCTTCCGGTGACCGGCGCCGCCGAACTCGCCGAGGCACTCGGGGTGCCCGGGTAGCCTGGCGCCATGGTTACCGCCGAGGACATCGCCACCCGCGTCAACCGCTACCTGGAGCTCGTGGCGAGCGGTACCGCGGATCAGATCGTCGAGTTGTTCGCCGATGACGCCACCGTGGAGGATCCGGTCGGGGGCGGCGAGGTGCACATCGGTCGGCACGCCATCCACGGGTTCTACAAGAACCTCGAGAATATGTCGCGGGAGACCGAACTGCTTGCCCTGCGGGTGGCCGGCCACGAGGCGGCCTTCATGTTCGCCATCACCGTCGGCGCCGGCGAGGGCCGGGTCCGCATCGAGCCGATCGACGTGATGGTCTTCGATCGCGATGGCCGGATCACCTCGATGAAGGCCTACTGGTCGGCGGAGCACGTCACGCCGGTGTGATTTCGGGATCGCTCCCGGCCGCCGGTCAGGAGAAGACGGCGAACCACATCGCGATGTAGTGGCAGATCGCCGCCACCGCCGTGCAGGCGTGGAAGAACTCGTGGTGGCCGAAGGTCGTCGGCCACGGGTTGGGCCACTTGAGCGCGTAGAGCACCCCGCCGATGCTGTAGAGCGCGCCGCCGACGATCAGCAGGACCACCGCGGTGACACCGGCCCCGTGCAGGATCGGCCCGATGAACCAGGCCGCCACCCAGCCCAGCAGCAGATACAGCGGCACCCCGACCCAGCGGGGGGCCGTCGGCCAGCACGTCTTGAGCAGCACTCCGGCCAGCGCGCCGCCCCAGACGATCCAGAACAGCACCCAACCGTCCCGCTCGGGCAGCGCGAGCATCGCGAAGGGGGTGTAGCTGCCGGCGATGAAGATGAAGATCATCGAGTGGTCCAGCCGCTTCATCCACTTGCGAGCGGACGGCGAGGTCCAGTGCACCCGGTGATAGGTGCCGCTGACCGCGAACATCGCCACGATCGTCAGCGTG